>JBCCWV010000005.1:0-53412 GCA_039192745.1 Verrucomicrobiota bacterium | reverse complement strand
TCTGCATCCGCATCGATCCTCTGATCGGAGGGAGCAAGGTTTTTACACTTAGCGTGTGGCGTTGTCTGGAAGTGCGGCGCTAGGCGCCGGGGTGGGTGAGCGGACGTGGACGTCCGCGGTCCGCCGGGGAGGAGCGTTCTTAGCCTTTGCGGCCGCCTAGGGAGGGGTGCCATTTTTCGGGCAGTTTTTTGATAAAGTCGGCTCTTAATTTCTCGGTCGCGGGATCATCCGCTAGATTGGTGAACTCGTTAGGATCGTTTCGATGATCGAAGAGTTCTTCCCGGCCGTCGGGGTAGCGGATGTAACGCCAATCGGTTGTCCGAAGTGAGAAGCGGCCTTCGCCGTAGGTCGTGATGGCAGGATGCGGCCAGCTGGCTTTGGGATTTTCGAGAAGGGGAGAAAGGTCATGGCCGTCGAGAGTTTGCGGAGTGGCAGGCAATGAGCACGTCATCTGCAAAGTGGGGAAGAGGTCGATGAGTCCAACGGGACTCTTGCAGACGGTTCCGCTGTTGTGATTGCCGGGAAGTCGAGCGAAGAGGGGAACGCGAGCGGATTTTTCCCAAAGGGTGGATTTTCCGTAGTGATGTTTTTCGCCGAGATGGTAGCCGTTGTCGGCGGTGAAAAGGATGATCGTGTTTTCGCCGTGGCCGCTTTCATCGAGCGCTTGCATGACGCGCCCGACATTCCAATCGGCAAAGGAGGTGCAGGCGAGGTAGCCGTGCATGATGCGACGCCATGCTTCCTTGTTTGTGTCGCCGAATTTATTCCAGCGGTTTCCGAAGATGGCAGCCAGAGTTTTTCCATCGGGCGGAACGTCAGCCATGTCGTCCGCGCGGTAGCCCGGCGGGGGAAAGGCGATTTCCTGCGGATCGTAGAGGTCGAAAAACCGGCGCGGGGCTGTCCATGGATTGTGCGGGCGCCAGAGGCCGTAGCAGAGGAAGAAGGGTTTTTCCCCTTGGTAACTGTTTAGGAATTCAACGGCGGCGTTCGCGCTTTTCACGTCGGGAAAGTCCGTGTCGGGGCCGTCCCATTCCTTGACGGAGAAAAATTTTCCGGAGAACTGGAATTCCTCTTCCGGGAAGGGGGCGAAACCGCCTTGGGCGGATGCCTTGTTATCCCATTGTTTCTTCTCTCGATCTTCGGGCAGCTTCGCGTGGTAGAGTTTTCCCATTCCCCATGTGTGGTAATCGCCGCGACGGAATAGCTCGGGGAGCGATTCTGCTTTGCCCAGTGCTTCCGAGTATAGCCACGGATCAGCTCCGTTGAAATAGGCGCCAGTGTTGTGCGGGTAGAGGCCGGAAAAGAGGGAAGCCCGCGAGGGGCCGCAGACGGGCGAGGCGCAATAGGCGCGTTCGAACTCGATGGACTGCGATTTGAGTTTGTCGAGGTGGGGCGTGATGACTTGGACGCCACTTTCCGCGAGCGCATAGTCGTTCTGGTCGTCAGTGATGATGAGAACGACGTTCGGACGCTTTGTCTCAGCTGCGGCGTCAGGGATCGCGATGAACGCGAGAGTGATGGTGAGGAGAACTTTCATGGTGGAAGTAGGGTGTTAGCGGTCCCAGGGCTTTTTCCCTTCGCGACCGGGAGGAGGACCGTTTTTGGAGAACGTCGCCACTTCCTTCCGGTCGAGGGAGGTCGGACGAAAGCGTTCGTCTTTGACATGAATCAAGAGGTCGTCGCCAGTGTCTTCTATCTCGACGGGAATGAGCCAGACGGTCCAGCGATTCGGGCTGGTGATAAATTCGTGATCGAATGCGGTGCACCACCATCGGCCTTGGTTGTCTTGAAACAAGTTACCGTGCCCGGCGTTCTTGACGGCCATGCGGCGTTCTCCGTAGGAGCCTTCTAGGCTATTTCCGACGCAGTAATATAGGTCATAACTGTCTGTCGTCTCATATCCATACCGGCCCGATGCGATCAGTAAGTATTTTTCTCCTAACTTATGAAGAAGAATGCCTTCGTAGCCAAGCGCATGTTTTCCTGTAGGTTTGATTTTTAAGGGCTTGGTTGCTGTTGGTTGAAATTTCTGATCAA
This sequence comes from Verrucomicrobiota bacterium, assembly GCA_039192745.1. Lineage (GTDB taxonomy): Bacteria > Verrucomicrobiota > Verrucomicrobiia > Verrucomicrobiales > DEV007 > JBCCWV01. The sequence continues at coordinate 51,375 of JBCCWV010000005.1, read as the reverse complement.
CCGGAAGGAGGTTATCGGCTCCCCAAAGATACCAAGTGCGGTCTCCCTCCTGGAATAAGTGGGCGTCGATTCCGCCTTTCGCCGCGACGGGAGGTAGCGCGGTGTAGGGGCCTTCGACTTCTCCACTCGTGCTCTTCAAAAGCCCGTGGCCGGATACGTTGAGTGAATGCGGAATCCACCAAGTTCCGTTGAGATAGTGAATTTCCGGCGCCCAGACAGCGAGGCCGTTTTTGATTCCGGGCTTGGGCTCGCGGTCGTGGTGCCAGCTTGGTTGGGCCTTACCATCTTGGTGCAAGTCCCAGACGAAGCCCAAGTCTTCCCATTCCGCGAGGTCATTGGAGCGCCACACGCGAATGCCGATCGTATCTCCCCAATGGCTTCCCGCCGTTGTGCCAGTGAGGTAGAATTTCCCATCCGGGCCGCGATGGATAAACGGATCGCGAACTTTCTCGTCGAGCGTTTCGAACGCTTCGTCGTGGGACTTTACGAGTGACTTTTTTTCGGCGGTGGAGAGAGGGGTGTGTTTATCGGGAGTTTGAATTTGTTTTTTTTTGGCCGTGGCGAGTTTGCGAGGCTCTCCTCCCTTTAGCGAAAATTTCTGGACCTCTTCCGGCCCGGGATTGGCGTAGAGGTCAGATTTTGCGCGGATGAAGACGTCGCCATCGTTTGCGATTTTGACGTCGAGCGGGACGAGGGTCAGGCCCCGTGGATTGGCGGTCCATGCGCGCTTTTCATCGACGATATTTTGGCCTTTGTTAGGATCCGGCTCATATTCGCCGTTCAGAAACGCCGTCGTCCACCAGCGTCCGTCTTTATCCTGAAAAGGAGTGCCGTGGCCGCAGAATCGCCCGGCGAACCGCCGCTCGCTGTAAAGACCGGTGATCTTATCGGCGGTGCAGTAATACATGTTGTAAGTGCCTTGTCGTAGGCTGTCCATGCTCCAAGCCGTTCCGAAGAGGATGTATTTTTCGCCGATCTTCACGATATAGGCGCCTTCGTGCCCCATCTTTCGGTCGGAAGGGCCGATGGAAATCTCATCGCCATCAAAACCCGAGAAGTCGTCCTTTAGTTTCGCGATTCTAGTGCAGGCCCACACGAGCCATTGCGTGCCGTCGTCGTCGATGAAGAGCGAAGGGTCGTGACGATGACCAAAGTTGGGACCCATCGGTTCGGTGAACGGTCCTGCAATGCCCTGTCCATCCGAAACGAGAAGATTGGCGCGGCGGCGGTTGGTTGTGTGCATGGCGACCCACCGGTCGTTGGCGAAATGAAGCTCGGGTGCCCAGAGCAAGAACTGATTCGGCCTTGTGTCGCCGGGTCGTGGCGGGACTTCGCGAATCCATGAAGAGCCGTCGAACGTCCAAGGGACTCCGACCGGTTTCCAATCCACGAGGTCACGGCTTCGCCAGATTTGAATGCCTTGCACGCCGCCTTCGGTGTGATCGAGTCGTGTGCCGGTCAGGTAATACCAACCATCCTTGTGGAGATGGATAAACGGATCCCGCATCCATTCGTCGGGGAGCAGATGTACGGGACGGTTGTGGGCTTTAATCGCGGCGGCGGCATCATTCTTTGCTGGCGCAGTATCATTGATGAAACTGACGCCCTCCTCAGTCGGTTCGACCATGCGGATTGTGCCGTCGTCGTTGAAGTGCAGATACTCCGCACGGATTTGGCGCTGGTGCACGGGGTCGTCTTTGACCCATTCGTGGTAGAGAATAATCCACTCCCCTTTGTATTTGAGGATCGAGTGGTGATTGTTTCCGCCGTAAGGTTTGAAGAACTCGCCGCGAAACTCGAAAGGACCGGTTGGACTTTTCCCGGTGTAATAAATGAGATTATTCCAGCCGCGAGCGATGGTGAAGTAATAGATGTCTTCTCGCTTGAAGACATAGGCGGCCTCGAACTTCTCTGGCCGGTATTCGAGATTGAGGTTTTGCATCGGCTTCTTGAGCGACTTCATGTCGTCGCCTAGCTCCGCGACGCGATCCTGCAGATAAAGCCAGTAGCGACCGTCGTCGTCGGCGAAGACGGCGGGGTCGTGGCCGCGGACGAGCGGCTCAGGAGTAAGTTCGGTGTAGGGACCTTCGGGCTTGTCGGCGACGGCGACACCCACGCCTTTTACTTTCGCACCGCCGTTGTTGAAGTAGTAGAAGAAATAGTATTTCCCGTCGCGCTTCGTGATGTCCGGGGCCCACGCCTTATGGGTTCCCCAAGCGGAGTCTTCGTTGGAAAAAATAACGCCGTGGTCGGTCCAATTGACGAGATCGTCTGTCGAGTAACAAGACCAGCCGAATTGCTTTTCCCAGTCGCGGTTGTCCGTGGTGGGGAAGAGAAAGAGTCGACCATCATCGGCGATGACGACGGAGGGATCGGCGCCGTAAAAGTTTTCTCCGCCGAGTTGGAGCGGGTTGTTGGAAGCGGGAGGTTCGGCGATGGAAGCGCTAGCTATCGCCAGTAGGATTGGAATGCAGAGAATTTTACGGCGAGTAGGCATGGAAGTTAGTTGGCAGTTAGCGAAGCGGCGCGTGACCGGCGAAGGAGTTCGGCGTGAATGCGGTGGGAGTGGTCTTTGAATGCTTGTTCATTGCGCTTTTCGACCTCGGGAGGATTGCTGCCGTTGGGGAGGATGTCCTCTAGATCGACGCCCCAGCCGGGAAGTAACGTCCAGTAAGTCGCGGAGTCGGAGTGGTCCACTTTTTGAAAGACGAACTTACCCTCCGCGAACAAAGTGCCAAGCTTACTCGTCTTGAACTGATCAAAGAAATCGGTTCCACGGGGCGCTCCGCTGACGATTCCGTGTTGTCCTATCGCGCCGCATTCCCGGTATTCGATCAGTCCTTCGAGGGCGGATTCCTTGAGAAAGGCGCAGGCCTTTGCGTCTTCGCTACAGTTGGCAACTTTTTCCGGATGTTCCGGGGTTCCTTGATGGAAGGGGCTGTTTGTCCAATGGGCGATGATCCGAAATTTTCCGAGTAACTCTTTTTGGTCGTGAGTAAGAAGGTGTTGAACAAGGATTGCCGGTTCGGTCAACGAGCCCCAGCAAAGAACGTTGATTTTTTCCTCTGTTTTCTCCAACTGATCAAGAAGGAGTTGGACTGTGTCGTAGTTTTCGAGGGACGCATACTTCTCGTCGGGTTGGAACCGTTCCGCGGATTCTTTGATGCAGGATTGATGAAAGTGAATGGTTTCGGGATAACCGCCGATGTCTTTTTGCAGTCCCGGAAGGCCGACCCTGTAGGCGTGACCAAAAGTCTCCCGCGCCCAAACTCCCTGGTCCGGAGTGGTTGCATGCTCTTGTCGGTGGGTGCTGGCAACAACAATGCTAAGCGTCTTGAATTCATTCGCCATAAGCAGGTAGCCAGCCATAGCGGAGACGTCGTCCGGATCATTGATGGTGCCTTCCTTGTTCTTGCCGGGAAGAGACGGGTCTGTCAGGTCGGTGTAGATCCAAACCAATGGTTTTTCCTCTGCCGAGTAAGCCGTGGCGTTGAGCTGTAGGAAGCAGAGAAGGAAAATGAAGGTTCGCATGACGAGGTTGTTGCTCGCGGCTGAGCCGCCACCGGTTTTCGAGTCGGCGAGACAGAGGGTTTTTTTGTTCGCGATTGGCGGACAGGAATAATACCCGTGCTGCGATTTATCTCCCGCCGTCAAGGGGTGAATGAACGATCTTCCAGCGATTTGGGGCGGATTCGAATCTTCCGGCAAAACCGGCGATCATTTTCGCGCTCTCGGGACTCAGTCCAATTTCTTCCCGTGCCTTGCTGAAACGCTGGCGCCGTTCTGGTGATTGAGGATGTAAGGGAAGTTCGAGCTGGAACTCGGGGAGACGGAAACGGTTTGGCCGGAGCGCCATCGGGAGACGTTGCGGGCATCGCTCCAGCTGATGTTCCAAATCGATCCATCGTCGAGAATGACGAAGCGCCCATCGACGGAGGCGGCCGAGATGGTTCGGGATTTGCCAATCTTCGAGGCGGAGTAGGTGTAGGAGTTTCCCGAAGCGCTGGTCGAGCTGCAGGAGGTTCCGCAAGCGAGGAGCGCGGCGATGGCGAGGAGGGCGAGAACGGTCTTCATCGTGTGTGTTGGTTCAGTAGATAACTCTGAATGCCAATCATCGACGCATCAAATCGTCATGGAAGAGAATCCGCCGTCAACGATCATTTCGTGGCCGGTGATGAAACCGCCGGCTTGATTCGAAGCGAGGAGTAAAGTGGCTCCGATTAGTTCAGGCGCTTCGCCGAAACGAGCCATCGGGGTGTGCCCCATGATTTTTTCGACGCGATCGGGTTTGAGAATTTTCTTGTTCTGCTCGGCGGGAAAGAAACCGGGAACGAGAGTGTTCACGCGGATGTTATGTGGAGCCCATTCGCGGGCGAGGTTTTTACTCAAGCTGTGGACGGCGGCTTTCGTCAATGAATAAGTAAAGACGCGGGAGAGTGGAACGAGACCGGACATGGAACCGACGTTGATGATGGAGGCGGGGATGTTCGAATCGATGAAGTACTTTCCAAAGATCTGCGACGCGTCGAAGACGGCTTTCAAGTTCACATCGAGGATCTGTTGAAACTCATCTTCGGGAATGTCGAAGAACGGAGTGGCGGAGTTTGCGCCCGCACCGTTGACGAGGATGTCGATCTGGCCGGACTTGGCGGTCGCATCGGCGAGCAACTTCTCCAGGCTTTCCCGAGATCCGACATCGGCGGCGAGGAAGTAGCCTTTGCCACCGGATTCTTCGATTTTCGCCAGTCGCGCCGCGGCCTTCTCTTCACTGCGTCCGACGAGGATGACTTCGGCACCAGCACCCGCCAGCCCCTCGGCCATGGCCCCGCAAAGTTCGCCGGTTCCGCCAATAACGAGTGCGGTCTGGCCCTCGAGGGAGAAGAGATTGTTGAGGTAGTTCGACATGGAGATCGGTAGACCGAAGCCGCCGATCTCGCAATTCTGCTTTAGATTTGCGGGCCTTTGGTGGTTAATCGAGGTCCACATGAAAAAATCCCTGCTCTGTCTGTTGTTGGCCGCACTACCGCTGGCCTCTTTCGGCGCTGAACGCCCGAACATTCTCATGCTTTTCGCCGATGATCTCGGCCGCTACGCCTCGGCTTACGCCGATCCTGAAAATCCCTCACCGAACGACATTGTCTCGACGCCATTTTTCGACTGGGTGGCGAAGGAGGGGGCGCTCGGGCTGAATGCGTTTGTCTCCGCGCCGTCTTGCACGCCCTCACGTGCCGCGATGGTTTCGGGTCGTCACTTTTTCCGCAACGGCTCCTGCTCGCAGCTTCATCACAAATGGTATGGCGATGAGGAGTTGGATCCGTGGAACGAGGTTGAGGGCTACGGGAAGTTGCTTGCGAAGGCGGGATACCATGTTGGTCTCACGCACAAGGATCACGTTATGAATAAGCAATTCGGCGAGGCCTACAACAAGGCGGGTCGCAAGGTGAATAAATTCTCACAGACCGTTTATGAAGAGAAGGATTTTGCCGCAGCCAAAGAAGCATTGTACGAAGAGTGCCGGAAAAACTTCGCCAACTTTCTCAAAAGCCGGAAAGAAGGGCAGCCGTTTCTCTATTCGTTTCATCCGACCAATCCCCACCGGAAATGGATCAAAGGATCGGGGAAAGAATTGTGGGGGCTCGACCCCGATGACCTGAAGGGGAAAATGCCGCCATTCCTTCCGGACGTGCACGAGATCCGCGAAGACCTCGCCGACTACATGGGTGAGGGGATGGCTTTCGACAAGTGCTGCGAGATTCTGGTCGAGGAATTGAAGAAGATTGGCGAATTAGACAACACGCTGATCGTGGTTTCCGGCGATCACGGCGCTCCCGGGTTTCCGCGTGGTAAAACGAATGTGTACGACTTCGGGGCCCGGGTCCTGTTTGCGGCGCGTTGGCCGGGCAAGATCAAGGCGGGGCAGGTGATTTCAAAACCCATCTCGCTCACGGATGTGGCGCCGACTTTTGTCGCGGCGGCAGGCTTGCCTGAGGTCGAAAGCATGAACGGCCAGAACCTGCTTCCTGCGTTGGCCGATGGCGATCACGGGAACCTTCGTGATTGGGCCCTCATAGGGCGCGAGGTGCATGTCGATGGTGCGCGCGAATTGAATTTGCCCTATCCGGTGCGGGCGTTGAGAACGGAAGATTTTCTTTATGTCCTGAATTTAAAACCAGATCGCTTGCCGATGGGTGGCCCGCTTGCCCTCGCGTCTGAGAATCCTCCGACGTGGGAAGAGATCAATGAGAACACACGACTCACCTATGGTGACGTCGATGCCGGACCGACTCGCACATGGATACTGCAAAACCGGGACAATCCGGAGTATGCGAAGGAGTGGGAGCTTGGTTTCGGAAAGCGGGACGCGGTTGAGCTTTTCGATCTCAAGAAGGACCCGCACCAAATCGTGAATGTCGCCGAAGAAGCGGACTACGCGGAAGTCCGGAAGAAGCTGCATGAGCAGTTGATGAGCGAGTTGAAGGCCCACAGCGACCCGCGACTCGATGGCGACAAATTCGATTACCCGCCGTATTGTAAGATCGGTCTTCCGAACTAACTGAAATGCCCACCAAGAAAGAAATTCTCGATCTCTATTTCATGGATGCGAGATACAAGCTCATTGATATCGCCGCATTTTTGGACCGCGTGGATCGCCACGACGGCGACGCCGACTTCCGCCATCCGGCGTTTCTGAAAGCGATGGAAGCGATGCAGTCGCCTGCTGAGGGAAAATCGCGCGCACAAAGTGTTCTCGAATCGCTCTCTGATCACTCTGACGAGCCTGTCGAAGCGGCGACCATTCAGTTTGCCTTCGGAGCCCCGACCGACTCGCAATGAATTACATCGAGCCGCACGCCCACATGGTCAGCCGGACGACGGCGGACTACGAGACGATCGCGCAAGCGGGGTGTGTGGCGTTGTGCGAGCCTGCGTTTTGGGCGGGGTATGATCGCGCTTCCGTGCAGGGGTTCTACGATTACTACCGTCAGCTCACCGAGTATGAGCCGGCGCGGGCCAAGAAGTTTGGGATTCCGCACTTCACGTGGCTTTGCATCAATCCGAAGGAAGCAGAGGATGCTGTGTTTGCGCGGGAGGTCATGTCGATTATCCCGGACTTTCTCGACAAGCCAAATGTGCTGGGGATTGGCGAGATCGGGCTGAACAAGAACACGAAGAATGAACTCGCGATTTTCGAGGAACACGTGGAAATCGCATTAAAGTACGAGCTTCCCATTCTCATTCACACGCCGCACCTTGAAGATAAATTGAAAGGGACGCGGTTAATCGTTGATGCGCTGAAGAATGCGGGAGTCGATCCTGCGACGACGATTGTTGATCACGTGGAAGAACACACCGCGGGAATTGTTCTCGACGCAGGATTTTGGGCGGGGATGACGCTTTACCCGGAATCGAAGTGCACGCCCGCCCGAGCCATCGACATCCTTGAGACCTTCGGCAACGAGCGCATCTGGATGAATTCAGCCTGCGATTGGGGCATTTCCGATCCGCTGGCGGTGATCAAGTGCGCCTTGGAAATGCGCAAACGGAAGCATCCACAGGCGTTGATCGACAAGGTGATCCTAGAGAATCCGAAGGAGTTCCTCTCGCAGTCACCAAAGTTTGTGATCGAGAGTTGACTCCTGTTAGTCTTGATTTTTCCGGATTGGCCGAAAGTTTCGCATGAGTGCTGGCGATGGCGAGACTCAACGAAAACGGTGATAGCCGATATGAAGAGGGGCGTCCCTGAAGCTACTGCGTCAAAAGAACCCGGAAGATTCTTCCGCGTTTCGCGCGCGAGGTAGTCCGTCGTGCCCGGAGGTCACGATTCATCTTTGGCGGAGCCAAATTTCGCGCTATTTCGCGTCCTTTCGTGGTTTCCTTTTTCTCCACTCACGGGCGCTCCAAAGTGCGGGATAGTAAGAAAGCGTGATCCACGAAAACGGCCCTACGCGCATGAGAAGATGGATGCCGAAATGGAAGGCGATGCCGATGATGGCCCACCAGAGGCGGAAGTCTGTTTTGTTGAAGAGCCAACGAAGGCGACCTTTGCGGTTTCGTGTGGCGCGGAAATAGAATGCCAACAGTAGAAGCGGAGCGGTCACTTCCCAGAGCCACGTGACAAGTGTGCCAAATTGCGTAAGCGGATACCACTGTGCAGCGAGTTCAGTCACGTCAAAGCGTCGCCAGAACGGGTCCTGCAGGATGTAATACAGCGCCGAAAGATCACCGCCGGGGATCCAATCGGCGCTGATTTTTTGCAAGCCCGTCGAAAAGTAGATGAGGACGAGTTGAAAAATCATCACGTAGCGCGGCCATGCGGGGACGGGATCGAGGCTCGACCATTTTCCCGTGCGGCGACGACAATCGATTGACCACGTCGCGCCCGATCCGGCGAAGACGAGAAGGAAGAGTTGGTTGGTGAGGACGGAGTCATAGGCGCTGCCGTCGTGGGGGTTGATTTGCGTGAGGCTGAGGAAAAGAAGGAGCGATAGTAGGGCCGAAGTCCGTGTGAAGACGCCAAAGAGAAGTCCGCACCCTGCGATGAATGTCAGAATGGCGAGTGTCCAAACCGTTCCTGCAGTGGGTCCTCCGAGGAAAGACACAAGCCATGGGCTTTTTCCGAGTTCGCGGTAACCGCCGCTGGTCCAAAGCACTTCAAGCACACCGGTGGGCATGACGAGCAGGACGGACGCGACGACACCGATCCCTGCCATGATGCGACAAGCCGCCAGCGGTTTCGCGGTTTCTTGGCGGCTGCTCAGGGATACCACACTCGGCCAAAGTTTTTTCATTGGCCCTGCGGTGATGAATTTGAGAGACCGGTAGCGATGGCGAGCGGAGCGCCCGTGCCCTCACGGGCAGTTATTTCTTTCGACGGCCAAGCCGCAACTCGTGGGGAGAGTGTTGCCTTCGGCAAAGGGCAGTGGGCCCGTGGGGGCACGGGCGCTCCACTTGTGGGCGATACTTTTGAGGTAGCTTGGAAGGGGGCGAGGTTTATGACACGCTCATGTTTTAGCTCGGTGGGTGAGTTGGAAGTGCGTCCCTCAATCTGGTTCGAAGCATCGACCTTTTCGATGGCCGGGATGCTTTCGAAGGAAACGCGAAGTTTTGAGGCTTTCGGGAATTCCTTGGCGGCTTGCCGGGCGGTCCACGCGGTGAATTCTTCGTAGGCTTCCTCGTGCACGCCCCAAGCGTAGAGGTTCAAGGCCGCCCGGAAGCGATCGCGGTTGAAATAGTGGGCGAGCCATTGGTGCTCGCTCGAACCCATTTGGTAGACCGTGGTCCATTCGGAGTTCGCTGATTGAATATCGATTCGCAGGCGTGGAAAATTCTTCACTGGTGCGGGGAACATGCGCCAGCGCTGGCGGGTGCCGGAGAATTGGTAGTAGGGTTCGAATGGGGCTTCTACTGCCGATTGGAAATCGAGGAGGCCTTTCGCGACTGTCCACGCGGTGGATTCGACATCTTCGGCCGTCCAATCATCACCCAGCCGCTCTGCCCACTTCTTAAACTCGTCTTGTGCAACGGGATCTTGCCATGCTTCCTTGGTCATGGCCCGTTCGTCGACGAGGACGGGGATAGAGCCGGCGGTGATGGCGATGATGTGGAAGAGAATCAAGGCGGCGCGGGCGTGCGGCCACCAGCGCTTGGTGAAGATCGCTTTCGCTTTGTTTTTCAACCCACGAGGAATACGGCAAACGGGCGGAGTTGCCAAGGTTGATCGCGGTTCTTATGTCGCTCGGGTGATTTTAGGGAACCATGAAGGACATGAAGAGCATGAAGGAATCAACAAAGAGGAATCTTCATATCCTTAGTGCTCTTTATGGTAGAAGGAGACTGAAACAGACAGGGCTTGCTCGCTTCGCTCGTAGGGTGATCCACCGCGCCTGGAGGTCGCGATCCACCTTCGCACAGACCAGAGAGGTCTGCGCTTTTGGAGGACTGTCGTTACCAGGGGCGGCCTTCGCTGTAGAGCTTATTGATCTCGCTTTCGCCGAGGGACTCGGTGAAGAGGATCAGCTCATCGACGCGGCCCATGAAGTGACGGGGTTGTTTTCCGCCGTGGGCGCTGTTGCCGAGTTGGACGCGGCCGAGGCGCAGATCGGGAGTGGTCTTCAACTTCGACTCGCCGAGAGCTTCGCCGTTGACGAAGTGCGAAACGGTTTTCGTTTTGCGGTCGATGACGGAAGCGATGTGAATCCAGCGGTGTTGTGACTTTTTGGTGAGGACAGGCTGTGCGGAAATAGCGACCTCGGAAGCTTTGCCATCCTTGGCGACCACTTCCACTTGGAGGTGACCTTTGTCATCGATACGCCATTGCGGCACGCCGTCGCGGAGTTGGTCCGGAGAAATCAAGGTTTGCACACGGCCGGGCGCACGATCAAAGCGCACCCAAGAGGCGAAGGTCATGGCCTCGGCATCGCCATCAACATTGAAGCGAACGCGATCACTTGAACGCGAGAAAGTCAGCGCCTTCTTGTCGCGCCAGCGTCCCTGCACCCAGCGGCTGCCGACGATGACACCGTCTTGATCGGAACTGAGTCCGGCGTGATTGAAGAGTGTGCGGTCACTCGATTCCTGATCGTCGAACGTGTAGTAAACACGCACGCGCGGATCGTTCATGAGGTCGCCCGTGCTGGCTCGCCAATCGCGGTAGCGACCGTGGGCGTTTGCGCGGGATGACTCGAGGATATCGACCCAGGAAATGAATTCCTTGGAATCGGCGCTTTCGTAATACACGGCGTCACCATTGGCTTCGACGAGAAGAGCGTCGCCAGCGGTGTGACTGACGAAGTCGCGAGTCGTTTCCGTGCGGTAGTCGAGGCGACCGTCGAAGTGGTGCAATTCGGTCGATTGCAGACCTTCCACAGCAACCGCGAATTCCCCATCAGCGCTGACAAATTCCCCCTGCGGCGTGAGCACACGGAGTGATTCAGCTTGAGGCGGGACGTCCGCGCGCATGCGACCGGTTGAAAGGAAAACACTGTCTTCTCCGACCAGCTCCATCTTGGCTGGGCCTTCGAGAAGAACACGGGCGCCGTTATACATTTCAAGCTGGGCAAAGCCGCTTTCAAGTTCGAGCGGGCCAGTTGAGAGGATATCGCGTTCTTCTGGTTGAGGTGGATCGCCGAGGAAATTGGCTTCCAGTGTGCGCGCCATAACGGCGACACCCTCTTCGGCGATTTCGGTGACGATCGGACCGTCGGTCAGAGGCTTGTTGTCGTTTCCGCCGGAGAGGGCGAAGAGACCGACGATCATGCCGGTGGCCATAATGGAAGCGGCGGCGCCGATCCACCAAGGGTTATTCCACATCGTCGTCGCGACGCGCGGCGACTGCTGGAGAATCATCTGCGTTGTGCGCAGGACGAGTTTTTCCGGACGCTCGTCGTCGGCCAGTTCGACTGGTTGCGCGGCGAAGTGCTGATCGAGCGTGGCGATCAGTTCCTGATAGTTAAGATAGAATTCGCACGCCTCGGGATCGCCGTGCAAAAGGGCGTTTAGCCGATCATAGCGTTCGCGAGAGCCGCCTTCGTCCTCGATCTGGGAGAGGAGAAGTTCGAGTTCCTCGAATTTATCTGTCGTTGTCATTCTTCGGTTATTGGTTGGTAGGGTAACCGGGGGTCGAAATCTTTTGGAGTCATCCAGCCTGCAGTTGGGCCATCTTGCGTTCGATGCACACCTGCAGGGAATGGCGGATGCGGTAGAGCGTTTGAGAGATTGACCCTTCGGTCCGGTTTCTCTTTTCGGCCATTACCTTCACTGAACCGCCGCGCTTATACCTTTCCTCAACAAGTTCTCTCTGATGAGGGGGTAATTTTTGTAAGCATTCGGCCAGCGCCTGGGTGCGGTCGTTCTCGCCTTGGATGACCCGCTCTTCCTCGCGTTCGGCGAGGTAATCGAGCACCTCATCGTCGAAAACGTGGCGATCCCGGGCCATTTTCCGGCGAAATGAGAGGACGTGGAAGTAGGCAATTCGGCAGCCCCAGGCGGTGAAATTGGTCCCTTCCTCGAAATCCTCGGCCTTTTTCCACATGGTTAAGTTGGTCTCCTGCAACAAGTCACGGGCCCTCGCCCGGTCGGGCACAAGCGTCATGATGTAGCCGAAAATCGGATTTTGCGATTCGGTGAGAAGTTTAACGAAATCTTCGGAGTCTCTGTCCATGGTTGGGGTTATTTTTAAATGATGGTCGAACTGGAAATCTCACCCATCCGAAGGACCTGCGCAAGGTCGCTAACGCCTTTATTTGCGGGGATTTTCGCAATTTTGAGCGGTCCGCTCCAAGCGGCCGATCCCGGGTCAAAATTCGCCGCCGTGCGCTCCGCCGTCGAATCCTTCGCTCGCGGAGCAGGGATGGAGTCGGCCTCGGTCGGCGTGGCCGTCCTGCCGATCACAGGCGGAAGTCCCGTCGTCGACTTCAATGGCCGGAAGTCGTTCGTCCCGGCTTCGACGATGAAACTGCTCACGACCGGCGTCGCGCTTGATCATCTCGGACCGGATTTTCGCTTCGAAACCTACCTCGAAATCGCGGGAGAAGACGTCATCATCCGCGGCACCGGCGATCCCACGCTGGCGGAGTATCGATGGGACCCGCTCTTCGCCGAATGGAAGGCGGCGTTGGCCGAGGCGGGAATCTCGGAAGTGCGCGGGCGCGTGGTTGGCGACGATTCCCACTTTGCGACCCAACGCATTCCCGATCCGTGGGTGTGGAACGACATCGGCAACTACTACGCGGCCGGCACCTGCGGGCTGAATTTCTTCAGCAACCAATACTTCGTCTACTTCAAGCCCGGCGCGACGACTGGATCCGCGGCGGCTTTTCTGCGCGCGTCGCCCGAACCGCCGGGCGTGCAGTTCGTGAACGAGATGCGGAGCGGTGCCGTCGGTTCCGGCGACCAAGGTTACATCTACTGTCCGCCGCTCGGAAACCGTGCCGTTTTTCGCGGAACGGTGCCGCGAGGGAAAGCGGAATTTCGCATTCGGGGATCGACGCCCGATTCGGCATTGCTCTGCGTGACGCTCTTTACTGAGTATCTGCGAAAGAACGGCGTGAACGTGGTCGGTGACCCGGCGACACCCCGAACCGTCGAAACAATGCCCGCCGTGGATGCCCGCGAGATCCTTCACACCACGCGATCCGAGCCGCTCTCTGAACTCATTCGCGAAACGAACTTCGAGAGCATGAACGTGTATGCGGAATCGATTCTCAAAGCGTTGGCGAAAGAGAAGGCGGGTGACGGCTCAACCGTGGCAGGGGTAAAACTCGTGACTGATTGGATTAAAACGCGCGGCATCACGACCACCGGCTTTGCCATGCACGACGGCTCCGGCTTGGCGCGAGCGAATCTCATGACGCCGCGGCAAATTGTTTACATCCTGCGCTCCCTCGCGACCTCCACCCACGGCGATGTTTTCATCGAATCACTTCCCGTCGCCGGTCGTTCCGGCACCTTGGAATTTATCGGCGGCGGTACAGCTGCGGAAGGCCGCATTCGCGCGAAAAGCGGCACGCTCGATCGACTCAAGTGCTACGCCGGTTTCTGCGACGCCATGTCTGGGGAACGCTTCGCTTTCGCGATTTTCGTGAATCACTACGACGGCAGTTACTCGCCAGTAAAATCTGGCATCACGCGGGTGATGTCGAGTTTGGCAAGCGTGCGGTGATAGTAGCGATATTAGCGATAGAAATTGATTCGCAATCCTCGCGAAGATGAGAGCCGCAGAGTGAAACTCCAGCTTCGCTCCGCTTGTTATGAAGAACACGATTGGCAAGGCAGTGTGTTCGACAGAAGCAGTGGAGAGACATCTTTGATAAACGAGAAGGGTCTGCGCAGTGCCTCGCGGGAAAGTCACTGCTCGTCAACGGGAGCGAAGCTGGAGCTTCACTCTACGGGCTGCGTTGCCTCTCTTTTTCGTTACTGCCCGCTTTTGGTTTCCTGCATTTTTCTCATCTCTTTGAGAAGCATTTTTTTGGGGGAGAAGGGGATGGCGGCGATCATCATTTTCTGGCCGAAGGTGAGTCCGGAGACGACGTCGAGTTTGCCAGCGAGCATAGCTTCGTAGCCGTCGCTGGCCACGGATCGGGCGGAGGCTGCTTTCGCGAACAAGCCGGTGTCTTCCAATCCGGACGTCTTGGCGAATTCCGTTTCCGTGGCACCGGGTAGGAGCGCGGTGGATGTGACGTTGGGGCCTTCGAGTTCGCCCGCGATTCCGTAGTTGAGCGAAGTGACGAAGGCCTTGGTTGCGAAGTAAACCGATTGTAGCGGTCCGCCGAGAACGAGGCTGGCGGTTGAGGAAACGTTGAGAATGCGGCCCGAGTTTCTTTCAACAAAGCCCGGCAGGAAGAGGCGGCAAAGCTCGGTGAGGGTGACGACGTTCAACTGAATCATCGCCATGTCCTCCTTCCACTCGCGCTCGTGGAACTTCCCTTGTCCGCCGAAGCCGGCGTTATTGATGAGGTAGTCGATCTGGAGACCAGACTGCGTGATCTCGTCGAAAATCAGTTGGGGCGCTTCCGGCACGGCGAGGTCTTGGGCGATCACTTTGACGGTGATCTTGTGTTTCTCCTCGAGATCGGTCTTGAGGGCTTCGAGCTTTTCCTGATTGCGGGCCACGATGACGAGATCGCCGCCGCGTTCGGCGTGAATTTGGGCGAATTCCCTGCCGATGCCGGTGGATGCGCCGGTGATGAGAGCGGTTTTGCCTTTTTGGTCGGTGTTCATACGATTTTACAGTTTTTGAAATGTGTAAAGTAAATTGACGGATTTACAGATTTAGTCAAATGTAAAATTCGTGAAAAAAGACCGCCAATCGCAAATCCTCGAAGCTGCGGGGAAACTCATCCTCCACCATGGCTACCAAAAGGTGACTTTCGCCGACATTGCGAAGGAGCTGGGCGTTTCGAGGCCCACGGTTTATCAGGCTTTCCCGAACAAGGAGGAGATTTACAAGGCGCTCGTTCACAAATACCAGACCGAGGCGCTCGAGCGGGTCGACGCGGTCGTGGGCGAGGATCTTCCGGTGGAGAAGAAGCTTCTGAAAGTGATCGGCATTTGGATCATCGAGCCGTATCAACTCATCCACGAATCGCCGATGTCAGAAGACGTGCAGAATTCCGCCCTCGGCTTTGCGTCTGAGACCGTCGATCAAGGGTATGCCGAATTCGAGCGCCGGATCGTGAAGATTCTGAAGGAAGGAAAGGTTCAAGGCCCACTGCCTTTAAAGCGGCTCGCGCACCTCTGCACGGTGGCCTTGCGTGGCATGAAGGGCGAGGCCAACGACCTCGCGGAACTGCGGAGTTTGGTTTCCGGCTTGGTGACGCTTGTCTTGGCGAATCAACAGTAGGAAGGTCGTCGAATATGGAAAGTCCCCGCCCATCCGATTTCCCTGAACTCACTTTCGAAGAAACCCGCGTCCTCGGTTGCTTGCTCGAGAAAGAGCGCACGACGCCGGAGTATTATCCGCTGACGCAGAATTCCCTCGCCAGTGCGTGCAACCAGAAGTCGAGCCGCGATCCGGTGACGGAGTTTGACGACGGCGTTGTCGATCAAGCTCTGGACGGACTCCGTGAGAAAGGACTCGTCATGCGTGTGGCCGTCGCGGGTTCGCGGGTTCCGAAATACAAGCACACCATCGCCGACATTCTTCCCGATCTTGATGATGGCACGACAGCGGTTCTCTGCGTCTTGCTTCTCCGTGGACAGCAAACGGCGGGGGAGATTAAAACGCGCACCGAACGCATGCATCATTTTGAAGAGCTGACCCATGCGCAGACGGCGGTCGATGCCTTGATCGAGCAAGGTCTCGCGAAAGAAGTCCCCGCGGGCGGTGGTCGGCGCGTGACGACTTATGTGCAGTTGCTTGGTGCAATGGCCGATGGCCGGGCGGCTGAAGCGCCGGTTGAAGTGGCTGCCGTGCCAGAAACGGCAAGCGAATCACTGCCTGCGGCCCCGGATGGTGACCTCGCGGCCGAAGTCGAGATTTTGCGAGACGAGTTGAAGAAGCTACGCGCCGATTTTGAGGAGTTTCGGATGAAGTTTGAGGATTAATTGATCGGTTAAAGCGGCGCAGAAGAATGGAGCGCCCGTGGCCTCACGGGCCGTCACTCCTTTCGTCGGCGAAGCCGCAATTGTTGCCTTTAGGCAAAGGAGAATGGGCCCGTGAGGGCACGGGCGCTCCGCTCGCGGGCGACGCGGGAAGCTTATTCTTCGCCATCTATTGTGCCGCTCTAGTTGGAAACTTTTATCCGGTAGTGCCCGGTGATCGGATAAGTGAAAAGAGAGTTCTCCTCCCGCGCGCCGCGTCCGATGTTGTGGATGACGAGCGGTGTGCCGTCGGCGGACTTTTTGTCCGAAACGATCATGATGTGCGGGCGATTGCGAGGGACGGTGCAGGTAACGAGATCGCCGGGTTGGTAGTTGGCTTTGTTTTTCGTCGCAGGGAGTTCGTAGCCCATGCGTTTGAAGTAAGTGCGTAAATTAGGAACGCGGCGGTGGTCGATGTTTCGGTCCGTCCCGCGTGCTCCCCAAATCTTGGGATACTTCGAAAAGTTCTTCTTCATGTCCTCGTGCAAGACCTTTTGCAGATCGATTTCGTGGGCTGTCCGGAGTGCGCGAATCACGACATCCGTGCAAACGCCATTTTCGATTGGAATATCGCCGCTAGGGTAGTCGAGGCTTTGATAACTCGGATCGTAAAAGACGGTCTTGCCGATTTGAGTGCGCGCGGCTTCGACGATTTTACTTTTCGATTTTTGCGCCTTTCGTTCTTCAGCCTTTTCGGCCGTCATTTCTGTTTCACAGAAAGCGGTGTTTGCCATGGCGAGAAAACCGACAAGAAGCGTTGCAGCCAATGAACTAATGCGAAAAGTTTCCATGAAGATTGAAACGGATGAATATGGATGGTCTTTCATGGTTCGCATTCGTCAGCTATCCAAGCCGGTCAGACCATCCAGACTTTGCGCGTTGGTCGTCTTTTGGTAATCGGCGATCCCGTCTTCGCCTTTCTTCTCCGCCCATTTGGTGAGGACATCGCGTTGGCCTTCGAATGTGTAGAGCGGAACCGAGTAACCGCACGAATCGCTGATGCGTTCGACGTGGATGCGAATGATGCTTCGCGCTCCGGGTATTTCGTCGAATTGCGGAAGCAACCTCTGGAACTCGTCAGTCCCCACCTCAAGTACTTCGCCCTTGCCGTGAAAACGCACGATCTTCGGTGGACCTTCAAAAGCGCAAAGCATGACAACGATTCGCCCGTTCTCCTTCAGGTGTGCAATCGTTTCAACGCCGCTTCCCGTCAGGTCGAGATAGGCGACGGTCTTTTCATCGAGGATACGGAAAGTGTCCATGCCTTTGGGAGAGCAATTCACTTTGCCCTCGGCGGAGAGCGGAGCAGTGGACACAAAAAACATCTGCTGCCGCGCAACCCAGGCAGACATTTTTTCGTCGATGGTGGGGTATTCTTTGGCCATGAAATTAGAAGGTTAGTTGCCGCAACCTGCTCCACAACTTGATCCACAACCTGTTCCGCAACCTCCGGTTCCCGAGTTCCCGTTGCCGCCTCCACCGTTGTTTTTGACGACCCAAACCGCGAGCACGAGTAGAAACAAGCAGAACCCAATAAAGAGAATTACCGACGAGCCGTCGACGTTTGAATCCGAACTTGCGAACTTGTTGATGCAACCGGTAATGAACAAAAACGACAAGGGAATGAAGGCGCCCATCGCCAGTCGGCGTTTCGGAATGACGAGATTGGTCCTCATGTCGATACGCCGAATGTCCTGTCTTCTGAACCTGACGGAGGCGGGTGGCCAGATGTCCTGCGGAGGCTCACTTTGAAAATGGTTTTGATAGGAATTGATCGTCTTCCTATACCAGTCGTGATATTTCTCCCGCTCTTCAGCTCCGCCCTTCGTCGGGCCGTGGTGCAGCGGAAAGCCTAACGTTTGCTTACACAGATCATTCCAGTAACTCTCTGTGTAACAAAGATGGAGATGCCAGGCCTGATCGACTTCGTCCGACGGCGTTACCGGATGCCCGGCGCTGGCGCACAGGTATAGAAACTTCCGGTATTCGTCAATGACACGAAGCGAGAACCTTTTCGACCATCCATTCTCTCGCGCTAGTCGGTCCGAAAATGCCAATCCGGACTCCGGATCATCGAGGGGGAAGTTCTTTAGTTTGTTCCAGATAGTCTCGTCCATGGTGAGCTCCTCGCGTTTGAAAAAGAATCTTACCAGAAACAATCGTGAAATACCAAGTCATACGGCGGGACGCTCAACAACCGGCCCAATACTTTCGCGGCCTTTCGTGGTTCGAAACAATCTAGGGATCAGAGGCTTTCACCTCAATACCTACGAAGTTCCGGACGTTGGCCCAGCTGCGGTCATAGTGGTCTTTTCCATCGTCGGCGCCGCCCTCGACCCAGAGTCCGGAGGAAGAACCGCCGTCGAGATTGAGGGCGGATTGCACTTGGGCGGTGGCAAGAAGCTGGTCGTTGGCGAGCAGTGCGCCGAGGTCGGCGAGGGTGATGCGACTGCAGCGGCCGAGACCCCAGAGGTTCGAACTGGTGCGGAAGACAAAGGTACGGGTGGCGGCGCGATCGGAGTCTAGACCGCCCGTGGGTCTGCCGTCCTCGACAAGGTAGGGGCCGGATTGCAAAAGGTGGACGATGTCGGGTTCGTCCTTGAAGGCGCTGCGGCGGACCAACTGCGGCGATCCTGACTCATTGACAAAAAAGACGCCGGAGAGAAGCTGGCTGCCGCTGTTGAATGTGCCCGCGCGTTGGCCGTCGGCGATTTGCAGCCCCAGCGGTGCGAAGTCCTTTTGGAAAAATCCTCCGTTGGTGCCGGCGATACAGCCATTCTTTTTCATCGCGTCGGCGAGGTTGACATAGGCGGGATCGTTTTTATCGACTTGATCGACAACCCGGAAACCGGCTGCGGTCGGCGAGAAGAAGACGAAGGAAAGCGAGGCGCGTTTGCCCGCAGCGGTCCGTGCGTTGACGTTCTTAAACTTTACCGCGCGCGCGATGTCCCGTGACTTCGATTCCGTGATTTCCCATTCCGCCGCGATTCCGGTGCACGGCAGAACAATCGATAAAAACAAAGACGTGACCGCCTTGCCATGACTGGAGAATGGTAGCAGCAAGCGGGTATTTTCTGGTCGTTATGCGAAAGCTCAAGTGCCCCGTCGGCGAAAAATGGATGCGCGACTGGTCGGTCGGTCCTAGCGTAATGGCTCGGAAGGAAAGAATGGATTATTTCACCACATTGACGCGGCGGCGGGAAATCGGAGCAAACTCGTACCTCGTGCAGCTCGGTGACACGCGCATCGTCCTCGACGCGGGCATGCATCCGAAAGCCGATGGGCGTGAGGCGATTCCACGTTACGACTTGCTGCCGTACGACAGCGTCGATGCCATCATCATCACGCACTCCCATCTCGATCACGTGGGGACGCTTCCCGTTCTGCAGCGGGAGCAGCCGCGGGCGCTGGTTTATATGACGGAGCCGACGGGCGCGCTCGTCGATGCGATGTTGCACAATTCGGTCAACGTCATGACGGCGAAGCGCATGGAAAAGGGAATCGCTGACTTCCCGCTCTATTCCCATCGGGAAGCGGACCAGCTTTCGCGGATCTGGGAATACCGGAAAGTGCGGCAGCGGTTTCAGATCGGTGACAATGGCGTGGAATGCGAGTTCTTCGACGCGGGGCACATTCTTGGTTCGGTGGGGGTGATGCTGTATCACGAAGGACGACGAATTTTTTACACGGGCGATGTGAATTTCGAGGACCAGACGATCGCAAAGTCGGCTGAATTTCCCGAGGAACCGGTAGACACTTTGATCGTCGAGACAACCCGCGGGGCGAGTCCGCGGCGAATTGATTACACGCGGGAAGATGAGTCCCATCGGCTTGCCGAAGGCATCCGGGCGGCCATTGAACGGGGAGGATCCGTGCTCATTCCCGTTTTCGCGATGGGGAAGACGCAGGAAATTATCGTCATGTTAGAAGAATTGCGTCGGCGGCGCCGTATTCCGAAGACGCGGGTGCATATGGGCGGTTTGAGCACGAAAATGACGACGATCTTCGACAAGTATTCCGACAAGGTGCGGCGGAACCACAAGGGGCTCGAGATTCTCAATGACCTCGATGTCGAGGTCTCGTCGCGAAAGCGGAATCGCAGCATCGAATACCGCCGCGGCGAAATTTACGCGCTCTCCAGCGGAATGATGACGGAGAAGACGCTTTCAAATCAGTTCGCCGCGCACTTTCTCGACAACCCGAAGAACGCGCTTCTCATCGTCGGCTACTGCGATCCCGAATCACCAGCCGGTCGCATCCTCGTCACTCCGCGCAACGAACGCGTGTCGCTCGACGCCTCGCATCCGTCGATTCCGCTCCGTTGTGATGTGCAGCAGTTCGACTTCTCCGGTCACGCGACGCGTGAGTCCATTCGTGACTTCATCGCGCGTGTAAGGCCGGAGCAACTCATCCTCGTCCATGGCGATGAAGACGCGATGGAGTGGTTTCAAGAGGGCGCGAAAGTGGATTTGCCGGGAGTGGACGTGGTGATTCCTGATGTGGATTCGCAGGTCTCGCTAGGAATCATGTCACACGCAGGAGCGTAGGAGCCAGCATTGATTCTCTACCAGCTCTCTGATAAACTTTGACGATGGAAGTAACATTGAGTCTCCCGGACGAGATAGTCGCCGCCATCCCGCGGGATGGGACGCGCTTGGACCGTCGCGTGATGGAGGCTTTGGTGCTTGATCTTTTCCGAGACAGAGTAATCTCTGGCGGAAAGGTGGCGGAACTGCTGAAGATTTCTCGTCAAGAAGCCGATCAATTGTTGATCGAACACGGTCTGATGGAATCTCCGACCCTTGAGGAAATTGGAGAAGACAGCCGTCGATTGGAGAAGATCCTTCGTCGCTGATGGCGGTCATCGTTTCTGACACGACGCCACTGAACCATCTCATATTGATGGATTCTGTGGAGTTGCTCCCGCGAATTTTTGAAGAAGTGGTGATTCCCGATTTGGTTCAAAACGAATTGATGGCCGCCGGAGCGCCGGAGAAAGTGAGAAACTGGGCGGTTCAATTACCAGATTGGACGTCAGTTCGTGCGACATTTGATTTGGTTCGCTTGGCTTCGCCGTTTTCGGAGAGTCTTGGTGCTGGTGAGCGATCAGCGATTGCTTTGGCTTTGGATGGTGGCCTTCCCATCCTCATGGATGACAGTAGGGCGAAAAGAGAGGCGGAACAACTAGGATTGGATGTGGTGGGGACACTGGCAGTTTTGCGTGAAGCTGCGTTGCGCAATTGGATAGACTTTCGGAATGCCGCCAAGGAACTGGTGAATGCAGGATTTTATATCAGTGACGAGGTCATTGAAGGGCTGGCGGAGGAACTAGAGGAAAGAGAGTAGCGGTTAAGCGTTGAAAATCCCAGGTCTCGCTGGACGTGGTGGCGGTTTTGTGATTAGTCACGAATCCTTTTTCCCCTCAAACATCATGTCCCGACCACCTCGAGAGATCCGAATCTTTTGTCCGAAATGTGAATGGACGCCGCGTCCTGCTGACCTGTGGATGTGTGAATGTGGGTGCATTTGGAATACGTTTGAATCGGCGGGGGTTTGTCCGGATTGCGGGAAGGCGCATGAGACGACGCAGTGTTTGTCCTGCTATCGCTTCTCGTTGCATTCGCGGTGGTATCATGACTTCCGTGGTGGGCGACTTGTTGTTGAGGAAGAGGAAACTGTCCTGGAACCGGCGACCGCGCACTAATTGGCGATGATTGACCTGGAACGAGTTAAAGAGGCGGCTCTCGCTGCAGGCGAAGCGATTCTTGAGATTTATGCGCGCGAGTTTTCCGTCGAGGAGAAGGAAGATAAGTCACCGCTGACGGAAGCGGACCGTGCGGCGCATGAAATTTTGGTGGCAGCGTTAGAAGAGGCGACGCCGGAGATTCCGATCATTTCCGAAGAGGCGAAGACGCTGCCGTACGCGGAGCGAAAGGGCTGGTCGCAGCTTTGGATGATTGATCCGCTGGATGGGACGAAGGAGTTCATCAAGAAGAACGGCGAGTTCACGATCAATGTCGCCTTTGTCGAAGACGGTGTGCCGACGGCGGGGGTGGTTTACCAACCGACGGAGAAGAAACTGTATTTCGGCGGACCCGAAACGGGGGCTTTTTGCCAGATTGATGGAGGGGAGGCAGTGCCGGTGAAAAACGAAGCGCACTACTCGGAGAAAGACGAAGTGTGCGTGGTCGCGAGCCGTTCACATTTGTCGCCGGAGGTGGAGAAGTTTGTCGAGGACTTGAAAGCGCAAGGGAAGGACGTTGAGTTTTTGTCGGCGGGTAGTTCGTTGAAGCTTTGCAAGGTTGCTGAAGGGAGTGCGGATGTGTATCCACGTCTGGCGCCGACGATGGAGTGGGACACTGCAGCGGCGCATGCGATCGCGACGGCGGCGGGGCGGAAGGTCTTGCAGTGGGAGTCGCGGGAATCCTTGCAATACAACAAGGAGGATCTGTTGAATCCTTGGTTTATTGTGGAGTGACCGTGCGGGAGCTTGGAGCGAAGGGCACAGAGCGCAGAGGAGGGAAACCGCGAAAGGCGCGAAAGAACGCGAAAATTTTTAAGTGATTAGTTCTGTCGCGGTTACTGCGCTGGAAGGACGACGAGGATCTCGGTGCGGCGGTTTTTGGCGCGGTTTTCTTCGGAATCGTTATCGACGGCGGGTTCGGTTTCGCCGCGGCCTTCGAAGCTGAGTTTTTTTTCGGGAATGCCGTTTCTGCCGAGGTGGTCGGCGAGTAGGCGTGCGCGGAACTTGCTGAGGGTGAGGTTTTCCTCGTCGGAGCCGAGGTCGCAGGTGTGGCCGACGATGTGGAAGTTGGCGCGTGGAGCGCGTTTCAGGATGGCTTTGGCTTCCTCGAGAACGCGGCCGAATTCAGCTTCGGATTGGGCGGCGTTGCGGGTGAAAAAGACGGGTGAAATAGATGGTGGGTTTTGCAGAAGGTCGAGATTGGCGACGAGTTCCTTATTGCGATCGCGGAGGGCTTTGATCTGAAGCTCGAGTTTTTGCCGGACGACCTTTTCTTCGAGAAGTTGGGCGCGGGTTTGATCGACGAGCGTCGCGCCGTTTTTTACGGCGGCGTGTTGTTTTTCGAGCAGTTCGTTTTGGCTGCCGACCAGCTTGCGGAGTTTTTTCATTTCCTCGCGTTCGCCCGACCATCGGTTGCGCATTTCCTCGAAGACTTCGCGTTCGGCTTTGAGCGTGGAGGTGAGTTCGTCGCGCTCGCGGTTGAGGACGGCGACGCGATTGTCGAGAGACGCTTCGAGTTCTTCGAGTTCGTTGGCGAGGTCGAGGGCGAGTTCGTTGTATTCGTTGAGGTCGTTCTCCCGCTCCTCCAGTTTTTTCAAGGTGAGCTTGAGCTGCGATTCGAGTTCGCGGTTTTTCTTTTCGAGAGCAGCGGTGTCCGCCAGAGGTTGGTTGGCGCGGGCTAGTTTGCGATCAACGAGAGCGGACAGTTCGTCGACGGCGGCGCGGAGTTCGGCGATCTCGCGTTCAGGGTGAGAATTCGATTTCCGGTCGCGGTCTTCTGGCGCGTCATCTGCTCTGACAAATTGCGTCGTAGAGATGGTCAGAAGAATGGTGACGAGATAGACTTTTGAAATGCCGGAAATTTGGGGTTTAGATTTCGTCATTTCCATAATTAACATTAAAATAAGTGTCGCGAAAAGGCGACAATCCCTCCAATGCCAAGAAAATCGAAGTCGATACGCCGTCGCGGCGTCGGATCCGCGCTAAAGCCCGCGAAGGGAGATCGTGAAAAACAGGCTGGGAGTCGAGGGATCGGGGCTTCGCGTGAATCCGGAAAAATGCGAGGTTTCGCGTCGAAAACCGGGAAGAAGCTGGGTGGGCGTGCTAGTCTGCGTCGTCGCTCCGCCTCCGCCGTGGTTTCCATTCCCGTGAAATCGGTTAAGGATTCCCGGTCCATCGAATCCGAACCTGCCAAGAAAATCGTGAGCGAATCTTCCGAGACTTCACCATCCCCTTCGCCAAGTGTGCCGTTGATCAGCTCTGGCGTGGCGGGTCCAATAGGTATTTTGCACCTGCCGCGGCTTTGGCAGAAGACGTTGCTCGGCGCGACGGGGAAACTTCATCCCGCTTACACCGCGGCTGGCCAGGGCTTCGATCAAATGGTGCTCGATGCCATCGGCGTGAACCGCGAGGAGTTCCTTTCCTACATTGCGAGCAAGCTTCCCACGTATTTGGAACTCGAAGAGTGGGTCGTGGAAAAGCGTGAAGGGAAGATCGATGCTTCGGCGGTTGAGCAATTGAACCGGACAATCGCTAATTACGAGCATCGAGCCGAAACGCGAAAAGCGATTCTCGAAGACTGCGGCATTCTCGACAACGGCGCGATCGTGGATGCGCTGACGTTGAACAATCTCGATGATTGGAACACGTTTCACGACGCGTTCATTGCTTGATGGGCGGCTATCGGCGATCAGTAACCAGTAACCAGTAACCAGTGATCAGTGGTTGCAGCTTCTAGCTGCAAAGGGAGAGCGTTGGTGAGGGTGCCGAAGGTCCAGTCTTGGGAGATGTTTGAAACTGGAAGGAGGGCTTCTGCTGAATTTGGTTTCCATTCGGTGCAGCTGGAAGCTGCAACTAATTCCTTACCCCGTCTGCGCGACTGGCTTCGCTGCGGCGGGGGGCTTCACGGAGTCGAGTGGCTTTTTCTTAAACTGCGCCTTGAGCCACTTGAGGTCCTTGAGGACGGCGGGGAGTTGAAGTGATTCCTTGAAGATGCGCGTGACGGCGCGGTGGTAGCCGATGCCATCGGTAAACTCGTGGATAAAGCTCTCGCCGACGCCGCCGTAGTTTTCGACGTAATTCTTGATGCCACCGCCGAGAGCGAGGTTGGGGAGGTTGTTGTTTCCGATGAGTTTGCGGTGAAGAAGGCTCCACTTGAGGAGCTCTCTTTCGCGCGTCAGAGTCTTTGACGCGACATGGCCGGACTTCCGGGTTCCAACCCAATTGACGTTCACATTGGCCTCGCCGGTGGCCTTCACCGAGTGGTGCCAGAGCGGCGGGACGAAAACCATATCGCCTTCTTCGAGGGTGAACTCGGTGTAACGAATGCCGGTTTTGGTGGGTCGGTTAGTGCCTCCCTTGTTCGTGAGAGCGACGCGGCTGAAGGGGTAGTTGGTGAGCGGCGTGTGAGGAGAGACAATGCGCCATTCCTTCGTGCCTTTGAGCTGGAGATTGAAAACGAAGAGGAGGTTCCCGTCGTAGTGGCTGGGCGTGAGGTTTCCGGGGCCGTTCAGCCAAAGGCGGCAGTGATTCTTCCTGAGATGGGAGACTTCGAGTGAGCGCGAAATGATCTCCGGTGTCTTTGCGAGTGGATCGAGCATCGCGGCTGGACCCTCGAACCAGGATGTATTTTCGGTGGCGAGGCCTTTTTCGACGATGCTTTCGCGGATTGACTCGATGCTGAGGTTGTCGGCGTTTTTGATTTTGGGTCCGACGCCTTCGATGATGACGGGCTGTTCCGGTTGGAAGTATTTCTCGTCGAATTCGGCGTGACTGGTATCCCAGGGAATTCGGGCTATCTCGATTGGCATCGTCATCGGCAGTTCCGCCTCCCAACGCGGACTGCCCAACATAACGGTTGCGCGGGAATGCGTCAACGCGCCCGCCAGCTCGGTCGCTTAAGCGCCGCGTTGACCAGCTGGACGTTTTTCTTCTTCCAGCTTCTTTGCGAAGTTCTCGCCAAGTCCACGCAACTTTTTCGCGATGTCAGGGTGATCCTCGATAATGTTCTTTTGCTTACCGATGTCTTCGTGGAGGTCGTAAAGAGCGACGTCGGTTTTGGCTTGCGTGTATCCGCCGGGGAGGCCGTCCATGCCGGGTTCGCCGGTAAGTGATCGGTATGCGTGTGGGAAGTGGTATTTCCATTTCCCCGAGCGGACGGCATGGAGGTCGGTGCCCCAAAAGAAGTAGTAAGGACCCGGCGATTTTGCGTCTTTTTGCCCGGAAATAAGGGACCAGATGTCATTGCCATCGATCTTGCGTTTTGGAAGAGGCGTGTCGGTGAGTGCAGCAATCGTTGGCAGGAGATCGATGGTCATGGCGGGTTCTCTGCAGACGGAACCGGCGGGGATTTTTCCGGGCCAACGCATGATGCAGGGAACGCGGACACCACCCTCCCAGGTCGTGCCTTTGCCTTCGCGGAGCGGACCGGCGGATCCGCCGTGGTTTCCATAGGAAAGCCAGGGGCCGTTGTCGCAGGTGAAGATGACGAGGGTGTTGTCGTCGAGTCCGTTCTTCGCCAATGACTCTAACACTTGCCCAACCGACCAGTCGATTTCCTGGATAACGTCGCCGTAGGCGCCTTGTTCGCTGGAGCCTTCAAACTCTTTCGCAGTGTAAAGCGGAACATGGGGCATGCTGTGGGCGAGATAGAGGAAGAAGGGCTTGTCCTTGTTCTTCTCGATGAACTTTACCGCGCGCCGTGTGTAGTCGCCGGTGAGGCGTGTCTGGTCTTCTGGCGTGACCTCGGCGTCGACGATTTCGTCACCTTCCACCATCGGGAGAACGGGCCAGCGTTTCAGGCGGTCTTCCATAGGAAGGTGAAGCACGTTCGGGTGGTAAGGCCACATGTCGTTCGAATAGGGGAGGCCGTAATACTCATCGAAGCCCTGATGGACAGGTAAGAACTCTTTTGCGTCTCCGAGGTGCCACTTGCCGAAAATGGCGGTGGCGTAGTCCTTTTGTTTCACCACTTCGGCGATGGTCATTTCGTCCGGGTGAAGACCGATCTTCGATCCCGGACCAGGTGCGCCCTTGATGCCGATGCGGTTCGGGTAGCAACCGGTGAGGAGGGCCGCGCGTGATGCGCCGCAAACGGCTTGTGCGACATAAAAGTCGGTGAACTTCACGCCTTCCGCCGCCATGCGGTCGAGGTGCGGCGTTGTATAACCTTCCGCTCCGTAGCAGCCGACGTCACCGTAACCTTGGTCGTCGGTAAAAATTAGGACAATGTTAGGTTGTTTCGAGATTTCGCCCAAGACGGAGCCGGCGGCCAGAGCGAGAGTGATGAGCAGGTAGGGGAGTTTCATGGTGACGAGTGGAAATGTCCCCCGTCTTCGAGAACTAACTCGTTCTCCCCTCGAACAACGCCCTTAGCGTTGTCGCCTTGGCTGCGATCGCTTCCAGAGCCTTCTCATCCATACCGTTTTCGGCGGTGGAGGCGATGAGGGCGTGGAGTTCGTTGATGCCGCGGGTGAGTTCCTTCACGCTTTCGCGCTGGCGGAGCTGGGGTTCGAGGCCTTGGAGGACTTGACGGAAGTATTCGATGATGTCCGTGCGCTCAATGGCTTTCGCTTTTTCTGCGTCAAAGGGAGTGAGGGCGGTTTTGGAAACGATTTCCAGTGCGCGCACCCAGCCGCCGAGACTGATGAGGTGAACGATATCGACGTCGCGAAGCATGACCATCTCGGCTTCGACGTCGGATTGGGTCTCGGCGAGTTCCTCCTTGAGCTTTTCCCAATCGCCGAGGCCACTGCTGGCGAGGATGCTTTTCGAATGTTGGGAGAGTTTCATGCCGGCGCCGAGTATCTTCGCGTGGCTTAGCATGGACTTGCCGAGGTCTTCGATTTGATCGATTTGTTCGCTTTGGACGATGAGGAAACCGTCGGCAACAAGGGCGCCGAGACTGAGAGCAACGAGTGCGCGGTCACGCGGCGTGCGTTCGGGAATTTCACGCTTGAGTCGGTCGTAAGGGAGGCTGCCGAGTGATTCGAGTCCTTCGAAAACTTTCGCGATGGACGGCGTGGTGATTGGGTTGATGCCGAATTCCTCGCGGATGTGTTCGTCATCGATGAGGTCTTCGGGAATCTCTTGAGCGAAGGAGAATGTGGCGTAAAATACGCCGCCGATACCCAAGATCGCGGACAGGACACGAAACCGTTTCATTGAATTC
This sequence comes from Verrucomicrobiota bacterium, assembly GCA_039192745.1. Taxonomy (GTDB): domain Bacteria; phylum Verrucomicrobiota; class Verrucomicrobiia; order Verrucomicrobiales; family DEV007; genus JBCCWV01. The sequence continues at coordinate 23,383 of JBCCWV010000005.1, read as the reverse complement.
ATGGAGAAAATGGGCGCTTTGGCCGACTTTTAGCTACGGAGCACCGTAGGTAATCAGCGTTGAGACTATCGCTTTTTTCCGCTATTTTCGAGAAGTTTCCTCCCGCGAATTGACCTTGACGCTCAACCACATTCCGACACTATAACCGCTCTTTCTGCCTCGACCGGGTGGGGCTCCTCTTTCCAAACTCATGGATGTCGCTAATACGATTTGGGTTGTCAGCTACTTTCTGGTGCTGATCGGGCTCTCCGCGTACGGGGTGCACCGCTTTTCCATGGTTTACTTGTTCCTCAAGCATTCGGGGCACAAGCCGAAGCCGAAAGCCACGTTTGAGACGCTGCCCCGCGTTACCGTGCAGCTTCCGATTTTTAATGAGCTGCATGTCGTCGAGCGGCTGATTCGTTCGGTCGCCGAACTCGATTATCCGAAGGACAAATTGCAGATTCAGGTTCTCGACGACTCGACGGACGAGACGAAGGAAATCTGCGAGGAAGAGGTTCGGAAGCTTCGCGAGAAGGGGCTTGATGTGGAATTGATCCACCGGGTCGATCGCACGGGATTCAAGGCAGGCGCGTTGCAGAACGGGATGAAGACGGCGACCGGCGAGTTCCTTTTTATCCTCGACGCCGATTTTGTGCCGCCGAAAGGCGTGTTGAAGGAAATGATTCATCATTTCTCCGACGAGAAAGTCGGGATGATTCAAACGCGCTGGGGCCACATCAACCGCACGTATTCACTACTCACGCGCATTCAGGCGATGTTCCTCGACGGGCATTTGCTTCTTGAGCAAACGGCACGCAGCCGCAGTGGTCGCTTCTTCAATTTCAACGGCACCGGCGGAATTTGGCGGAAGACGTGCATCGAGGAAGCGGGCGGCTGGTCCCACGACACGTTGACTGAGGACCTCGACCTCAGCTACCGCGCGCAGTTGAAGGGATGGAAATTTGTTTTCCTCAAGGACGTTGTCACGCCCGCGGAGTTGCCTGTGGATATCGACGGCTTCAAGTCGCAGCAGCACCGCTGGACCAAAGGCTCCATCCAGACCTGCAAAAAAATGTTGGGCCGAATCTGGCAAAGCGACCTGCCGTTCATCGTGAAGCTGGAAGCAACGTTCCATCTCACGTCGAACTTCGCCTACCTGCTGCTCATCTTTCTTTGCATCCTCGTTCACCCGGCGATGCACCCGGCGGGGACCTGGGAGCGGGCGGTTTTCCTCGATATCCCGATTTTCTTCATGACGACCGCCGCCGTCGGCACCTTCTACGTGTGCTCGCAGGTCGCGCTTTACCCGAAAGGGCGCTGGCTGAAGGAAATCCTCTACCTCCCGCTGCTTTTTGCCCTCGGCATCGGAATGTCCATCAACAACGGCCGTGCCGTACTCGAAGCCCTTTTCAACCAGCACTCCGACTTCATCCGCACGCCGAAATACGGAATCGAGGCCAAACGCCAGGGCTGGAAATCCAGCCGCTATCGGGCGTTGAAATCGTGGGCCCCCGTCATCGAGGTGCTCATGGCCGCTTATTTCCTCTACCTCGTGCTTTTCTGCACTTTCGCCGGTTACTGGGGCTCAGTGCCCTTCCTCCTGCTTTTCCTCGTTGGTTTTTCCTACGTCGCGGCGGGTTCCGTGCGACGTTTCTTGAGCGAATCCGTATTTGCTCGGTCAGAGATCCCGGCAACGGCTTGATGCCTTCTGGAATCACGCCACGACTGCCGCAGTTTTATTTGAAAAACTTAGAAATTAAGATAGCTTTAATAATTCTTGCTCGACACGGAGGGAATACTTTTTAAAAGAAATACGGAAGAAGCATGGATAACCTTAGAATTCTCATCCTTCGTACTGCCTTGCTGGCCTTGGCCGCCGGGCTGTCCAGTTGCGCACACTACAAAAACGGCAATCACGTCCTCGTCAGTGTGGAAGACCAGCGCATGGTGCTCATGAATTACGGCGAGCCCGTGAAGAGCTATCCGGTCTCGACTTCAAAGTATGGCCTCGGTGACAAACCCGGGAGCTACAGAACACCAGTTGGTCACATGTCGATTTATCAAAAGATCGGCGGAGGTGCACCGCACGGGGCTGTTTTCAAAGGACGTCGCCCGACTGGCGAAATCGTCCGTCCGAATTCTCCCGGTCGCGATCCGATCATTACGCGCATCATGTGGCTCGAAGGCGAGGAGCGATCGACGAAGAATGCAAGGCGCCGCTTCATCTACATTCACGGAACTCCTGAAGAGCGAAACATTGGACGTCCGGTCAGCTACGGCTGCATTCGCATGACTTCTCGCGATGTCGTCGATCTCTACCGGCGTGTGGAAGCCGAGACTTCGGTTTATGTGACGAGGAGGGAGTTGCGACTCGCGGAAGTGCCGACACAGGACACGGAGTTTTACCAAATGGTCGCATCGCGCACCGCGAATGAAACGGAAGTCTTCTCTCCGGAATACATGGATCGGGAATTGATGGCCGCGGCGGAGCCCTACTCGGACGAATCCGAGGAGCGGGTGCGTTTGGTCAGGCCGGGTGGCCTACTCGGGATTCGCGGGAAAAACGACTGATTTTGCCTTTCGAGGGCCGTTCTTGACAGGGCGGTCGCCGGGCGTAGATTCCCCGCCCCTCAAATCCGGGGTAAATTCCTTATGGCCAACTCCAAATCCGCCGAAAAACGCATTCGCCAGACCAAGACGCGCACCGCTGAGAACCGGATCGTGAAGACCCGCGTGAAGAAACACCGGAAGGCGCTCAACGCGGCGATCGATGGCAAGGACAAGGCTGCCGCAGGCACTGCCTACAGCGAACTCTCTTCCGCCGCGGACCGCGCCGTGAAGAAAGGCGTCATCCATCGCAATTCCGCGTCACGGTTGAAGCGGATCTACGCGGCCCGGATCGCCGCGATTTGAAAAAGAAAAGGGCGCGGGAAGAAAAAGGAGAGAACAGGGGAATGGTGCGGGCAATCCGTTGCCATTCAATTTTTCATTGATGCGACCTGAACCACCTCCGTTATCTAGTTCGGATCAAATAAACTGCAGCCGAAGGTAGATGGTATTGATTGGAGTCGCGAAGCGACCGTTTAACCAAGGGGCCTTTAAGCGGTCGCTTCGCGACGCGAGAGTTTTTTTGCGAGCTTACCGGACGTTGAAACGTCCGGCTACAATTAAACCGTCGCTTCGCGACGGACGAAAACCGGCTACAGTTTTAATTCACCTGCTCTAGTCCGCAAAGATCCTAACAAGGTCATTATTCACCGTGATGTCGAGGACCTGCCAGCCCTTGGAACCGCGGTAGCAGAAGATCTCCCATTGGAGCGGAAATATCTCGCCGTGGGAAAGATACGTGTAAGCGACGAGGCGTTGGCCCTTTCGCTTGGTCTTCATCAATTCGTGCCCGCTCACTTCGCCGAAACGCGCGAGGACTTCGTTTGTGCGCTCAATGAGCGACTCGAGCGAACCTTGCTCGCCGATAGCGGAATCTTTCAAAAGTTGCTCGAAGGCCGTTCGCACCTTTCCATCTTCGAGCGCGGAGAAAAACCCCTCGAGTTTCTCGCGGATCTCGGACTCTCCCTCCAGACCCTTTGAGCGGGCCCCGATCGCGACTCCAGCCGCAGAGTCGTATTTTTGTGCTTAGTCTTGGGCGTGAACGCTTCCCATTCCGCAAAAAATGGATATTCCAATGAGCCCAAGTCCTTCTTTCGCGGTTTTGACCCAATTCATATGGCGAGGCTTGCACAGGTTCGCCCCTCACGCAAAAGCCGCGGAGGCTGGAATCCTTGATTTGTGGGGAGAAATCGCGTAAGTTTGCCTTCCCAATGCCCGAACCGTCCGATAGTTCCCTCAACGAACGGGCGCGGCGTGCAGACCGCATCGTGAAAAATCCGCAGAAATATAAAATCTGCGTGGGATGCGAGTCCATCGTCGCCTCGAAAGTCGCCATTTGCCCCAATTGCCACTCCTACCGGTTCGAATTGAACCAGGAAAGCGTGGTCGCCCAAGCCCGGATGCTCGGACAACGGCAAGCACAATCGGTCTTGCTTTCCGATCTGGAGTAGGTAAAGGAAAGGGTCATCTCTCCGGAGAGGGAGAAAACGAGGGGAAACGGCCAAAAATTGTTCGAATTTCCTCATTTTCTGCTTTTTCCGGGAATCCATTGGCACGTTCGATGCTCCATGGGCCTAGAACTTGTCGATTCCCGCGGACCACTAAATCCAAAAAAAGTTCAATATTCCGTAAAAAAATATTTGAACTGTCTAATCTGGCTTTTTAGATTGCCGCTTAACTAACAACCATCAGAAACCTTAGAGTAGTCTATGAAATTCACATCACTCGCCATTCTCGGCAGCCTTATCGGCTTCACTGGTATCGCCAGCGCCGGAGAGTACAGTTATTCCGCTCCCGCTAAGGGACCGGTCGTTCCTTACGAAGAAGAGCCTCTCGGATTCGAAGTCGGACTCGGTTACGACTCCAGCTACATCTTCCGTGGCGTCAGCTTCGGTGACCACAGCGTCTGGGCCAGCCTCGATTACGCAATTCCTATCACCGATACCATCGAGTTCGGCCTTGGGACTTGGTATCAGGCCAATTATGACGAAGGGGATTCCTTCGAAGAGCTTGACCTCATTGCCGGTCTTTCCTTCGGACTTGGTTCCTTCGACCTCGGTCTCGGAGTCATCTGGTATTACTTCCCGGATGACGGTTCTGACGCCCTCGAAATCGGTTCCAGCCTTGGAACCAGCGTTGGACCTGTCGACCTCGGTTCCTACGTCGCCTACGACGAAGCTACAGACGGTTGGTATTTTGAGATCAGCGCAGAAACCACCATCGAGTTGACCGACAACATCGCCCTCGTTCCTGGAGCTCTCATCAGCTACGGTGACGACTACTACGGTGTCGACGGATTCAACAACGTTGGTCTTAGCCTCGCGCTTCCGATCGCTCTTACCGACACGGCTACTGTCACACCTTACATCGCCGGTTCCCTTGCTCTCGAAGGACTCGACGACATCGGTGAGCCTGATTACTTCTACGGAGGAATCAGCTTGAGCGTCACTTTCTAAGTTCGCTCGAACGAAGCCAAACGAATTTTTTCGTCTGCCCCTTGGCTGCAAAGCCAAGGGGCTTTTTAGTGCCTACTCGCCGTGGATGAACTGTTTCCCAATGCTGAGATCGAGCGCCCTCCTCCCAGAGCGGGGAACGGTGGGGATACGGCTGCAGCGAAGAAGAAAAAAAGAGAGAAGCCGAATAGACCCGGCGAATCGACTCCAGTCGATCTTGAGGCGGCCGCTGCCCAAATCCTCATCGACGATTCGTCAGACCTCGAGCTTTGGTATGGCATCCCGAAGGCCGTGGCTTCCAGCGTCGCGGTAGGCTCTCGCGTTTATGTGCCGCTGCGCAACAAACGGGCGGTGGGCACAGTCATCGGGATCGGAACTCGCGCGGACGCCGGGGAAGGGGATTTTCAGCTGAAGCCGCTGGGTGGCCTCGTCGATGACGCCCCAGTATTCACGAAAGGCCTTCTCAAGCTCGCAGATTGGGTGGCGGATTACTACTGCGCCAATCGCGATGCTGTCATGCGATCAGTCCTGCCCGCGGCTGTGCGCGGCGATCGACATTCGGCGCAGTCTCAACTCTTCGCGAGCATTGCCCAGAAGCCGAAGAACGAGGAAATCGATACCATCGCGCGTCGGGCACCTCGTCAGGCTTCGATCCTTCGCGAATTGATCGAATACGGTGAGCCGGTTCCAGTGACGCAGTTCGGCGCTGGGGCGACGAAGCCGCTGCGGGGACTTGAAGAAAAGGGGTGGGTGAAGTTGGAAGACAAAGCGATCAATCGGGATCCTACGGCGGACGAGGAGTTTGTCGCGACTTCCGCCTTGAAGCTTACCGCCACGCAAGAACCGGCGATGGAAGTGATCCGCGATGCGATCCGTGCCCCGGACGGTGAAGCGAAGCCGGTCTTGCTCTATGGCGTTACCGGTTCTGGAAAGACTGAGCTTTATTTGCAAGCTATCGAAGAGGTCGTCGAGAAAGGAAAGAGTGCCTTGGTCATGGTTCCCGAAATCGCGCTCACGCCGCAGACCGTGCACCGGTTCAAAGGACGTTTTGCCGAATGCGATACCGAAGTCGCGGTTTTGCACAGTCATCTTTCCCAGGGTGAGCGCTTCGATGAATGGCGAAAGATTCGCGACGGTCGGGCGCGAATTGCCGTTGGTCCTCGCAGTGCGGTTTTTGCGCCGTTCGAGAATCTCGGTTTGATCGTCGTCGATGAGGAACACGAACCGAGCTACAAGCAGGACATCACGCCCCGCTACAATGCCCGTGACATTGCCGTCGTCCGGGCCCACTTGGAAAAGTGTGCGGTCGTTCTCGGTTCGGCGACGCCTTGCCTCGAGTCATGGAGCAACGTCGAAAGTGGAAAGTATGATCTCGCGAGACTCGATGAACGCATCGACGACCGGGAACTTCCGCTCATCCGCATTGTCGATATGCGGCGGGAACATCGGAAGGGGAGCGGACCGGCTATTTTGTCTGAGCGCCTCCGCACCGCCCTCGACCAACGTCTCGAACGAGGGGAGCAATCCATCCTCTTCCTCAATCGACGGGGTTTCGCCAGCTCGTTGGTCTGTCCGGCATGCGGCTACGTTTGCGAATGTTCACACTGCAGTGTCTCGCTCACCTTTCATCGCTCGGCGGACCGCTTGATCTGCCATGTGTGTGGGTTTCAACGCGTTGGACCGCGGAAATGCCCGGAATGCGGCGACCCCGCCATCCGTCTGGCCGGGTACGGCACGGAGCGCGCGGAAGAAATTTTCAAGTCGGTCTATCCCGACGCCCGAATCGCCCGGGTCGACGCCGACACGATGAAGCGGAAGAACCAACTCCGCGAAACGCTCGACGCTTTCAAGCGCCAGAAGATCGACATGCTGATCGGCACGCAGATGATCGCCAAGGGGCTTCACTTCCCCAATGTGACTCTCGTCGGCATCCTCAATGCGGACATTAGCCTGCATGTTGGCGACTTCCGCTCCGGGGAGCGCACGTTCCAATTGCTCACCCAAGTCGCAGGCCGGGCGGGCCGTGGTGAATTGAAAGGCGAGGTCATCGTGCAGACACACACACCGCAGAGCCCGGCCATCCAGTTTTCCCGCCACCACGATTTCCTCGGCTTCTCCGAGCAGGAATTGCTCTTCCGCAAGCAATTCGATTATCCGCCCTTTCTCCATGCTGTGCAAATTATGTGTCGATCTTCGAACGAACGCCTTGCCGAGTTCACACTCGAGTCACTGCACAAGAGGCTCGTTCCGAGATTGGGGGAAATTGCTATCGTCGGTGAACCCGCACCCGCGACGTTGGCCAAGGCGGCGGGCCAATTTCGTTTCCAACTTCTTCTTCGCGGAAACTCGGCCAGGACCATGGGTCGGGTTGTGCGCGAGGTGCTACGGGAAATGAACGTCCCCGAGGATGTCACCATTACCATCGATGTCGATCCGATGACTATTGGGTAGATGAGGAACTGCTGCCGCTCCATCCACCCGCGCCGGCCTCTTGCGCTTTGCGCTCCGCTTCCCTCAAGGTTTGGTAATACGTTTGAGGATTCCGACCGTCCGGGAGCAGGGTAGGGGCGCCGACCAGCATGCCGAATCCGTTTTCCACGAGGGCTTTGGACAGTAATTCACCATTGGCGACGATGAATGCGAGATAGGTTATCACTCCTTCCGGGTCGGTTTTTGTGTCCTTGGCCGGCTTGCCCATGGTGTAAACCGTCAGGTCTTTTCCGACGAGCATGCGCCGGGTGAATTCCGTGGCCGCTGCCCCGAGATCGGCAGCTTCCGTGGGTTTCAGCTCAAAGTATTTGGCGGCCTCCTGCACGCGTTTTAAAAGTGCAGGTTCACCAGACATCAATTTGTCGCTGGCGTTGACTGGAGTGCGCACGAAATAAGTTCGCAGCCTCTGGCGTTCGCCATCGACGAGGAAGTAAGCGGTGTCGCCTTCATTGGTGCTGTCGGAGATGTAACGGACCCTCGTAAGCTTTCGGAATTCGCTCTCTTCTTTTTCGGTTTCACTTCCCCCTGCGCCGCCGGTCGCCACTTCCGCCTGCCGACGTTCCCAAGTTCCCGGGGGAGCGAGAGTCAATCCATGCAAACGGAACAATTCCTGCCGCGCAATTCCACGAACGGAGACGCTGATCTCTGCGCTGCGGCCATCGAGTTCAAGATCGCCGACATAACTCAAGCGCTCTTGTCCCCATTCGCCGGTGCCCATGATCGTCTGCGACACTTCTTGGGTATCATCAATGGAGACATTGAACCCTCCGCCTTCGCCACGGGCAGAACTGAAACGGACCAATACCTCATACTTTCCCTCCGCGGCTGAGCCGGGCAGCTCCCAAGTCGCAGAGGCACCGGGGCGGAAAAACCCAATCAGCTGCGCTCCGTCGTCACTGATCCGAACCCCTCTGGCCAACTCGGCCTCGGTGAGCGGAAACTCAATCAAGGCGGAACTCGGGGTAAACTGGTCGAGACTGATCTCGCTCGACTCTTGTGACGTTGAGAGGAATTGGCTGATCCTCTCGATCTCGAGTTGGACGGCTGAAGCGTCCGTATCGTTTCCGGCGCTTTCCAATTCCCCCTGCAACTTCGAAAGCGCGTCCAGGTATTGTGCGCCCAGTTCGTCGCGGGAAGCGGTGGCGTCGGCGACAAAAGCCTGTTCGATGGCCGCAATTTCCGGATCGGCACCGGGAAGGTCCTCCGTTTGCGACCAACATGTGCCCAATCCGGCGAAGACCGCGATTCCCGCCAGTAATCGTTTTGCGGGCCTACGATTCTTCATCCGTTCCGATGTTGAGTTGTGAAAGCATCGATTCCGCGCGTTCCCGCTCGCTTCTTGCCGCCAATGCTTCGTCCAGCTTCTCCGCAGCCGTCAGCTCCGTCTCCTTCTCTTTCAAAGTCTCGATGTAGTTTTCAATGGCGGACGCTGTCGCGGTATCGACTTGCTCGGCATATTGCTCGCGCAATGTCCGCAACTGGGTTGGAGCGTCGTCTCCTCCCGGTTGAAACGCGGCCATGTCGTCAGGCGCTGCGGTGGGAACGAGCGATATTTTCCGAAGGAACATGATGCCCTCATTCTCTGCTTCCACGACCTCCAGTTTGATCGTGGCCCGGTTGCTCGTGATCTTGAGACGGCCGATGTTTCTCGTCACGAGTCGGTCCCAACCGCCGGTCGGCGTCACGGTTTTGATGAGAGGTTCACTACCGCCACTGAGCAAGGCGGTGTCTTCATAGAGCCGGAAAGTGCCGCCCGCGCGCCTCTCTTCATCGCCGGCGGCCGCGTCATCCTTGACCTTGCGGGCGCGGAAGGGTTCCGCCGAACCATAAGTCACCATGACTTTGTACCATCCGGGTTCAATGCTCGAAATGTCCCAAGTCACCGACTGACCGGGCTTCTGGAATCCCACAAGGGCATCCCGTCGACGGTCATAACCCACGGTGTTCCCTGACGTTTGAGCTTCTTCCATTATCAGGTCCACCGCTCCCTCTTCGCTCGACTTCTCTTCCTCATCAGCAGCGCGATCACCCGTGATGACATAACGGCGATCGCGTGCGCGGATGGCGCCTTCGTAGTCTTCCCGGATCGCGCGCTGATGCTCCAGAACAATCAGTTTTTGAACTGCCTCGTCCTTCAGCGGAAGCAGGCGTTTCTCCAATTCAGATTCAAAAGTGAGTCGGAGACTGGTGAGTTTTTCATTCTCGATCGCCTGTCCATTGGCGATGCCGGCGCCGAGTTGGACGATCGCAATGATGGCCGCAGCTACGCAAAGCTTGGTGCGCTGGGCTTGCAGAAAACGGCTGGCCAAGAGATTCATCATTCTTCAACGGGCAATGACGCGCAGACCTTTCACGACGAAACTTTCACTCACGCTTCCTGCCATCATGCTGAGTGACGTGGCGCGGTCGGTGACCTTGAGCACACCGATCGAGTGTTCCTGGAAATCCTGCGCGCCGTCAGTGGCTGGCAGTTCACTGCTTAACCGGAAAAAGTACTCCTGCACCCGGACGGAAACTGATTTTGGCGACGCGTATTGAACAAAAATTTCGTAGGCTCCCGGTTCTATCCCCGCGACTGTCCACTCGACGAGGTCCCCAAGCTTTCCGAACCGGACCCCCTCGCCATCAGGCGTCGCCCCGTTCATCGAATTGGCGGCGGCGGCCGGTATGACCAATTCCTCCGGAATGATGTTGTCCTCCCTCGTCTCAAGGCTGCGCTCGACATCCCGTCGCTCGTCCCGAGCGGTCATCGCCGCTTCGTAGTTCCCTCGCAAGGAAAATTCCTTCTCCAATCTCTGCAAGGCGTCTGCATACTTTTGGTCGATGGGTGCGACGAGTTTCGCGATTTCGTCGTCAAACGCCGCCTTCACCTCCGCGACCGATGCGGGCAACTCCGCCTCGGCTCCCTCTTGGGCGCCTGCGAAGCCTGACCCAATCATCATCGTGGCAATGATGACGTTGGCGCCGGGGATCTGGGAAAAACGGACCATGGTGATGGCTCAGGCAAGATACGTCCACGGCGATGGCCCGCAAGCGCTCGACAAGAGGGCATTTTTCTTTGGCAGTCCTCAATCGCCCTCTAAGCTCGGCCTTTTCATGAAGCGATATTCGGGAATAGCCCTGGCGCTCGGTGTGGCCGCGCTGGCGGCCTTCAGCGTCACCCGCATCACGTTCAACGTGAACCTTCTCGATTTGCTCCCGCCTGACCTGCCGGAAGTGAAGGGGCTCAGCAAGTTCATGGATCATTTCAGCCGTCGCGGGGAGTTGATCCTGACGATGGAAGGAAAGGAAGGCGTGATCGCCGAGGACTTTGCCTCGGATCTTGCCGAATTCCTCGAGTCGAAGGGTGATCTCGTGAAGGAAGTGCAGTGGCAACCACGGTGGAAGGACGATCCGGTCGGCTTCGCGGAGTTGCCCGCCTTCCTCTGGTTCAACGGCGACCCGGAGAGGGCGAAGAAATTGGTGGAGCAACTCGAGCCATCTGCGGTGGAAGCAAAGCTGGAATCCGCCATCGAGGAAATGACGAACAGTCTCGATTCCGCTGAAGTGGCAATGTTAGGGTATGATCCGCTCAATCTTTTAAAAGGTGGCATCGAATTGGGCGACGGGCATTTCGGGCGCGGCATTGATGAGTTCGGGTCGGAAGATGGTTCGTTTCATGTGCTTTATGTCGCGCACGGCCGAGGTGAGATGAACTACAAGGACTCGGCGGATTGGCTCTTGCTCGTCGAGGAGGCCATCACTGAATGGCAGGGGGAAGACACTGAGCGAAAGGTCTTCACCTTCGGTTACACCGGTGAACCTGCGTTCCAATCTGAAGTGGGCGGGGGCATGGAAGAAGACATGTCGGGGTCGATCGTCCTGACGATCACGCTGGTGCTGCTGCTCTTCTGGCTCATGCATCGCCGTCTTCAGCCGTTGATGTGGATGACGAAGATGCTGGCCTTGATCCTGGCGCTGACCGTCATCGTCGGCGGGCTGCTCTTCGGGAAACTGAGTGTCATGAGCGTGGGCTTCGCGGCCATCTTGATTGGCTTGGCCGTCGATTACGGAGTCGTCGTCTATACCGAATGCCGGCAGTCGAAACCGAAAAAAGCCCGGGAATTAATTGGGAAAGTCGGGCCTAGCGTGGCGTGGGCCGCACTGACGACAGCAGCGGTTTTTCTTGCGCTCAATTTTTCGAGTCTCCCCGGAATCCGGCAGCTTGGATCACTCGTTGCCGTGGGAATTCTTTTCGGAGCGGCGATTATGCTCGTGCTGTATGCGAAGGTTTCGACGCGTCGATGGGCAGAGGATGAGACGCAGGCGAGTTTTCTCGACCATGCTGGCATTGGTTCCCGCATTGCGGTTCCCGTGTCGTTGGTGGTTTTTACTGCTGCAGGCGTTGGATTGCTCGTGAAGGGGTTTCCATCGATGTGGACGTCCTTTGATGCCTTGCGTCCTGCCGTTAGTCCTGCGACGGAAGCCTTGGAATATATGGCGAAGCGCCTGAGTGGAAGGGAGGAAGGACGTCTGCCTCTCATTGTCACGGCGCCGTCTCCGCAAGAGATGATTCCGCGTCTGGATCGGGTGAAGAAGGAGGTTAAGGAATTGGAAAAAGCGGGCCTTTTGACGCGATCGCTCGTCTTTGATCCGATCTGGGCAAATCCCGAAGTGCAATCGGAAAACAGAAAAGTCTTTGCAGAGATTCTCGGTAAAAAGGAAAGCGTTCTGAAAAGATTGGAAGAGCAAGGGTTCTCCGAGGACCCCGTTGAACTTGCCGAAAAGGTTTTTTCATCATGGGAACGGTTTCTGGAGGCAGATCCGGAGGCGGTGATTTGGCCGACGGGTGAGGTGAGCCAGGAACTACTTTCACGAGCGATCATTTCCGGTCCGGAAGAGAATGCCCTTCTCGGTTCCGTGCTGCCCGCAGAGGGCGTCGATCCCGGAGATGCATCTCGCCTTGTGAAAACCGATGGCGCCTATGTGACCGGCTGGGAAACGCTCGGCCCGGCAGTGCGACCGCTCATCATCAAGGATATTTGGCAGGTCTTTGTGCCGATGGCGGCGTTGCTCGTTATCATGCTGGCCGTGGTTTTCCGATGTTGGAAAACAACCTTTATCGCGCTGTGCTCCCTCGGGTTCAGCGGCTTCTTGCTGATTTCGCTGATGGCGGTGTTGGGGATGCGTTGGAACTTTCTCAATGTGTGCGCCTTCCCCCTGCTTTTGGGAACCGGCATTGATTACAGCATTCACATGCTCATGGCTCTGCGTCGTCACAATGGCGACCTCCACCAGATCCGCCGCGGAATTGGCCGCGCCCTCGTCTTCTGCGGAGGCTCCAGTGCCATCGGATTCGGATCGCTCGGCATCGCCAACAACGTCGGCCTCGCCAGTCTTGGTCAGGTTTGTGCCATGGGGATTTTGATCACAATGGCGTCATCGATCTATTTTCTACCCGCGTGGTGGCGGTGGATGTTTTTGCGGAAAAGCGTCGCCACTTCTTGATCGAGCTAGAGCATTTAAATTAAAACTGTAGCCGATATCCGTCCGTCGCGAAGCGACGGTTTAACTTTAGCCGGACGTTTCAACGTCCGGTAGCTCGCACAAAACCTCTCGCGTCGCGAAGCGACCGCTTAAAGCTCGCGTGACCAATACTGGTTAAACGGTCGCTTCGCGACGTAGCTCATTTGAGGCGCTCTACCGGGGGCTAAAGCGCCCCGGCTACAGGTTATGAGGTCGCTTCGCGACTCCATTCAATACCCATCTACTTCCCGCTACAGTTTAATTTTATCCGCTCTAACTTTACGCTTCAGTTTCTTGGGAATAATCTTTGCGGAATTAATCGCAGCCGCCTTCATCGTAATGACACGGCTGTATGAGAACCCCCAAATTGATCAAACGAGCAGACTTGGCTTCAGCTTTCGGTGGCGAAGGCGATAAGCAGAGACGTCTCATGACCCGGCAACGGATATGACGACGTTTCCCTGGATTCTTGCAGACGCGGAGGTCTCTCACGGGATGGAATACTGTCCCGAGTGGTTGTTGCGATTCTTCGATCTCTTGCAAGGGGTGGCGGATATTGCGGGAATGACGGCGATTACGGTGGGATTGATTGGCGGGATTTGGATTTGGTTGCGGGGAGAGGTACGGAGTTTGCGGGGAAATGCGGAAAAGCGCTGGATGTCGATTCGGCAATCGCGTCTCTTTCTCGGCAGCTACATCCTCCTCGGACTTGAACTCATGATCGTCAGCGATCTCGTGCACTCCTTCCTCCACCCCAACCTCGAGAGCCTCTATGTGCTCGGTTTGGTGGTCCTCATTTGCACGGCCATCAGCTTTTTCCTCGGCAAGGAACTCGAGGTCGTCCGGCAGGAAGAAGCCGGGGCAACTCCCTAAACCATGATGAATTCTGACTCTCTCGAATGGAACAAAGTGCTCGACCTGCCGGGGCTCGAAGAGCGGCGGGTCACGACCATCACCGTTGGAACCACCTCCATCGCCCTCTCGAAGTTCAATGGCCAGTACGGTGCCCTCGACAACGCGTGTCCGCACCAGGGTGGTCCGCTTGGGGAGGGATCGATCGAGGAAGGGGCCGAAGGGAAGTGCTGGTTGCGATGCCCGTGGCACGGGTGGGACTTTGATCCTTTGACCGGCGAGTCGCCCGGTGGCCATGGGGACCGGCTCGATGGGTTTCCCGTGGAGGAACGGGAAGACGGCATCTACGTCGGCATCCCGCCCGAGGCCGGGCACAAGCGGACCAACTCCGATGTCTTGGCGGAGTCGCTCGTGAACTGGGGCGTAAAGCACGTCTTCGGCATGGTCGGACACTCGAACCTCGGAATGGCGGACGCGCTGCGCCGTCGCGAAGAGGCCGGTGAATTGAGCTTTTACGGCATTCGCCACGAAGGCGCGGCCGCCTTTGCCTGCTCTGCCTACGGGAAACTCACAGGCAGAATTGCCGCTTCATTTACGATTGCCGGTCCCGGAGCCACAAACCTCATGACGGGTCTCTACGACGCAAAGGTCGATCGCGCCCCGATGCTCGCCATCAGCGGTCAGGTTAACACGCAGGTGCTGGGACCGGGGGCTTTCCAGGAACTCGACTTGCTCTCCGTCTTCAAGGATGTATCCGCGTTCAACCAGGCGGTTTACGCCGACTCGAAGCATGGGGAATTGGTCTCGCTCGCCTGCAAGAACGCGTTGCTGACCCGCAATCCGGTGACCCTTGTCCTGCCGGACGAAGTACAGGAGATGGAAAACGAAGAAGGAAAACCAGGAAGCCCCGAAGGTCGTGTTGCTGCGCTCTCGATGGCGCCTCCGGAGGAAGACCTGCGCAAGGCGGTCGAACAGATTCGCGAAGCCAAGCGTCCTCTCATCATCGTTGGTCACGGGGCGCGCTTCGACATGGAGAACGTCATCGCCTTTGCCGAGAAGCTTCAGATTCCGGTGGCGACGACGTTCAAGGGCAAGGGGTTGATCTCCGATTCCCACCCGCTTGCCTGCGGGGTTCTTGGTCGCTCCGGCACGCCGATTGCCAGCTGGTTCATGAATGAATGCGACCGACTTATCGTCATCGGGGCGTCGTTTTCCAATCACACTGGCATCGCCAGCTACATGCCCACGATTCAAATCGACTTCGATCCGATGGCGCTCGGGAAATTCCACTCCGTGGAAACACTGGTTTGCGGGGAAATAGGAAGAACGATGGACTTGCTCGACGAGGCTTTTCCACAACCTGTTGCCCGTGAGGGGATGACGGATGAAGTCGCCGAGCGTTGGCGGATCTGGCGGGCAGAGAAAGAAAGTCGCCTCGTCGACGACCGGGGAGAAGGCGTGAGTTCGTCGGTCGTTTTTGACGCCATGAACCGGATCGTGCAGGACGACGCCATCCTCGCGGTCGATGTTGGGAACAACACCTATTCCTTCGGGCGGTATTTCGAAGCCAGCGGCAAGCAGGCGGTGCTTATGTCCGGGTATCTGGGTTCAATCGGCTTTGGATATCCCGCCGCATTGGGTGCGTGGGCGGCGACGACCGAGACAGGGAGCCCATGGGAGGGGCGTCCGGTCTGGTGCGTGACCGGCGATGGCGGCTTCGGCCAATACATGATGGAGGTGCTGACCGCCGTGAAGTACGGCATGAACATCACCCATGTTCTGCTGCACAACGATGAACTCGGAAAGATTTCGAAAGAGCAGCGCGCGGGTGAGTTTGAGGTCTGGAAAACGGACCTGCACAACCCGAATTTCGCGGAGTATGCCAAACTCTGTGGCGCAAAGGGGATCCGCGTGGAGAATAAGGAAGACCTTGAGGCCGCCCTCGTGGAGGCACGTGATCATCACGGTCCTTCGATGGTTGAGGTCATGACGGATGCCTTGTTAGTGTAACTGCTCTCATGTCTGACTTTGACGAACGCTCTCTCATCGTGCACCGCCAGCTCCGCGGGAAGATTGGCGTGGCGGGAAAGCTGCCCGTGGAATCGACCGAGGATTTGTCGGTCGCCTATACGCCGGGGGTGGCCGAGCCGTGCCGCGTCATCGCCGCCGATCCGTCGCAGGCCCGCGAATTGACGATCAAACGAAACACGGTTGCCGTGGTCTCGGACGGCTCCGCGGTGCTTGGCTTGGGCAATATTGGGCCGCTCGGCGCCATTCCCGTCATGGAAGGCAAGTGCCTCCTGTTCAAGGAGTATGCGGGGATCGACGCCTGGCCCATCACACTCGATACGCAGGATTCGGCCGAGATTATCGAGACGGTGCGCCGCATCGCGCCGGTCTTTGGGGGTGTGAATCTCGAGGACATTAGCGCACCGAGATGTTTTGAAATCGAAGACGCCCTGCAGGACCTGGGCATTCCGGTTTTCCATGATGACCAGCACGGCACCGCCGTTGTTCTGCTCGCGGCCTTGATCAACGCCGCCAAGGTGGTCGGCAAGGACCTCCGCGACATGAAGGTGGTGATCAACGGCGTTGGTGCGGCGGGTTCCGCCATCGCGAAGCTTCTTCGTTGCGTGGAGCAGGATCCCGCGGTGTGCACCCCTGTCCGGGAGATCGTCGTTTGTGACCGCAAGGGGGCCTTGCATGCGGGGCGTGATGACCTGAATGACGCGAAACGCAGCCTCCTGCGATTCACCAACAAGGGAAACGAAACGGGCAGCGTTCAGGAGACACTCGAGGGCGCGGACGCATTCGTGGGCGTGAGCGTCGGAGGCTTGTTGAAGAAAGACGATGTGGACCGCATGGCGGACGGGGCCATTGTCTTTGCCATGGCCAATCCGGATCCTGAGATCATGCCGGACGAAGCCCGTGCGGGCGGCGCGGCGGTCGTGGGGACCGGCCGAAGCGATTTTCCCAACCAAGTGAACAATGTCCTCGCCTTTCCCGGGATCTTCCGGGGAGCCCTCGATGCGGGTTCGAGGTCGATCAGCCCGGAAATGAAAATTGCCGCGGCGCATGCCCTCGCCGGAGCAATCAAGGAGCCGACGGCAGAGCGGGTCCTGCCCTCGCCGCTGGATCGGACCGTCGCCCCCCTCGTCGCGAAGTATGTTTGCCGCGCCGCGCGAGGTGAGTGCGAACCCAAGGAGGAATCATGATCGAAATCCTGCTCGCCATTCTCGGAATCTATCTTCTGCTCGGACTTCTCGTCGCCGTGCCATTTGCATTCATCGGAGCAAAACGGATTGATCCGGCCGCCACTGGGGGAACCTGGGGATTCAAACTGCTCGTCATTCCGGGTGCGATGGTATTTTGGCCATTGCTCCTGAAGCGCTGGATCAAGAACGAGCCTCCACCCATGGAAAACTCCGCCCATCGTTAGCCTCGCCATGCAAAGCTCACACCGAAAAAGACATCGATGGATGTGGATTGTATTGGCGCCGTTGGCGGCGGCAGCTCTGGTCTATGCCTTGGCCAACCGGATCCAAATGCCGGTCATGGATGAAGTGCCAGCTATCGAAAAGAAGGAGGTGACGCCGTGAGTGCATCCTACAAGGCCGTCGGGTGGAACGCGTTCAAGAAGCGGTATGATCTTGTGCTCGCGCTTTCTGTGGTCGGGTTTTTGGTGGCCTTTGTCGCGGTGGGGATCGCCTCGTATCCGACGTCGCAACCGATGAATCTTTTGATTCGCGCCACGGCAACGGCGGCGTGGATCCTCCTCCATTTTATACTGCTTATCGGTCCTTTAGCGCGGATCGACCGTCGTTGGCTGCCGATCCTCTACAATCGGCGTCACCTCGGAGTCACCATGTTTTTGGTGGCCTTCCTTCATGGATTGCTTTCGACACTTTACTACCACGGTGCTGGAAACGTGAACCCGATCTTTTCCATTTTTACGACCGATGCAGGAACGACAATGGGTTCATTTCCATTCCAAGCCTTTGGGTTTATCGCGTTGATGATCCTCTTTGTGATGGCGGCGACTAGTCACGATTTCTGGCTGACTAACCTCACGGCCCCGGTTTGGAAGACTTTGCACATGCTGGTGTATGTCGCCTATGCGCTGCTGACGATTCATGTGGCATTCGGTGTGTTGCAGGCGGAGACGCATGTCGCGTATGTGATTCTTTCGGTGCTTGGGCTCTTATTGATTGCGGGCGCGCACTTATTGGCCGGTTTCAGGCAACGCGGAATCGATATCGAACATGAGGGCGACGAGAGAGAAGGGTTTGTTGCGATCTGTGCGGTGGATGATCTCGTCGAGAACGAACCATTTGGAGCGACAGTCGGCGGCGAGCGTGTGGCTGTGGTGCGCTATGACGGCGACAAGGTTTCAGCGGTTTCCGGCGTGTGCCAGCACCAGAACGGGCCGCTGGCTGAAGGGAAGTTCGTCTTCGGCTGCCTGACGTGCCCGTGGCATGGCTATCAATACAAATTGGATGACGGCACATCGCCACCGCCATTTACGGAGAAGATCCCTATTTTTCAGGTCCGTATCGAAGGCGGACGTGTCTGGATTAAGAAGAAGCCTGAAGGAACAGGTGTGCCGGTTGAGCCCGCGTGCCTCGGTGATTCCTGCGAACCTGAAGCCGCTTGAGGAAGACAATGAACGATAAAAACAAAGACGAAGAAGAGTTTTTCATTGGTTGGCAAGGCAAGGCGCCGGAGAAAACCGGGCGCGATTTGCGCGTTCTTGTGGTCGGCGGGTTGCTTGCGGCCCTGGGTTTAGCGGTAGCGATCCCGCTCTGGCAGAAGACCGTTCCGAAGGACGCGGCGTGGGATTATGAGATTAAGGAATTCACCGGCGTTCTCTTGAAGGAACCCGCACCGGTACTTGTCGGCGATGAAGGGGCGGTTTGGTTTTTGGTGAACGAATTCAAGTTTGGTTTTGACGCGGAAGTCGCGGAAGAGTTTCACCTGAAACGCGTGTCGCTCGAGGGCAGCTTGATCTCCCGGGATGGGCAAGTGATGATCGAGGCCTTCCCCCAGACGGTGAAAGACATCGGCGGGGCAGACGGAACGAATCCGCTCGGCGAACCAAAACTACTTGGTGAAATTAGCCTTCAGGGAGAGATCGTGGACTCAAAATGTTATCTCGGCGTCATGACCCCGGGGAACCTGAAGCCCCACCGAGCGTGCGCGATCAATTGTATCTCCGGAGGTATTCCTCCTGTGCTGGTGGTGCGGGACCAGGAGGGGGTCGCTTCGTATTTCCTCCTCGTGGGAGCGAAAGGGGAGGCGATCAATCAAGAAGTCTTGCCGCTGGTGGCCGAGCCGGTGGAAATGCGTGGCAGATTATGGGAATTGGGCCCTCTGAAGATCCTTAGAACTAACCCTTCGACGATCTCCATTGTGGAATCCTAATGAATTCTCTCGATTGAATCACAAGGAAATGGCCTTAGCAGCGGACCGCGGACGTCCACGTCCGCACCAACTCTCCGACCGAAGGGAGCATTTCTCAGTATCCAAAGTGCGGCGCGATGCGCCGGAGAATATGAGCGGACGTGGACGTCCGCGGTCCGCCGGGTAGAGCCATTTGCTAGATCAAGGAGAGCACTCTTGATCTAGCGGGAAGTCTTCGAAAATATGTTAGTCGAAGTATTTCGCCGCCGCCCAATCCATGGTTTCCTTGATTCTTGTTTTCGTATTTTCCGCGCCGGAATTTGTCATGACGACGACGGCGTTCTTGGAAGAAGCGAAAAACTCGGTCCTTGTGCGGAACATCGTGTTGGATCCTGAATGGGAAAAAGAATTCCCTTTCGGTTCGGGGTGTGTCGTCACCCCCCAGCCCATCGCATAGGGTGCCACTTCTGACGGCTTGTAGAGAATTTCTCTTTCATCGGAGGACAAGACGTTCTCGCCGAGTTCGCCGAGATGGAACTGAAGGTATTTCGCGTAATCCTCGACGTTGCAGTGGACGGCCCCGGCAGGGGCAATGCCGGCGGGATTGTCGCCACTGGGTTCGGGATCGACGGGCACGAGCTTTCCGCCGCGTTCATGGTGACCGTAGGGTTGATCGATGCGACGACCGGAAGCGGGGGCGCGAAATCCGGCGGACTTCATTCCAAGTGGTTGGAAGACTTTTTCCTCCATCAGGTCTTCCCACGATTCGCCGGTGACGGCCTCAAGCATGGCGCCGGCGATTGAGAAGCCGGCGTTTGAATACTCATATTTAGTGCCCGGGGGATAGATTGGCGGGTTCTCAAGAATGCCTTCCACCAACATCAGTCGTTGCTTCTCCAGTGCGCCTTTGGCATTCCAAAGGTCTTGCCACAATGGCCCTTCAAGATTGCCCACCGCGCCACCGGTATTGGTTAGAAACTGGGCGAGAGTTGCCTCCTTAAATCCTTCGTGAACTTTGATTCTGGTGAAGACTTCGGCCGCCGTGGTCTCCCATTTGATCTTCCCTTCCTTCACGAGGATCGCGGCGAGCACGGCGGTCATCGACTTGGTGTTCGAGCCGAGGTGAAATTTGTCATCGATTTCCACTTTCTCCCGATCACCTACCTTGCGGATTCCTGTGGCGCCCATGGCGACGATTTCTCCGTCCACGATGACCGCCGCCGCGAGCGCGGGAACCTCAGATCCGTCGAGTAACTTCTCAAGCTCAGGCGAAATATCTTCCGGCGCTGCTCCGGCAAGCATGCTACCTGCCAACCACACACTTGTGATCGTCCGACTGATCATTTTCCTTCTGAGTGCCATTGTTTGTAGAGTTCGGAATTCCGCTTGTAAGCTTCATAGTTCACGGAACCAGGTTTCATCGTAGTGAGTTGCGATTGGATTTCCAAGTCGTAAATCTCCGGGGTTTCGGGGCCGGGATCGCCGACCGTTTCTGTCCAGACTTTGAGCTTCTGACGAAGACTTTCGAGCGTCTTCTGATGCTTTGGGTCCGCGGCCAGGTTCTTAAGTTGCCACGGATCCGCTTGGTAATTATAAAGCTCTTCCTCCGGTCGATCCGGAGCAAAAAGCAGAGACTCAGTTAAGGAATCAGTCGTTCCTTGCTCGTGCAACTCCCGAAGGCGTTGGAGAATGGCTTTGCTGTCTTTGTAATTGCTCGGCTGGAGATGAGGGCGGTTGGGAAAGTAATTACGGATGTAAAGATAATCATCGGTTCGGACAGAGCGAATCTGATCGACGGCTTCTCCACAACGATCGCGTGCGGCGAAGATGGCTTCGCGGGGCTTGTAGTTTTCCGCGAGGAGGTCGCGGCCCTGCATCGATTCCGGAATCTCAATTCCGGCAGCGGCGAGGGATAACGCGGCGATATCGATGTGCTCGACAAGATCGGTGCGTGTCACTCCCTCCGAGATGCCGGGCCCACAAAGAACGAGGGGAATGTGGGTGCCCTCGTCGTAGAGGAATTGCTTCCCGCGGGCGTGACTGATGCCGTGATCGGTGAAGAAAACAATCAACGTGCTGTCGAGGAGGTCTTCCTCGCGCAAGCGCTCGATGACCTTCTTTACGTGGAGATCGGTCAGACGCACACTGTCGAGATAGGTCGACCAGTCGCGGAGGAGTAACTCGTCGCGAGGATAGTAAGGTGGAAGAACGACGTCAGCGGGATCGACCGTGTCGCCCAGTTCGTTTTTTGCCCGATCCGACAGCGCGTTATTCTTCTCGACCGAATCTCCTCGAAGCTTTCCGCCGGGGAGTTGGACCTGCATGAAAAAGGGTTGGTCTTGGGCTCGGTCCGCCCAATCGTGGCTGTCGTAGATGGCTTCTTCCCAATCGAAGTTGTAGTCCGTTTTTCCTTTTCGATCCATGCTGGTGGGTAGCCCCCTTGAATCGATCCCTGGCAGCCCGCTGCCGATGCAAGTCCAGTAACCCGCGCGCTGAAAATGGGCAGGTATGGGTTCTACTCCATCCGGAAGCTGAACACGATTCTCTCCGCGCCCGCTCCGGTGATGGTGGGCGCCGATCGAGTTTTGATACATGCCGGTGATAAGTGCCGAGCGGAAGGTCGAGCAAACCGGCGCGGTGGCGTAGGCGCGGGTGAACTTGAGGCCTTCGGAAGCAAGTTGATCGACCGCGGGAGTCTCGATCAAGGATTCGCCGTAACAGGAAAAGTTGGCCGACATGTCGTCGACGACGATCCAAAGGATGTTCGGTCTTTCAGCCCAAGCAATAGCCGGGTAAGTCAAGGCACAGATGAGCAGGAGAATAAGATGTTTCATCGAGATAGTAGGGAGTTATCAGGTAAGTTGAGCAAAAGCGATCCAGAGGACCAGCCAACATAGGACGTCCTCACCGAGGCTGAATCCCACGCGCCGCAAAAGCGGTCGAGGCGTGATCCGTTTTTCGCGGAGAGTTAGGGAGCACTTGGTGACCGTCCATGCCATGACTCCACCGGCGAGCGCCCCAACGATTCCGGCCACGATATTCGCCGGAAAAAGAGCGAGGAAAGCGACAAAGGCAGCCGCCGCAGCCCGCGCCCAACGACCGAATTGACGCAGAATTCTCTCGGCTCCCGGGCTCTTGTCGATGCCAAATTCCACGAGATATAAGCCGAAGAACAGACTTATCGTCGCGATTCCATCCAGTAGGGAAAAACGTTCGCTCCACTCCAGGTAATTCACAAACCACCCCACTTGCGTCGCGACTCCCAGCGCCGCGAGAACCAGCCACGGTCGCCATCCGCAACAAGCGCAGAGCAGACTCGTGAACAGGAGAAGGCGGAGAAATTCCATCACGACCGGCTTCGTTGGTCCCGGCGGACGATAGCTTCGTCATAATATCGCTCCAAAGCCTCGATCTGGCGGGCATGGTCGAAACGCTCTACGACGGCCTCGCGCGCGTGAGCCGACATTTGGTGGTATTTGTCAGGATTCTCGATCACCTCGAAAAGGCGGTGGGCAAGTGCTTCGTGATCCCGTTCCGAGACAAGAATGCCAGATACGCCGTCGTCCACCGCTTCGGGAATGCCACTGTGAAGCGTGGCTCCCACCGGCATCCCGCTGGCCATGGCTTCGAGCATCGCATTAGGCACGCCCTCGACATTGCCGTCGGTGCTCGTCTGGCTCGGATGGAGAAAGAAGTGGGTTTCGGCGGCCTCCGCCGACCATTCTTTAAAGGGAAGAAAGCCGCGGAAGGTGACCTTGTCGCTGAGGCCCAGTTCACCGGCGAGTGATCGGAGTTCCGCATCCATCGGTCCGTCGCCCGCGATGGTCAGGGTCGCTTTGGGATATTTTTCGACGACAAATTTGAAAGCGCGAAGGGTCGTCGGAATGCCCTTCTTATCGATGAGCCGGCAGGCTTGAAAGAATCGCCAGGCCCCATCCGTCGGCGCGCTTCTTTGCGTGAACGAAATCTCTTCAACGGGAATGGCCGTGCGATGCAGGCGGAGTTTTTCGTCGGGACAGCCAAGATCGCGTAGCTTTTTCAACAGCGACTCGGATCGACCGAGAACGAGGTCGGCCGTGGGAAAAACCTCCAGC
>JBCCWV010000004.1:0-54905 GCA_039192745.1 Verrucomicrobiota bacterium | reverse complement strand
GTCGAGCAGACGCCACCGCGTTTCCGACCGTGGGTTTCATACATGACGGTGGCGACGGTGAGATGAACTTCGCCCGGATGGGCGTTCGGAGAAGAAGCGATGGAGTAAAGGCGCGGTCCGAGTTTGCGGAGGAGCTTGATGAATTCGTCGGCGTTCTTGAATTCCGCAGGAAAATCCACAACAAGGTCCACGATTTCGCGGCCCCAAATGAAGTTATCGATCTCTTCGCTCTTCCCGGAATCGACGATCGATCGAAGGTAGGGGTGGTGCGAACGTTGCGCCCACTCGGTGACGATCTTCTTGTTCACGACACGGAGGTCGTAGTCTTTGAGAAGGATATCGCGCAATGGCGCCATTTCACCGCCGCGGCTTTCATACTGCACGTCGGTCTTGAAGGGGAGCGCACCGATGATCTCATCGACCATGGCAGGATCATTCTCAGGAACGACGGCGAGAGCGTCACCGACTTCGTAACTCAGGCCGGAACCGTCGAGTGAAAGTTCGTAGTGCCGAGTATCACGGGGAGACTCGGGCTTATTGAGGCGATTGTTGACGAGAACTTTCGAGGGAAATGGACGCTTCTTACCGAAGGGAATGTCTTCAATCTTTTTCGCCGGTGCCACGGCGGGCGCTGCCGAGACAGCACCATTCGTGGCCGCAGGCGCAAGCGCCTTTAAAGCGGTCGTCACCGCGCCAAACCACTCGCGGGAAGGATCGTCGAAGTCGACGTCGCAATCGACACGATCGGCGATGCGATTTCCGCCAAGGTCACCGAGACGTCCATCCATCAATTTCCCGAACTCACAAAAGTCGGCATAGTTCGTGTCACCAAGCGCGAGCACCGAGAAGTTGACGCCTTCGAGCTTTGGCTGGTCATCGCCGGATATCTTGTTCCAAAATTCCACGGCCGTGTCCGGCGGATCGCCTTCGCCCCAAGTACTGGTCACGACGAGCACCGCCTCTTCTTCTTTCAACGCGGCGGGATCCGCTTCTTCCATGTTCACAGCGCGCGCGGGAATCTGCTGGCCGGACAATTCCTGCGCGAATCCCTCGGCAAGACCCTCGGCATTACCAGACTGGCTTCCGAAAAGAACCATGACCGGCTGACGCGCCGCAGCAGCGGGAGCAGCCACTCCGGCAGCGCCGCCTTGCAGGGTCGAAATCAGGTCCTTAATATACCCGTTCAGCCACTGTCGTTGCTCGGCGGTGAAGGGCGCAGAATCTGGAATCTCAGGGAAGTTCATGGAGGAAAAGGGCGGCAATTATAATCTACGCTTATGACGGCGCAACCGTGCCTCGCGATGCAGGAATTGGGCCGGAATCTGGAAATTTAACTCCTCTTTCCATTCTAAAACCCCGGATTGTGGACAGGAGGAAATTGAGGTGTTCTGCCGAGGCCGCTATGTATCCATATGAACAGGAAGAAACTGTTTAAGAAACTGCTCTCAGGCTCAAAAAATATTCGATTTGCCGAGGTGAAGTCTGTGGCAGAAGCGGTTGGGTTTGAATTAGAGCGGGTCAACGGCAGCCATCACATTTTCAGCCATCCCAATATTCCAGAATTACTAAATCTGCAAAACTACAAGGGGCAGGCTAAACCATATCAGATTTCCCAATTGTTGAAATTGATTGAACGGCATGACTTGACCGTCGATGATCTTGAGTCGTGAAGGACTATCACATCAACGTGTTCTACAGCGAGCAGGACGGCGGCTACATCGCGGACGTGCCGGATCTGTCTTCCTGCTCGGCGTTCGGAGATTCCCCGGAAGAAGCGGTGGCGGAGGTATTAAAAGCGAAAGTTGCTTGGCTCGAAGTCGCACGCTCGAAAGGCAAACCGATTCCCGAACCAGTTTATCGTCCTGCCATTTACCAGACCGCGCACTGACGGTTTTCTCATTATCGCTGAATCGCCCGCCGCAACGAGACCTTCACGCGGTAATCCTTTTCGCCCTCAAGATCCGGTTCGAAGAGAATTTTCACCGATCCCGAACGGGACTGCGAGGAAAGGATGGCCTGTTCGGTTTCGATCGAGCGATTGACCATCATCAATTCCCAAACCGTGTCTTCGAAAACCAAGGCCCGCGATTTCGGCTCCACGACGAGAGCCGGTGCGTCGTGGCTCCCCTGAAACTCAAGAGCCTC
The DNA here is from genome assembly GCA_039192745.1 of Verrucomicrobiota bacterium. GTDB lineage: Bacteria > Verrucomicrobiota > Verrucomicrobiia > Verrucomicrobiales > DEV007 > JBCCWV01. Next base: position 52,760 of record JBCCWV010000004.1, on the reverse strand, counting down.
GTCATCCGGGTTTTCAACGAAGACCCGGACCTTTTCTTCCTCAGCATCGACACGTTCCGAAGAGACGTCGTCCGACCAAAACTGCAACCGCCAGGCACAGTCCGCCTGCTTGAACTCGACGAGGTGTTCCGTCGGGCCATGGCTCGAGAGGGTGGCGTAACCAGTTTCCATGCAGACGCGGACACGATAGAACGGAAGTCCGGTGCGCGTGGAAATTGTTTCGAAAAAATCGCCATGCGATACTCCATTCCCGCAGCGCCCTGAGCGGGAACGCTCCATGCTTGGCTCAAAACCCGTACGGATTCTCCGGCTCTTCGGTCGCTTCGATTTCGAGGCCCTCGATGTAGGGGACATCGTAGTCATCCTCGCCATAGCCGGACGGAGCAGGTTCGAAGTGGACAACGCCGTGGATCTTGTACCAATTCAGCTCGACGAAGTCTGGCGGCGTACTTTCGAACTCGACGGGGAGTGACATTGGGCGCATGTCGGCGGCGCAACAGGTCATCGACATTTTGAGAGCACGTATGCGGCGGCCTTCAGGATTGTTCACAGATTCAGGCAGGAGTTGTCCCGTCGATTCCACCGGTTGTCCCTCGAGAATGCGCTGAATCTCCACATCACCTGCCGTGTAGAACAGATCATCAACGCCGATGATGAAGGCACCGCGCTCATTCTTATCGAGATTCCGCTCAAGGTCCTCGATGGTGAATTCCCACTCACTCTCGTCCGTGGCCTCGCCGTTTTCACTCACTTGGTTCGAACCAGAGCCGATCTTTTCAACGATCGCGGAGCGTTGCTGACGTCCATCGACAAGAGCCTGGTTCAACTCCACGAAATTCGCGCTGTAACGGTCCGGCGTGAGCAACGCCGCCGCACTAACCGGCACGGAGAGGATCAACGCGCTGACTAAGGCCGACGACGGAGTCTCGTGCACATGGTCGTGGTCATGATCGTGATCGTCATCGTCGTGGTGGTGTCCATGGTCATGGCCGCAATCCTGTTGCTTGCCCGAGTATAGGAAATTGAAGATCGCCACCAGCGTGAGCCCGATCCCGCCGAACAAAAGCAAGGGCTGGAAGATCCCCTTGCTCGTGAGGTAAAGCGAAACCCGACCGCTCTGGTAAAAGTAAACCATGACCAGTCCCCAAACGAGCAACGAAACCGCTCCGATGATGGTGGTTTTTTTCATTCTCCAGAAACTAACCGCCGATCATTGCGGATTAACACTGATTTTTCGATGGCAGGGGAAGTCAAAATTCGAATTCAGCCGATTCCGCTCAATCTTTCAAAAGCTTCATTATCAATGGTTTCAATCACACAGCTTCCGTAACCGCGACATCCCAGACCATCTCGTAATCGACACCCGCGTAGTCGTGAATAGGCCTGTCCCGCATACCTGCCATAAGCCGCCACGGAACTTCCTCGCCCTCGGCCCGAGTCTCGTTGGGAATCTTATTAGTCGCTTCGCCGATGATTTCGATGCTGCGGACAAATGCGAGTGTCTTCGCCGGATCGCTAAGAAATTCCTCCAAGCTTAGCTCTGTCGATTCCGCGATCAGGAATTCAAGTTCCTCAACGATATCTCCGAGCAACTGGTCAACAAAGCGACGCATACCGAACCGTGGGCAGGATGATTTTGGCCTTCCGCTCTGATAATGCCCGATCGGTGACGAGATCGATGGAACGCTGGAAGAGCTGCTCAAGCAACTCGTGGATGCCAATGAAATTTCGAAAAGTTCTCATCCCCTCTTCGAACTCCAAATACACGTCGAGGTCGCTCACTTCGTTCTCCTCACCACGAGAAGCAGATCCAAAAACACCAATTCTTTTCGCGCCAAGCTTACGGAATTCCTCCGCGTGAGTCTCAAGCTTTTGAAGCGCCTCCATGGAGCATCTTAGTCGTCACAAACAGGGATTCAAGGCCCGCCCTCCGGAAGCAGTCCGAATCCATTCAGGTAATCCTCTCCGAGAAGAAGCACCGATGCGATTCCCACGACAATGAAGAGCCCGATGCAGAGGAAAGCGATGAACTTGGGGCGAAAAACCGTCGCATACATAAAGACGAGCTTCACATCGACCATCGGACCGAAAACCAGAAACGAGAGCTTCGAGGAAAGCGGCAGCGGCAAGTTGGAGGCAACGAAGGCGTCCGACGTGCTGCAGAGCGAGAGGACGAACGCCAGCAACATCATCGAAGGCGAGGCGAGCCATTCGTTCGAAGCGATCGTGGACACCCAGCTTTTGTCGATCTGCGTGTTGAAGAAGGCCGTGACCGCGATGCCGATGGTGAAAAACAACGCGGTATCCATGAAGTCACGTTGCGTCGAGCGAAACGCGCGGACCAGCCGGTCCGGTTGTTCTTCATCGTGATGATGGTGATCATGGTCGTGGTCGTGATCATGGTCGTGGTCGTGATCATGGTGATCGTGCGCGTGTTCTTCCCCGTGATCGTGGTGGTGATCGTCGCCGTGATCGTGGTGGTGATCGTCGCCGTGATCACTATGATCATGCTTGCTGTCACCGTCGTCTTCCTTGCGATAGGAAATAAGCTTGGCCAGCAAGACAGAGGCCGGTTTGAGTTTCAAGACGACCAGCCCCACGCCAATCGCGCAGAGCAGCCCAAGCCCCAATCGATAACCCGTCATCGTCCACGCGAGAGTCTGGACATCCTCAGTGGGCCGATAAAAAGCGTTCCACGTACTGAAAGCCGTGATCGGATTCACGATCGGCGACGCCAACATGTAGGCGACGCCGCACGCGACCGGCAGTCCCTTTTGCACGAGCCGCCGAATGACCGGAACGATCGCGCATTCACAAACCGGAAACGGCAGCCCAAGGAACGCACTCGCCACCACGGCGAGTCCCGCGTTTTTCGGCAGGATTTTTTCCAAGGTCTTCGACGGTAGGTAGGCGTCGATGAACCCGGCGATCAATGCCCCGAGAAAAATGTAGGGCGCCCCTTCAAAAAGGATGCCCAGGAAGCTGATGAAAAAATCTCCGGCGGGACTGGGATCGGTAAAAGGCACGGGCAGGGGTCAGGTATCAGGGAGGAAGTATCAAGTAGGAAGAGTCAGCATCCGGCCACGGGAACCTTCAACACGAGTTCACTCCACGCAAAGCCCAAATATAACCTCTGTGCTCTCCGTGCCTCTGTGCGAGACCCCTCGGCGCACGACCCGCGACGGCTTCGCCTTGCCAAACCCCCCGTGCCTCCCTAAACTCCGCGCAAACGTATCCACAAGCACTATGGCCCACGAACTTCCTGAACTTCCCTACGCCCACGACGCCCTCGATCCGCACATCGACGCCCAGACGATGGAAATCCATCACGGCAAGCACCACGCCACCTACGTCACCAAGCTCAACGGTGCCCTCGAAGGCCACGACGACCTCGCCGGTAAGAAAATTTGCGAACTCGTCAGCGATCTCAACGCCGTCCCCGATTCCATTCGCGGCGCCGTCCGCAACAACGGCGGCGGCCACCTCAACCACTCCGCCTTCTGGAAAATGATGGGCCCCGGCAAGGGCGGCAATCCCGTCGGCGAAGTCGCGAGCGGCATCGATGCCGCGTTTGGTAGTTTTGATAGTTTCAAGGAAGCCTTCGCCAACGCCGCGATCACGCGCTTCGGCAGCGGATGGGCATGGCTCGTCTTGAAAGAGGACGGCACCCTCGGTGTAACCTCCACGCCCAACCAGGACAACCCCATCATGGGCGAAGCCGCCGGTTGCTGCGGCAGCATGGCCATTCTCGGCCTCGACGTCTGGGAACACGCCTACTATCTCAATTACCAGAACCGACGCCCCGACTACATCGGAGCCTTCTGGAACGTCGTCGATTGGGACGCCGTCGAGGAGAACTACAAAGGCTTCAAGGAAGTGCTTGGCTGATACGCCGCATCTCACTCCCACGCCGCGAGAACGCGAGTCCTCCCTCCCCCCTCGACACGCGACTAGCCCCGTCCGAGTGATGCACGGCGACGATCACCATCGTCATGTCGCGCCTCGCAATCACCGTTCTAATCGCAGCTTCGTTCGGAGCAGTCTCGTGTGTTGTCGTCGGCCCGGACCACGTCGTACCCGAGACCGGCGAACCGGCCCAGTTCAAAAACAAAAACCTTCGAGGTTCCATCCAGAGCGACTGGTGGAAATCCTTTAGCGACCGCGAATTAAACCGCCTCGCGGCGAAAATCGACAAGAGCAACTTCGATCTCCAGGCCGCGCTCGCCCGCCGGGATCAGGCCGAGGCCGCCCTCGGCGTCGCCCGCGCTCCGCTCTTTCCTGCTCTCGGTCAAAACGGCGAGGTGCAACGCAACCGCGCTTCGGAAAATGACGTCGCGGGGCAATTCGGGCCTTCTTACTCGACGCAATACCGGGTGGGATTGGCCCTCAATTGGGAAATCGATCTCTGGGGCCGCATCCGTCGCCTCGTTGAAGCCGCCAACGCCGACGCCGACGCCGCGCAAGCACTCGTCGAAGACGCTCGGCTTTCCCTCACCTCCCAACTCGCACGCAACTACTTCGCGCTTCGCTTCCTCGACGCCGAACGCGTCGTCCTTCTCGATGCCGTCAAGATCCGCGAGGAAAACACGGAGCGAGTCCGCGCACGATTCGAAGAGGAAGTAACCAGCGAACTCGACGTCGCCCGCGCCGAAACCGAACTCGCCGCGACCAAAGCCGACCTCGCGCTCCTCGACGGACCACGTGAAAGATTTGAAAACGCCATCGCCGTTCTCATCGGAGAACAACCGTCGAAGTTCCAGATCAGCCGAAAGGGTTACCATGGGCAACTTCCCGTCATTCCCACGGGACTTCCTGTCGATTTGTTAGGTCGCCGACCCGACGTGCGTGCGGCCGAACGCCAGTTGGCGGCAAGCTCCGCCCGCATCGGCGCGGCAAAAGCGGAGTTTTATCCGAGATTGAGCCTCACCGGAAGCGGCGCCCTGTCGAGCATCGACGCCAGCGACTTCCTCTCCTGGAGCAGCCGCACCTTCGCCTTCGGACCGACCCTTGAGACCCCGCTGTTCCAAGGCGGTCGCCTCAAATCCAACGCCCGCCGCGCCGAAGCCGAACACCGCGAAGCCCTCGCCAACTTCCAACAAGCCGTCCTCGCCGCCTTCCGCGATGTCGAAGACTCCCTCGCCACACTCGCCTCACTCCGCTCCGCCGCGACCGCCCAGGAAGCCGCCGTCAAAGCCTCATCCAAGGCCCTGGAACTTTCCGACCTCCGCTATGAAGAAGGCCTCGTCAGCTACCTCGAAGTCGTCGACAGCCAACGCGAACGCCTCAGCGCCAAACGCGCCGCCGTGCAAATCCGCGCCCAACGCTTCGAAGCCGCCGTGCAATTGATCCAAGCGCTTGGCGGTGGTTTTGATTCGTGAAGAGGCTGGCGGAGAAAGTAATTCAGGCGTTGGGCCGCCGAAGGAAATAAAACCAAAACTCGTTTCTTATCAGCGAAGTCAAGTAACTCGGGACGGAGTTCGGGTAGTCATCGGTCGCTTGTCCGCCACTTACCCAATCTTTACGCTGCGCTTATCACAAATCTCGAAGTCCATGGAAGCCTCTCTGGCAAATGCTTTTGCTGGCCGTTTTAAACCCATAGACTTTTCACAATAAATTGGGATTTCCCGCGAGTCCTCTCGCGAAAATAAAGCCAGAATCTGCGCGTATGTTTTGCGATTGTAGCTAGATATCCATGCAGGGATTACTCTCAATATCACATCTTGTGAGGAGATTCTGATCTCGGGGAACCTTGGCATTGTGATCACTCCTGAACTGCGATCAAATTCCACAATATAGGGCCTCCTGTTTGAATATATGGACAGCGCAGTGAAAACACCAACGCCAACCACTGAAATCAATGCGCACAAGATTGTAAGCCAAAGATCCTGTCCAAATCTGTGAAAACAGTACACCACTCCTCCCATCACTCCAATGCACCAAAAAAAGGTCAGTATAGGATAAGTCTTCTTCCTCATCCTGATGGAGGTGGGGCTTTCCTCCAGAACTACCCGTCCACTCATGGAGAGCCCACTACACACGTCTTCAATTGTCGGAAGCGTCTTTATTCTCTTGGCGAACTAATGATTCACTAATCATTCATAGAATAGTCATAACCTTTGTCCCCGTCATCATGAAACAGCTTCTAATGAGCATTTTACATCGATTCCTAAGTAGTAACGCATCCCGGCCTGTGCAAAACCCCCCAGGCTGAACCCGCAACAGTGATTTCCATCGCGGCGATCTGGCACGAATCGAACCGTTGCCCGGCGTTGCGATCATTCCTGGACCGGCTTCGTCAATGATTACGGGAGCGCAGGACGCATTGGTGAGGCGGGAATAACTTGAGCGACAATCGCTCTTTTCGTTTTACACCCGAAACCAGCGCAGAGAGGTTCCCCCGCCAAGGTTCCTCAAATTGTCCTCGCGAAGTGCAGCTATCTCCGTCGCATTTCGAAACGGACTCCCACTTTCACCAGATCCATGCCAATCCTTTCCCTCACCCGCGCCGGCATCGCACTGCTCCTTTCCCTCGTCCTCGTTTCCTGCAGTGGCGAAAAGCCTCCGCCGGGCCCTCAGGCAATGCCCGTCGCCGCCGCGAAACCGGTTGTGCAACGATTCCAGGAGAAGGCCGTCTTCACCGGGCGCTTCGAAGCGACGGAAGCCGTCGAAGTTCGCTCGCGTGTGAACGGTTATCTCGACAAGGCGCTCTTTGAAGAAGGCAAGCCGATCAAAAAGGATGCGCCGCTTTTCCAAATTGATCCCCGTCCGTTCGATGCCGTGCTCGACAGCGCGAAAGCTCGCGTTGCCCAAGCCACCGCCGCCCGGGACCTCGCCAAGGCCAATCTCGAACGCGCCGAACGACTCGTCAGCCGGGACGCCATCGCGAAGGAGGAATTCGACGTCCGCGCAAGCGAGTTGGCCCAAGCCGAAGCCGACCTCGCCGCCGCGCAAGCCACCGAGACGAGCGCCGCGCTCGACCGGGAATTCTGCGATATCAAGGCGCCCATCTCCGGCATCGCCGGACGCTATCTCGTTACTCCTGGTAACTTTGTTAGTGGCAATACCGCCATCTCCGGCGTCTTGACCACGATCGTTCCGCACGACCCGATCTACTGTTACTTCGAGGTCGACGAACGCACGGTCCTTCGCTTCACGCGCATGTTCTTCAAAGGCCGCGCGCCCGGTCGTGAGGGCGAGCCGCGCGAGGTGGAGATCGCGACTTCCGATTCGAAGGAGTTCGAATTCACCGGGTTACTCAAGTTCTCCGAAAACCGCCTCGACGAATCGACGGCCACCCTCCAGCTCCGCGCCGAGGTGAAAAACCCCGATCAATTCCTCACTCCCGGCCTCTTCGCCCGCGTGCGCGTGCCCATGGCACCGGAGGAAGACCACCTCATGGTCCGCGAGAGCGCCCTCGGCTTTGACCAGGACAAGCGCTTCGCGTGGAAGGTCGGCGAAGACAACACCGTCACCCGGCAATACGTCGAAGTCGGCACCCTGCAGGGCGGCATGCGGGCGATTCTCGAAGGACTGACCGAAGCAGACCGCATCGCCGTTTCCAACATCCAACTCCTCCGCGAAGGCGCTCCCGTTCAACCGCGTGAGGTTCCGATGATCGAAGGCGAGACCGCTGATACCGCACCGGTCACCGCAGAAGAAGCCCCTGAAGAAACCGCCAACGACGAGACCGGCTCCGACAACGGCGCGTCATGAAGAACCTTTCGTTTTTCTTCATCGACCGGCCGCGCTTCGCCACGGTCATGTCGATCTTTATCGTCATCATAGGCGCGATCTCCTACCTGCGTCTGCCCATCGCGCAGTTCCCGGAAGTCGCACCACCCACCGTCGTCGTCCGCGCCGCTTACCCCGGTGCCACACCCGCCGTCATTGCCGACACCGTCGCCGCGCCCATCGAACAGGAAGTCAACGGCGTCGAAGGCATGCTCTACATGAGTTCGCAATCGACGAACGACGGCGCTTACGAACTGACCATTTCCTTCGAACTCGGAACCGATCTCGACACCGCGCAGGTCCTCGTGCAAAACCGCGTCGCCATCGCACAGCCGCGATTGCCCGACGAGGTCCGGCAACTGGGCGTGACCGTGCAGAAGTCCTCGCCCGACTTGCTGCTCGTCGTGCAGATGTATTCGCCCGACGAGACCTTCGACCTCCTCTACGTGACGAACTACGCCGTCCTGCAAGTGCGGGAGCAATTGCGACGGCTCGACGGCGTCGGTGACGTGCGGCTTTTTGGGGGGCGTGAGTATTCCATGCGTGTGTGGCTCGATCCCGAACGGCTTGATTTTTATGAACTTACATCCACAGAAGTCATCGCATCCCTGCGCCAGCAGAACCTGCAAGTGGCCGCGGGCGTCATCGGTCAGCAACCGATGGAAAGCGAGGTTCCTTTCCAAATCAACGTCACCACTCTCGGCCGTCTCAGCTCTCCGGACGAATTTGAACGCGTCGTCGTGAAAACGAGCGACGAGGGTCGGCTCGTGCGGGTGAGCGACATCGCGCGGGTTGAACTTGGCGCCGTCGACTACGGCGTGAACGGCTACCTGAACAAGACGCGGACTCTCGCCATGCCCGTCTTCCAACGCCCCGGATCGAACGCCCTCGATACCGCGCAGGCCGTCCGCGATGAAATGGACCGACTCTCCGCCGACTTTCCCGAAGGCCTCGTTTATGAAATCGTTTACGACCCGACGACCTTCATCGCCGAGTCCATCGACGCGGTGATCGAGACGCTCATTGAAGCCGTACTTCTGGTGATGTTAGTCATGCTCGTCTTCCTCCAATCGTGGCGAGCCGCTCTCATTCCCATCCTCGCCATTCCCATCTCACTCATCGGCACCTACGCCGTCATGGATCTCTTCGGGTTTTCGTTGAACAACCTGACTCTCTTCGGACTAGTCCTCGCTATCGGTATCGTCGTCGATGACGCGATTGTCGTGGTTGAGAACATCGAACGAAATCTCGCCAAAGGCCTGAAGCCCCGCGAAGCTGCGAGGCGATCGATGGCGGAAGTCGCCGGGGCACTGGTCGCGACGACCCTTGTTCTGCTAGCCGTTTTCATCCCCTCCGCGGCTGTCGGCGGCATCACCGGACAGTTTTACAGCCAATTCGCCCTCACCATCGCGACTTCGACCGTCCTTTCTTCGATCGTCTCCCTCACCCTCAGCCCGGCTTTGGGGGTTCTTCTCCTGCGAAGAAAGGAAGACACCAACGACTGGCTGACGAAGGGATTGAACCTCGTCCTCGGCTGGTTTTTCAACCTCTTCAACAAGGGCTTCGACAAGGCGACAAATGGTTACGCGGCCGTCGTGAAGCGAGCGGTGCGGGCTTCGGCCATCATGGCCGTGCTCTACATCGGATTCATGGCGATCGCGGGCGCGGGCTTCAAGTTTGTTCCCGGTGGATTCATCCCCGAGCAGGATCAGGGCTATTGTATCGTTGCCGCCCAACTTCCGCCCGGTGCCTCGGTGCAGCGAAGTGATGAAGTCGCGCGGAAGATCATCGACCTCGTCCTGGAGACACCCGGCGTGACGGGAGTTGTCGGGTTTTCCGGATTCAATGGCGCCACCTTTTCGAACGCGCCCAACGCCTTCACCGCCTTTCCCGTCTTCGACGAATTTTCCAATCGCGTGAAAAACGGACAGTCCGGCGAAAAGGTCATCAACGCCATCCGGCAGCAACTCATGACCATCGACGAAGGCCTGACCATCGTCCTTCCGCCGCCAACGGTGCGCGGACTCGGCAACGGTGGCGGCTTCAAGATGATGTTGCAGGATCGCGCCGACCTCGGCTATGCCCAACTCGAACAAGCGACTTGGGGACTCATCATGACCGCCATGCAAGAGCCGGAAGTCGTGCAGCCCTTCACGCCCTTTACCGCGCAAGCCCCTCAGTTTTATGCGGATATCGATCGCGAAAAGGCCTTCATGCTCGGCGTGCCTCTTTCGAATGTTTTCGACACGCTCTCGGTTTTCCTCGGCTCATCCTATGTGAACGACGTCAACCTCTACGGTCGCACCTTCCGGCTGACGGCACAGGCCGAGGCAGAATTCCGCGACACCGCCGAAGATGTGAGCCGCTTGAAAACGCGCAACGTACAGGGAGATATGGTTCCGTTAGGGTCTGTGCTTTCCGTCGATCAAAGAACCGGGCCTGATCGCGTGGTGCGCTTCAATTTGTATCCCACCGCCGACCTTCTCGGCGCGACCGCACCCGGCTTCAGCACCGGGCAGGCTCTGCAAAAGATGGAAGCCCTTGCTGCCAACATCCTGCCGCAAGGGATGGGCTACGAGTGGACGGAGCTTGCCTACCAAGAGCAGAAACCCCGCACTTCACCCGCCCTCATCTTCGGTCTCGCCGTCTTCTTCGTCTTCCTCTTGCTCGCCGCGCAGTATGAAAGCTGGAGCCTTCCTCTTGCCATCATCCTCACCGTTCCGCTTTGTCTCACCGGTGCCATTTGGGGTGTGTTTCTGCGCGGGATGGACAACAACATTCTTACGCAAATCGGCCTCATCGTTCTCGTCGGCCTCGCGAGCAAGAACGCCATTCTCATCGTCGAATTCGCGAAGCAACTCGAGGACGAGGGCAAAGACCGCTTCGCCGCCGCCCTCGAAGCCGCGCGCCTCCGCCTGCGCCCCATCCTCATGACCGCCTTCGCCTTTATCCTCGGTGTCCTGCCACTCCTCCTCGCCACCGGCCCCGGCGCCGAAATGCGCCAGGCCCTCGGCACTGTCGTCTTCTACGGCATGATCGCCGTGACCTTCTGCGGCATCTTCTTCAGCCCGTTCTTTTACGTCGTCATGCGCGGGCTCTTTGGCAAAAAGTCTGTCGAAAAGGGATCGGCTTGAATTTATCGGGACGACCCCAGCAGAGATGCGCAACCACCATCGGGTCATATTCTAATGCCTCGATAACTATTGACCCGATTGGAGATGGTCGCCTACCTTGCTCTCATGTCTCTTCGCTTCCCCACTCGCCCGCGTTACCTCGCCTTCCTCGACGAGGAAGAACTTTCTGCTCTTCTCGCTGAAGGGGATATTGGCCAAGCTTCGGCTGCCGAGGCCGTCATTGAACAAGGCCAGCCGCAGGACAAGCTTTTCTTCGTTGCCTCCGGTCGCGCCATCGTTCGCGTCACGCATGGGGATTCCGTGACCGAAGTGGCCGAGCTTCGGGCCGGCGAGTGTTTCGGCGAAATGTCCGTCTTTCATCCCGGTCCCGCCAGCGCTTCCGTCATCGCTTCCGAGAGGCTCGATTACTGGTCGATCGCCAAGGAGAAACTCGAAGGCTTCCTCGCCGACCACCCTGAACTCGCCGCGCGCTTCTACACCTCCATCATCACCGAACTCGCCACCCGCATGCGGACTCTCAACGAGAACCTCCCCGAAGGTGCCCAGCGCGTTTCGGAAGGCTGGTGGTAGGAGCGTTTCCACAATCTTCGTTCCACGAGTGATCAAAGGTGGATCGTGACCTCCGGGCACGATGCCGGAACTTCCGCGCGATAGCGCGCAAACCAAAGCACCCGCACACTCGCTTTTCGGGTCGTTCATGCGGAAAACCAAATACGTCGATTTCGTCGTGGCAAATCGTCTGCTGTTGGGGATATTCTCGTCGGAATGAATCTCAGCGAGACGTTGGCCTGGCGGAAGGTCCGACTCTTTACGTGCGTTCTTGTCGGCATTTTTGCGGCAATAACGTCGGCTTATGCTGTTGTTCATCACGTCGATTCAACCGCGAGCGGCACCAACGACGGTAGCACGTGGGCCAACGCCTTCGTCCACCTTCAGGATGCTCTCGCTGCGGCAACTGCGGGAGATGAAATTTGGGTTGCTGAAGGGACTTACTATCCGGACGAAGGAACGGGCCAAACAAACAATGACATCACGTCGAGCTTTGCACTCAAGTCAGGAGTGAAGATGTACGGAGGTTTTCCACAAGGAGGCTCTGCTTTCAGCAATCGCGATCCAAACGAAAACCCAACGATTCTTTCAGGAGATCTAGATCAAAATGACGGGCCAGATGGCACGAATCTCGGAGAGAACGCGCGGAGCGTTCTAACTGCGGACAATGTCAATTCTTCAGCCATACTGGATGGCTTTGAAATTAGCCGTGGAAACGCAGTTGCGCTTACAGCAGTCGGCGGAGGGCTCGGTCTTCGCGGTGGTAGCAGTTTACTTATCAAAAATTGCAAATTCACTTACAATTTCGCTGAAACAGGAGGAGCGGTGACTTGTGCTTTATCCTCGCCCCAATTCATCGAATGTGATTTTACGCATAACTTCTCGAGCAGTAATGGAGGTGCGATCTATTGCGTTGGTAACTCGCCTCCCCAGTTTATTCGGTGCACCTTTCGTTCGAACACTACTCGCGAGTTAGGAGGAGCGGTTTCCATAAGAGGGCCATCAGCCATTTTTACTAGCTGCTTATTCGAAGGAAATTCTTCCACCCGGGAAGGAGGAGGAGGGGCGATTTACATCGGTGATCGGTCTTCGCCGGAGTTTACAGGCTGTTATTTCAATGAGAATACTGCGCTCGGCGGGCGATTGGGCGGTGGAGCTGTGTGCTTGGCCAGATTTTCATCTGGAATTTTTTCAGGTTGCTCGTTTCGCAGCAATTCGATAAGCGATTTTGGCGGTGCGCTCTACAAGGAGTCCAATCAGATTGTTGAATTAACCGGTTGCTCGTTCAAAGATAACTTTGCGACGCGGGGTGGCGGAGCGGTTTTCTGTAAATGGACGGAACGGTCTGGATTCGACACTGCATTGGAACTTACTAGTTGCTACTTTGCGGGGAATTCGACCGACGGCAATGGGGGTGCTCTGCATACTGGCAGTCAGGTGACAAGTATGTCTATTATCGAAATAGTGAATTGTGGATTTCTCAGTAATTATTCAGGAAATACTGGCGGCGCTGTTCACGCTGAGATTTCATCCCAAATTCAAGCCGCGGGAAGCTCCTTCCAAGGGAATCATGCTTCGACAGATGGCGGCGCGATCTTTCACTCGGATTTTGCCTCGCTCACGAATTGTATAATTTGGGGAAACGCAGTTGGAGGTATATCCCTGTCCCCAGAAGCTTCGATTCAGTGCACAGGACCCGCCGCCAATTTCCACCACTGTCTGGTTCAGAATATTTCCGCCGCTGATTTTGACCTTAGTGGCTCTGGTGGGTCCGGAAATATCGACGGTACTACCTTCACAAACGACCCTCTTTTTGTCTCTCCCGTAGATCCACTTTCGGCGCCTTCTTATAGCGGAGACTTACGCTTACTGCTTGCGTCGCCAGTGATCGATGCCGGAGACAATTCCGCAAACTCGGAAACGTCCGATCTCGAAGGCAACGCTCGCATCATCGACGGCGATTTTGACAACTCCGCCATCATCGACCTCGGCGCTTATGAACGCGACCCGTCGATAAGTGACGACTTCTTCCTTTGGCCAACCGACAATGATCACGATGGTGTGACTTATGGAGTCGAAAAGGCGACAGGCTCGAACGCGGAACAAGCTGACCGCGATGCCGGGCAGCTTCTGCAGTCGCCGGTTCGCGATTCCAACGGTCATGCGATTCTTACATTCGGTTGGGACTCTTCCGCGGTTGCGGGAACCCAGTGGGTCCTTTCGCGGGCGACGGATCTTGAGGACTTTCTTCCCATATTCCGCTACGACGGAACTAACGTGACGCTTGGTTCCCTTTCCGATACGACCTTCGATGCCGTAAACGGAACGATCTCCTACAAGGACACCTCACCGCCCACGAGCGGAAAGGTGCAATACCGGTTTGAGGCAGAATACTTTCCACCACCCTAAGTTAGAATTGCTGATAAGGGTTTTATACAGCGGACCGCGGATGTCCACATCCGCATCAACCCCGCGGCGATAGCCGCCACTTTCTTCCGGCGAGGCTCGCAATTCTGGCAAGTGCCTCCCTTCGGTCGGGGGCGGGTGGTGCGGACGTGGACGTCCGCGGTCCGCCGGGGAGTTACTTTGCTAATTCAGGGAGACTGATTGCGGGTCGCTACCGACTTTGGCGGCCTCAGCGACGACGTTGTCGGGCGCGTCTTTGCCGACTTTTACGATGAACGTTTTCCCCTCGGGCGCGCCGGGGGTGAAGGCTTTTCCGTTGGCGCGGACGGTGTAGAGGATCTCGTTGCTCTCAGCATCGACGAGTTGAACGACGGGGTCTTCGACGTCGAAGGTGATTTCACCGAGCTGGCCCCATGATGGCGGGTTATAGTTGTCGAATTGGGAGATCGTGCGCGGCCAGCCGGGGTATTGTTGGGTTGCGGGATCGGTGATATCGGCGTTGCGGGGCCAGCATTCCATGGTGATGTCGCGCGTCTTCGTGTTGAAGCGGACGATGCCGAATCCGGCGGAGCGGGTGTTGAGGAGATTGCCCGCGGGTTCCTTCTCGGGGTTGGCGGCGGCGAAGTTGGTCACTTTGTTATCAAATCCATCGAGGTGGTCGCCAGTGTATTCGGGGGCGCCTTCTTCGCGGTTGGCACCGGGCTCAAGCGGATCCCACCAGCGGAGGTAGAGATTGGCAATGGACGGAACGCAAAAGGACCAGATAGCGTCTCGGTGTTCGTCGATGCCGTGTTGGAAGATGGTCGCGAGGTGCTGGTCGCCGGCGTAGTGGAAGGCGAAGCCTTTGCGCAGCGCGTCGATGGCGCGATTGCGCCCGGACTGTGGCCAACCGTTGGAATCCATGTCCGCGTGAAGGCGACCGCTGGCGCTGCCGTGGATGTGCGCGCCGCCACAAAAGATCGTTGCGGAGACGGCGACTTTCATTTGCGCGTCAGTCCAGTCCTGGGCCCACGCGTCGAGGAAGTTGAGTTGGCGCTCACCGAGGAGCACAGCGCCTTCGATATCGACGGTCGATGGATCGTAGTTCGGATCATTGATGTGGTCGGGACGCGGACCTTGCTTGGGAACACGACCAGCGGGGCCGGTCTTGAACTTGCGGTCTTCAAGAATGGCGAAGTCGATGCCGCCCCAGTTGAGGTTCGTGAACCAGACGCCGATGCCTTGTCCGATCTTGCCGGGGTCGACGGGGTCGGGGAAGTGGCTCGTTTGCGCACGCTCGACTTCCTGCACGTATTCGCCGGGTCGCGCGTAACCGCCGTCGGCCGCACCCTTGAGAGTGGAGACTTTTCCGCTTTCGCCCCAGAGGTTTGGTTGGCCCGCGTCGTGATCGTCGGGCAAGCAAAGTGTCGGGCGATCCTTGATGATGTCACCGAAGTCGCGACCGAATTTCAACCACGCCGCATAGTGTTTGAAGTGATCATAAACTTGGTCGCCGGCGAAGAAGAGAACGTCGGCGTCCACTTTCTTGATGTTATCGACGATATCCTGCTTCGGAATGTCACCGCCGTGGCGGGGCTGGATCGAATTCCCGGTGAAGCCCGCGACGATGATCTCGTCTTTGTCGACGGGGTTCTTGCGAATGATGCCTTCGTAAGTCGCCTCGGTGCCGTGGGCGACGCGGTAATTGTAGGCCTTCGAGTCATCCCAATTTTCAACGCGGAACGGGGCGGTCCAGCCGGGCTCAATTGCCGTGGTCTTTGCGACTTGCTCCCAGTTTCCGTCTTTCTCAATTTCCAATCGGACTTCCTTCGTGTCACCTTCGGCAATCGGGTAAAGCTGCGCCGTCAGTTTGAGCGTGCCGTCATGGACGGTGTAAAGCGCGAAGCAAATGATGTCCTTTTTCTCGACTTCGGGGATCGTGAGGATGGGCTTGTTGTTATTCCTGTTGTTTTGCTGGGCGTGAGCCGTAGTGGCTAGCACAAGAGCAGCGCCGAGGAGGAGAAGGGGTTTGCGAAAATTCATGGGTGTTTCTTATCGTTGAGTTGGGGATTTGTCAGTAGAAAAAGGTCGCGGGATCGTGGACGGCGTTTGATTTGAAGAAACGTCAGCCCAGCTTGGTATATCTGTTTTAGAACACGAATGGACGGGAATGAACACGAAGAAACACGAATTCCTCGGCTCCGCCCGCTTTCATTTATTCGTGAAAATTCGTGGTTATTCGTGCGCATTCGCGTTGAAAAAGAAACTTCAAGCCGCCGCCAAATCTGCCGGTTTGGATTTGCTCTCCTCGAATTCAGTTTGCTCCGTTGATTCCTTTGCCGCTGTCGGTTCACGCCAGAGGAAGAACAGATAAAGAGGGATGAGATAGTGCGGTGCTCGCAGGACAAATTCGTGCAGAAAGAGATCAGCACCCCAGTAATTGAGGCTAAGGGACATGCCCGCCACCGGTCGCGCGAGAGCGGTGACGAAGCCCCAAGCGGCCGCATAAAGCGCGCACCACTGCCGCACCCGCGGGAAAAAAATTCCCACGCAGACGACAAGATCGAGCACGCCCGCAGCGCGGAGAAAGATCGTCGCCGCCTCATAGTTCAAACCGAGAATCCCCGTCGTCATCGCGTGAAAATTCGACGGTGTCGGCCACGGATATCCAAGGGCGTAAGCTCCATGGCCCGTGAACGTCATAATAAAAGCAACAATGGCGGTGACTACAGCAACGCGATGTCGCACGCCGAGAGCCAAGGCCATGACAAGGATGACAGGGACGAGCAATTGCCCGCCGTGTTCCACGAACATCGCCAACTGCCGTTGCGCGCCGACATACTTCGCATAGAAGAGAACGGCCAGAAGACCGCTGCTCGCAGCAAGAGCTCCCAACTGGAAGCGTGATTTTTGTCGCACTGTTAGACAAAGAATCGCGCAGCCGAGATAGAGCCATCCGATGCGACCGATCCATTTTTGCACGACGCCGTCGCTGGTGCCTGTTCCGACGAATTCATCCCAGCTGATTCCGAATCGTTCGGCAAGCGCGTAGGTGCCGTCTTGCCAGAGCAAAATACCGTAAGGGCCTTCCCAATAGAGGTGCGTCCAAGTCCATCCGGCAAAACAGAGGAACGCACCAAGGCGCAGCAGCAGGAGAAGAAAATCGTCGGCCGATAGTTTGGTCATGCAAAGGGGGGCGAGGAAACTCGTTGGAATTGTGCTCCTTGGCAAGAAACGTCCCTTCCTCGCCGTCCCTTATCTCCGCAAATCTGGCTGGTGCCGTGCGCATTGAAATCATCCTTGATCCACGCTTTGCTGCGCGCTCCGAGCCGGTCACCCGGCGTGAACCCGCATGAGATTGGAAGATTGCACCGACCGCACGAGCCCCGTGGACTTTTGGGCCGATCGCAATGCCATCTTCGTCGCCAACATTCTCAACCTCTTCTTTGGCAACGAGGAAGAAACCCAAATGCTACGCGAGGAAGTTGGCGAACTCCCGTCCTATGGCGGTCGCTTGATCCCGATGCTCGACCTCGTTTACGCGGGGCCAGAGAAAAACCTTCTCGTCCTCGAACGCGCACCGGACCCGGCACTCATCGATTATTTCGGCGAGACGATGGAGCTTTCGCTTCCGGATTTTGTCATTGGTCCGCATCCCGAACTTCTGGAATTCGCTGATTCCGGTCGGAAGGACTATTCGTGGATTGAGCGCATGGAACAGCATGCGGCGCACCGTCTCGACGGCTACGTGACAGACGATGCGTTGGTCAAACTGGCTGCCGCGACCGGCAAACCGGGAACGTTCGCCTCCATGGCCGGAAGTCGCGACGGAAACAACAAAGGTATGCTGCACGACCACCTGGTTTCGCAGGGTTTGCCCACCCCGCCGACGGAGAAGGCGGAGTCTCCGGAGGAAGTGCTGGCGGCGTTGAAGAGTTTGGCGGCGCAGGATTTTCGAGCGGCCGTGGTGAAGGCACCGCTCGGAGCATCGGGTATTGGGTTGATCAAAGTGCGTTCCATTGAAGACGACGGCGACGAAGTAGCGGCGAGCGTGCCGAAGCATTTCATGCGTGAAGGCCCTTGCATGGTGCAAGGGTGGTTGGAACCGGGACGCGATGGCATCGAAAGGATTCACAGTCCGAGCATCCAGCTTTTCCTCGATAATGAACGCGTCGTGTTGTTCGACGTGACCGAGCAAATTCTCAGTGACGACAGCGTGCACGAAGGCAACGAATCACCACCTCCCTACTTGAACGCGCCCGGTGGCGAAGAGCGATTGCAGGAACTCGCGCGGCAAGCCAAGGTTGCGGGAACGTGGCTTCACGAGCGAGGTTATCGCGGCACGGCAAGTGTGGACTTTTTGCTCACGGAAAAAGCGGGAGGTGATTTTGATGCCTATGTTTGCGAGATCAACGCCCGCACGACCGGCGCCACTTATCCATCCGTGCTTGCGAGGCATCTCCTCCCCGAAGGCGCGTGGTTGTTGCGCAATCTTCGGTTTACGGAGCCGACGCGCGGCGTGGAACTTCTGGGCAGGTTGCGGGTATCAGGGCATCTTTTTCGCCGTGGCGTCACGGAACGAGGCGTTTTTCCCGTGAATTTTAACGTTGATCCTGAGGGACTTGTGCAAAAAGGTCAATTCCTCTGCCTCGCTCCTCGCGACGGGGCGAGCCGAACCCTCATGGAATTGGCGAAGCTGGATCTACCCTGCCTGCCGGACCGTGATTAGAGTAACATGTTAGTCGAAAACGAACAGACCGCCCGCCTGCGTGAACGTCTAATCCAGCTCACGCGTGACCTCGTTCTTATCGAAAGCACGGACGACCGGCCCGGAGAACGGAAGCGTTGTTTCCAGCTCATTCGCAACCATCTCGATGAAGTTCCCGGGCTGCGTATCGAGTCGTTCGAAAAGAACGGCTACGAATCGCTCGTCGTGCTTCCGAAAGGTGTGAAGGAACCGGCGGTTCTGTTCTGCGCGCACCTCGATGTCATTCATCATCCTGATCCTGACAGCTATCGGTCGGAGGTGCGCGATGGAAAGATTTTCGGTCCCGGTGCCGGCGACATGAAGGGGCAGCTGGCGATCATCATCGAACTGTTTCGCTCCCTGGGTCGTGGTGGAATGTTTCCCAACGAACTTTCCGCGGGGCTTGCCATTACTTCGGACGAAGAACGGGGCGGTGAAAACGGAGTGCGGTTTTTAATCGAAGAGGTGGGCCTCCGCTGCGGGATGGCGGTCATTCCGGACGGCGGTTCGCTCGACGAAATCATCGTCGCGGAGAAAGGAATTCTTCACCTGCAACTGAACAGTCACGGCACATCCGCGCACGCGGCCCGCCCATGGCTTGGAGACAATGCGCTCGAACAACTTCTCGCAGACATCGCGGCGATAAGGGCGCTTTTTCCAGACGCTGTGCTCAGTGACGACGGGGAGACGGAACGCTGGGTATCCACCTGCACGCCCACGATGCTCTCAACGCCGAACGACAGCCCGAACCGGATTCCGGAGATTGCCAGCGCGACGCTGGATATTCGTCTCATTCCGCCGCTAACCACCGAAGAAACTCTCGCCGACATTCGCGAAGTGGTATCGCCGAGCACCGATGTCCAACCGCTCATTGCGGCGGAAAGCACGGAGCTTAAACCCGACAAGGACTTCATTCGGCTTGCGGAAGAAGTCATCGGCAAGCCGCCGCGACTCACTAAGACCTCCGGCGGCAGCGACGGGCGCTACTTCAGTGCGGAGGGAATTCCGGTCATCATCTCCCGACCCGACGTGGGAAATCTGCATGGACATGACGAGTGGATCGGGATCGATTCCATGCTGGCCTATTTTGAAATCTGCCGGCGGTATGCGGTCTTGCGTGGGTCCTCGGAAAGCGAATCCGGGAATCCATGAGCCACATGCATACGATCAGGAGGAAAACGCAGTCAATGTGGCAGCGAGACCTTCGAACAACTCATCAACAGAATCCATTGACGCACACAACGGGAGCATGAGGACGATGGTGTCATTGACGGGACGGGTGAGGATTCCGCGCCCGCGCAACTGCTGACAAAAATCCGCTCCGACGCGTTGCTCGCGGGGGAACGGTTTTCCTGATTCGTTAATCAAGTCGAACGCGCCGATGAAGCCGCAATTTCGTGCGCGAGCCACGTGACTGAAATCGGCTTCAAGTTTTTGAAGACCTGCTGCCAAGCGCTCGATCTTTGAGTCAAGCATCGCGAGCGTTTTTTCGTTTTCAAAGGCCTCAAGATTTGCGAGAGCGGCAGCGCATCCTAACGGATTCCCATTGTAGCTGTGGCCGTAGTAAAACGTGCGGTCGCCACCGCCGCGAAAGGCATCGAAGATTTTTTCGGTGGTCAACGTAGCTCCGAGCGGGAGATAGCCGCCTGTCAGACCTTTGGCTAAGGCAATGAAGTTCGGGACCACTCCTTCATGCTCGCAGGCGAACATTTTTCCTGTTCGACCAAATCCGGTCATCACTTCATCGAGAATGAGCAGGACGCCCGTTCGGTCGCACCATGCCTTGATATCTCGCAGTGTTCCTTCGGGCCAAAGCCGCATTCCGGCGGCGCCCTGGATTAATGGTTCGATACACACGGCGGCGACATCTTCCGCCGCAAGCAACTCAAGATCAGCCACTCCCGCGACGCGTTGCACGGAGTAACCAAACTTTGAGAAGCGGTCGTGAAACGTCGCAATGCCTCCCATCGAAGTCGCGCCCAAAGTGTCACCATGGTAAGCGTCGTCAAAGGCAACCAGCTTGCAGCGTTCCGGTGATCCTGACAATTGCCAGAATTGCATGGCCATCTTGACGGCGCACTCGATCGCGGTCGAGCCATCGTCACTGTAAAAAACACGGCTCAAGGTATCGGTGGGAAAAAGCGAAACGAGTTTCTCGGCGAGCGCAATGGCCGGTTTGTTTGTCGATCCAAGAGACGAGGCGTGCGCAAGCTCGTCGAGTTGACCTTTGATAGCAGCGTTGATCGCCGGGTGATTGTGGCCGTGAATATTTGTCCAGATGGAGGCATTTGCGTCGAGGTAGCGGTTGCCTTCGTTGTCCCACAAGTAGGCGCCTTCACCTCGTTCAATAACAAGCGGCTGGTAGCTATCATCACACCAGTCGTCAATCCGCGTGAACGGATGCCAAAGCACTCGCTTGTCGGCGTCGCCCCACTCTCTCGACGAGCGCTCAATCATCTTTATTGAGGGCCTCAATCATCTTGTCGATTTGATCGACGTCTTCCCACGGGCACCGGCGGCGTTGGTATTTTCGCCAGAGGAGATCTCGCAGGACATGGAGATCGCCGGGGGTCGGGGGCTCGTGGTTTTGCCATTCCTCTTCGTTCTTCAGACGCGAGCGCACCTGCCAGCCGCCCCCGTGATGGAGCGCCTGGTAATAGCGGGTCTCGCCCTCGGGCGTGGTTTCGCGCCATTCGTGAGTCTTCATTTTTTGCCGCGGCCCGCCACTTTTCCCGGTCTGGCCACACCCCGCAATCCCTCAAAACGGAGGATTACCTGTATTCAAATTCTCAAAATTCATAATATTTTTAAAAATTAGTGCCGGAATTGCGAAAATAGTTTAAAATTATCTCCATGCCTTCCCGCTCCCTCTCCTTTAGGCGCACCTTTCTCTTCAGTCTTCTCATTGTCAGTCTCGCGACCGCAGCTTCCCACTGGTTGCAGCGCAAGCCGCTTGAAGAGATCACCGCCCTGCCCGAATCCCGTTTCGATGTCTCCGAATCCGCGGCCGACGAACTGGGCCGTGCTCTGGCAAGAGCGATCGCAGATAGCGACACGCAGTTGATCCAGATTCTCTTCGACGACGACGCCTTCTACCGAAAGACAATGCACGGGCAAAGTATTCCGGTGGAATCGGCTGTATCGTTTCGCGAAGGACTCGTCAAGGGCGTGCGAAATCGAAAGGGTTTGATCTTTAACAAAGTGTTAGGTGGTCGGGTGCAGTATCTTGGCGTTCGTGAGTTCCGGGATGTCGAGTGCCCGATTCTACGAATCATCAATGAAGACAAGTCGGTCGAGTTTGTAACCGTTGAACCGGCTACGCACCCCGACGGCGATGTTCGCGCCGCGGATTTTTTCTCGCTGCAAACTGGCGAATGGTTGAGCGAAATGATTTGTCGCGCCTCGCACTCGACGGTCATCGCGATGAAGCGGACAAATCTCGAAAAGCACTTTTCCCACGAAGCCGATGCCGAAGAAGCGAAAGATCTCGCGGCTTTCGACGAAACGAGCCGCCTTCTTGCTTTGGGTAAAGCGCAGGAAGCCCTGCAGATGTTCGGCAACCTCGGAGCGAACAAGGAAGACCGATCCTCAAAGCTCCTGTTCCTCCGAATTCTTTCCGCTTTGCCTGAACAAAATGAAGTGTTTGAAGCAGCCCTTGTCCAGTTCGCCAGTGAAGAGCCGTTGGGCACCACGGTCCCCATGATGAGGCTGAACCACGCCTTGCGCACGAACCAGCTTGCCGACAAGAAACAAGTCATCCGCGACCTCGAAGACATCGTCGGCGGCGGTCCATATTTCGAATCCCTCAAGGCTCAAGTCGCTCTCGCAGAGGGCGAATTCCTCGACGCTTACAAGATTGCCGACAAGGTCGTGGCGGCCGATCCGACTTGTGAAGACGCGTGGTGGACGCTGGTGGGGTCGGGATTGAAGCTGCGCAAATACAAGAGCGTGGCCGACGGTTTGGAAACTCTCGACAGTCAGTTCGCCCACAATTTCCACTCTGAAGACTTCAAGGTGCTCAACGCCTATCGTCCGTTCCTCCGATCCGAGGCCGGCCTCGAGTTCGTGCGTTCGCTTCCCTGATCAGGGCGAAGGCTGAGCTTGTTCACTGGAGCCCAGTAACGGTGCAGCCAGCGCCGTAACGTCAGCGCCGTTGAGAAGGAACACTTCCTTCCCTCGATCAACGCGACCGTAGGAAAGCCGGGTGCGCATCAAGGCCGCAAGTGAGTTTTCCTCCGGATTCGTGGACGCAAGATCGATGCGCCGCGTTACCTTCTCCGTGCCCTCGGCGGCGGGCAATTCCAAGTCCACGCTGATGCTCAGCGGAGCACGTCGCAGCGTGCGGGCGGCAACGGTCGTATCCACTTGCCAGCGGTCCACCCGCAGATTCGAGAGCGTCTGCACGAAGCGGTTGGCTTCCTTGCGTCGAAGAAATTGGGTGACCTCCTCGCCGTTAAGTTCGGCTCGCATCGGTGCGCCGGGCAGGTCAAAGATCAGATCCAAGGGCGGCGAGTCCGGATAATTCACCGTGATGCGCCGCACGTCGATCGGCGAAAAGCGCAACACATCGAGCGCTTTCCAGGACACGGCGTAAGGGCTGATCGACTCGACGAAGATCGGGTCCAACTCGTAAACGAAAGGCTTATCTTCAAACTTCGCGTAGCGTCCGAAGCCAATACCGAGCACCTGCGTCAGATCCTGAAGAACCGGTTTCGCTTGCGGATCGTTTGGATCGCGCACGACAAAACGGCTGGTGAACGTGAGCTTGAAACCGGGTTCGTGCAGACCGTACTTTTCGAGGTCCGCGACACCGTCGTCGACGAAACGAATAACGCGTTCGCTGTTCAACGCATTGATAAAATCGATGGCACCCTGGGAATTCGCGGGGACGCGCTGATCGTCGATCTTCACAAACCACCCTTCCCGATCAGCTCGGTCGAGTTCGACCACCTGCCCGCCATCCTTTTTCGGCGCTTCAATCCGGATCAGCCTGACCGCATCACGCTGGAAGCTGGCGAGACGCCGGTCGCGGACGTCGTTCGGGTTGATCGTAAACGCCGCCTCGAAATCACTCTTTGAAATCCGAAAGACGGGAAACCTGTCCTGAACCCGGGCCATCAGATCACTACCACCTTCCTCTCCGGGAATCTCTGCAATGTCCATGCGCAACGCACCCTTCTTCGAACGCTCACGCACTTCAATGTAGCGCTGGCTGTCAGTGAACGCCGCGTTGATTTCCGAAGTGAGGTCGTCCACAAAGTCGAGAATCTCCAAATTCATAAAGGCCGCGACGCGCTCTTCAATCTCCCGTTTATCTCCGCGGGTCTCGAGCGGCACGCCAATGATCCATTCGGGACTTTCGCTTGTCGGAAAGCGCTTCACCATGAGAGAGCTGTCTTCCTTGACGAACTTCAGTCGGCGAATCTCTGCCAATGAATAATCAAACATCTCATCGTCCCGCAGAAGGTCCGGCTCCTGATCAACGAGGTCACGGATGGGGTCAAAGGCTGTGAAAACAGGCACTTTCCCCCACTCGCCTTCGCCTTTGATGGAGATCCATCCGTTCGTCGCGATGCGGTCGCCGATGATAATCGTGCCGAGGCTCCGGTCGCCACGGGACAAAGTCAGCTTGATGTCCTGATTACCGAACCCTAGATCGGACGGTTTCAGAGCCTCCTCCCTGATCTCCTTTTCGGAAATGGTATCGAGTTTTTTCAAAGTGGCGGCTGTCTTAAGCAATTCCAGGATCTGCTCCGTATCCGCGCGATCCCGCACTGGTTCTCGCATCTCCCACGGCCCGTCCTTTTGCTTCCGCAGAACGATCTTCCCATCGGGCCCCTCGATTTCAATGCCTGTCGGTGGCTTTCCTTTTTCCAGATCAAAGAAGCGCAGGGCCTTTGCGCGCGCGGTGATCGTGTCATCCATGCGGCGCTCCACGGTTAAGACCCACGTTAACAACGCGGCGGTAATGACGAACAGGGCGATGGTTGTCCGGTGATACATGGAGGGTGGTCTATTTCATTCAAGTGCGGCGAGCACTCCACATGACGAGGGCAATCGAAAAGACAATCGCGGGCAGAATAAAAACAACAAGGTTGAACATGTTTTGGTGCTGCACCGGCGTCAACGCAATCTGCCAACGCGTCGCCGTCTTGGGCGGGATTCCAATCAACTCTTCGCGATCAAGTGCCCAGTTGATGGTGCTCGTGATGAAGCTGGCGTTGGTCGCGGTTGCCACATCGGGATCGAGCAGCCGCGAGTTGCCGATCACCGCCATGCGGGAAGTCTCCAAACGGAGACGCAGGTCTTCGGTGGCTCCGATTTCGATGGCCGCCGCGACATAGACAGGCGGCGCCGTGTCCTCGTCGTCGAGCATGGGCTGCGGATCGCCGTAATTCGCCTCTCCCCAAAATCGGGACCCCGCCTGCAAAAGCGCGATGATCCCGATTCCGCGTTTTGTAAGCTCCTCGTCATCAGCGACTTCCAAGCTACAGGTAATACCGGGGAGGATCGTGGTGAGGTTGGCAAGATTTCGATTAATGATCGACCCTGGAAGGAACGCGCCCTCGACTTCGAAGTTCTTCGTTCCGAGCCCCGTGGCTTCCAATACACGATCATTGCGCGGCGTCAGACCGTGCTCGGTCAGAAAACCATCAAGAACGGGTGTATCGGCAGCAGGGTCTAACAAAACAATCATTGATCCGCGGTTGCTCGCCCAATATTCACGGATCATTTCCAACTCTGGAGAAGTGAGGTCCACTTCAAGACCGAGGAGCACCAGCGCCGCCGCATCTTGCGGGACAGCTCGCACTTCGGAGAGCGTGAGAAATTCGATATTGAAAAACTGGCTCGCGCTGATCTCGCCGATGAGATCGAGAGCGGTCCGGTTTTCGAACTGCAAAAGAGTTCCTTTACCTGCCACCACGTAAACCTTTTTCGGCTCGCCTTCCAACGCGGCAATGAGCGTCGACGTCACGGCATCCTCTCCACGAAAGAAGCGGCCTTCCTTGTCCATCATTTCTGATTCAAGAATCGTCTTGATGCGTCCATCCACCTCGACGATGAGCGCATTTTCGTTGAGGCGAAGTTTGTATTTGTCTTCGATCTCGTTGGCGCGGTTCCTGTCACGGGACGGGTCCACGTCGTCAACAGTGATCATGCCTTTACTCATTTCGCGGTAGCGATCGAGGAGAGCTTTCAGATTGTCCCGGATGACCGAGTTATTGAGAAAGCTCATCGTGACGGTGACTGGACGATCAACGGAGGCGAGGAAACTCTCCGTCTCCACGGAGATCGTGTATTTCTTGTTCGCGCTCAAGTCGCCACGATTGAAGTGCCTGAAACTCAGGTAGTTGACGGTGCCAAAAAGGATAATCGCTAGGATGATCTGCGTGACAACGTGGCCCGCAATCGGAAGGCGCGAAAGGCCGCGAGGAACGGCCTTCTGTTCCTTCTTCTCGGGCGTTTCGGCATCGCCTTCGCCCTTCTTCTGTTCTTTTACGTCAGGCATCGGCGGAGTCAGACTTTCCACTTCCGGTATTCGAGAATGTGGTGCGTCAGGAAAAGGATGAGCGCGGCAAAGCTGATGTAATAAACGACCGGCTTCGTATTCACGAGACCGTCAATGAACAGTCGCACGTGTTCGACGGTGGAAATGTAGGAGACAAAATCCTGATATTCGGGCGGGACGTCGCGCTTGAAGAAGAGAAGGAGGTATCCAACGAGGAAATGCAACAGGCACAGCGTAAAACAAATCATCGCAGCGACGATCTGGTTAGCGGTCACCGAGGAAGCGAAGCAACCGATGGCGATATTGAATACGCCGAGGAGAATAATGATACTGTAGCTTCCCGTCAGCGATCCCAAAACCGTACCGTCCGTGAGGCAGGTTACCCGGAAGATGATAAAGTTCAAAAGGCTCGGCACCCAGATGATGATGTAAAAGATGAGCGCGGCGAAATACTTCGCGAGGATGACCTGCCATGAGTTCACCGGCGCAGTAAAGAGCGTTTCAATGGTTCCCAATTTCTGTTCCTCCGCGAAAAGCCGCATGGTGATGACCGGGAAAACGAAAAAGTAAGCGAGCCAGAAGTGCTGCGAATTGAAGGTGTAGGCGGCCATCGTCACGCTCCGCAGATTGTTCTCCAAATCGGTCATGGCCGAGCTGAAAGAGAAACCGTTGAGCACCATGACGAGCCCCATGACCACCCACGCGATGGGCGAGAGGAAGAATCCCCGCAGCTCTTTAAACAACAGTATCAGAAAGACGCGCATTTCGATTCAGCCGGTTCTTTCCGCTTGAGTGAGTTCCACGAAGACATCCTCGAGCGACGCCGTTTGCCGGTGCAGCTCGCGCATCGGCCAGTCGTTCTTCTTCGCCACGCCCGCAATGTGTGGTCGCACGTCGTAGCCGCTTTCGACCCGCACCGTGAACCGCACCCAGCCTTCTTCGTCCTCGCGGTCGCGCACAACCTTGCGCACGTGTTCGATCTTCCGGAGCTTGTCCGCCGCGATCTGTGGGTCAGCCTGCACTTCGAGATTGACCGTCCCCGCCGTGCGCATCTGCGAGATCAAGTTCTTCGGCGTGTCACAGGCCTTGATCTTTCCGCGGTCAAGGATCACCACGCGGTCACAGGTCATCTCGACCTCGCTCAGAATGTGCGTGGAAACGAGAATGGTGTGGCGCAGGCCGAGTTGCTTGATGAGTTCGCGCACGCGGCGGATTTGATTCGGGTCTAGCCCGTTCGTCGGTTCGTCGAGGATGAGCAACTCGGGTCGGTGCACGAGCGCGTCGGCGAGACCGACACGTTGACGGTATCCTTTCGAAAGCGCGCCGATCATCTTCCCCCGCATCTCGGTAAGCCCGCACGTCTCCATGACTTCCCCGACGGATCTCTTCAGGTCCCGTCCGCCCAATCCCTTCAAGCCCGCGCGAAACCGCAAATACTCCTTCACCCGCATGTCCATGTAGAGCGGGACGTTTTCCGGCATGTAACCGATGCGCTTGCGCACGTCATGCGACTGCCGCGAAACATCGAACCCCGCCACACTCGCCGTCCCCGATGTCGGCGGCAGGTAATTGGTCAGGATGCGGATCGTTGTCGTTTTCCCCGCGCCGTTTTGGCCCAAAAACCCGACGATTTCGCCCTTCTGCACCTCGAACGAAATGCCATCGACGGCCGTCCGGCCCACATAGCGTTTCGTCAGGTTCTCTACTTTGATCATTCGGGAAAATCGGGGCCGGTATCCAAAGGGATAACAGGGCCAGAAGCAAACCTTTTAAAAAACTTGCAACTGCCTTTCGAACCAAGGCAACTCTCCTCGCTACGCGCGGTTCACTCCCGTTACCGAACCCCGGAAAATTATACCTGCCAATAGGATGAAATCCCTGTCGCTCATTTCACCGATTCTCCTCGGAATCAGTATCGCCCACGCCCAACAGGCCAATTTACTGGAACGATTCGATCAATTTGATCGCAACGCCGACGGCAACCTCACCCGCGAGGAAATGCCGCGGGCGGAGATCTTCAACCGTCTCGACGTCAACGGCGACGGCATCATCCAGCGTCAGGAAATCTCCCGGCGCTTTTCTCCCGGTGACCGCAACAAGGGCTACACCATGCCCGACGAACCGGCGCACAAGAAGCATCTCGATCTCCGCTACCGCAAGATGGATGGCGTCGATCCGAATCTCCACAGCCTCGACCTCTACATCCCGACAGATGAAAGCAAAGAACCTCGGCCCGTGATGATCATGATCCACGGCGGCGGTTGGCGGGGCGGCGACAAGGCGAACGCCTCCATCGTCGGCGCGAAGATGGCGCACTTCGTCGGCAACGGATACATCTACGCCAGCATCAACTACCGGCTTTCCCCGGCGTCGCCCGATCAAGAAGGTCCGCGCCATCCGGCCCACGCCGAAGATTGTGCCGCCGCCATCGCATGGATACACGACAACATCGCGGAATACGGCGGGGATCCCGATCAACTCCACCTCATGGGCCACTCCGCCGGCGCGCACCTCGCTGGCATCGTGGGAACGAACGAACGGTTTTTGAAAGCCCACGACAAACCACTCTCCATCCTCAAGACCAACGTCCTCCTCGACACTGCCGCCATCGACATTCCCGGGTATCTCGAGCAACTCGATGGACGCGGGATGACGCAGCTCTATCACAACGCCTTCACCGACGATCCCGAAAAAATCCGCGACGCTTCGCCCATGGATCACATCGAACCCGACAAAGACATCCCGCCGACGATCCTATTTTACGGCGGCGACCGGATGGCATTGCACACCTACGGACCCGCCTTTGCGAAAGCATTGACCCAAGCCGGCTCCCCGTCCGTCGCCATCGACACCGTTGATCTCGACCACGGCCAGATCAATTCCCACGTCGGCATGATCGGCGACCCCATGACCCCCCTCATCATGCGTCTCCACGCCGGCGAGGACGCGAGCAAGTTCCCGACATCATTGAAAAAAGATAGCGAGGCAAAATCCCAAGAAAAGAAGTCTCCGGAGGTATGAAGTCTACGCGCGCCGTGGTATATTCCCGGTGCGATGAGTTCGCTGGTTACCGAAGCACTTCTGGATGAGAACCAGGGTCGCCCCGTCAACGAGGCGATTCGTGCAGAGGCGCGTCGTTTGGTGAAGGAAAACTTCGCACAATGCTTCTGGTTCCGGGATCCAGAGGCCACGGTCACGACGTGGAATGATGTGTATCTCGTCGTCGAACACCTCCGCGAGTACGGCGGAAGAACGCAATGGCGCGAGGCCCAAAAGTTGTGGAAGACATTGCGGGCATGCCTCTAACGAAGCTACAAAAAGAGATCTTGTCTCTCCTCGCCGAAAACCGGTCGGAGCGAAGTCACTTTGCGGGTGGATTGGTCCTACACGCCGCCGATGACTCCGCCCGGTTCAGCCATGATTTTGACATCTTTCATGAGACTGCCGAAGACGTGGCGAAGTGCAGCGAATCAGACGCGCTGATTTTGCGAAAGGCCGGTTTCGAAGTCGTTTCGGACGGTGAATGGGTCAAACCAGAGACCTTTCGGAAGGCGAAAATCATCAAGGACGGAGAAGAGACTGAGATCGATTGGGCCGCCGATGCGGCGTTTCGGTTTTTTCCCATTGAGAAAGATCCGGTCTTGGGCTGGCGGTTGCATCTTTTCGATATGGCGACGAACAAGGCACTTGCTCTAACGGCACGAACGGAAACACGCGATTACATCGACATTCTCGAATTAGGGAGGATTTACCCTTTGGCTGCGATCTGTTGGGCGGCGTGCGGGAAGGACCCTGGTTTCTCGCCGCTCCATGTTCTGAAATTGATGCGGCGTTTCGCGAGGATTCGTCCCGACCAACTGGTGGAAATCCAGGCTCGCGATCTCGACCCCATCGCGATGAAGCACGAGTGGATCGAAATGTCCGACCAAGCAGAAGAAGCCATGGTTCGCGTGAGCAATGATCAACCGGACTTGCCCATCGGTTGCACTTTCGTCGATTCCGAAGGCGTGCCGCATTGGATCGAAGACGCGCCAAACCTGCACGTTCACCACGGATCGTTACGCGGATGCTGGCCGTCCTTTCCTGAAAAGAGCTAATCGAGGAACCTGGGCCTCGTTTTGCGAAGTTTTCCGGCATAACTCCCGTTGCCTATTCGTCTGACAGTCGTTAATTCACTGAAACGCCACCAATCACTCGATCGCCATGGGTAGGAGACGATCCTTTCTTTCCACATTGTGGGGGGCACCTGCTTTTCTCGCGGGGTGTGCCACACCAACAAAACAAGATTCCAGTTCGGGCGCACCGCGGCCGTCGCGGCCGATGCTTGGTCATCCGACTTTCCGCGGCGGATTGACCTCGGCGCCGCAGATCGTCAATGTCTCCCACTTCGATCCGAAGGAGCGCCAACGCCGAGGGAGCAGCTACACGCCGTCAGACCTTTCCGCGCTCAAACGCAACGGCGCGCGGGGACTCATCGCAAGGTGCGGAAAAGGCCGCGAGACCGATACGAAGTGCGGCGCATTCATTCAGGGCGCTGATCGGCAAGGCATGTTGCTTGGGTCCTATTATTTCGTTCTAAAGGGAGTCAGTCCCGTTTGGCAAGCCGACCGTTTCATCAGCCGTTTGCGCTCGATCAAGTCCTCTTACCGCATCCAGAAAAACGAGATTCTCCTCGTCGGCGACTTCGATTCAAAATCCTCGCCACGCGATCTCGTGCGCTTCGTTGATCGCATTGAATCCAAAACCGGGACGCTGCCCATCATCTATCTTGAAAATAGCCTGAGCCTCATGGCAAGTTTGAGCCGTGCCTCTCACGCGGAAAAACGCCGCATCGCGCAGTGCCCGTATTGGCTCGCACTCTACTCGCCCAGCCAAGCCGACCGCAAAACTCCCGAGCTACTCATGCGCAAATACGGGATCTGGAATCGTTTCGTCATGTGGCAGTACGGCGGCGTGAAATGGGATGCCCGTCGCGGGCGTTCGATCCCGCAATACTACAACTACGGAAGCCGCCGCTCGCCCGCTTACTTTGGCAACCTCGATCGCCCACTGGAGCGCAACGCCTTCAACGGATCGACGCAGGAGCTTTACGCGTTTTGGAGCCAATACGCGTGGCGCTGGTGAGCAAAAAATTGGGCTGAGAAGCTAGCGATTCCGGTTTCGAATTTGCGGAATCCGACTAGGCTTCCCGCCACTCTGACATTGCCATGAAACCGTCCGCATCTCCGCGCTTCAACGCTGACCTCCTCGACGAGAACTACGCCCTCTGGCTCGACGATCCCGGGGCCGTCGACTCGACATGGGCCGCCTTTTTCGAAGGCTTCGAGCTGGGGATGTCTGAGCTGAAGAAGAAGAACGGCGCGGTCGGAACGGCGCAGACCATCACCAGCTCCGGCGAGCCTCGCATCACGCAAACGAACGCCTCCTTCCGCGCGCGACTCACGAGCATGGTTTACACCTTTCGAACGCTCGGCCACACAGAGGCCTTCATCGATCCGCTGAGCAAGGAACCGCCGGTCAATCCACGGCTCGCCCTTGAGGAATTCGGTTTTGAAAAAGGCGACCTCGACCTCGAAGTGGCCACACAATTTTTCGCCAACGCGAAGCCGATGAAGCTTCGCGAGATGATTGGGCTTCTCCGGGAAACCTATTGCGGATTCACCGGTTACGAGTTCATGCACATCTACCAGACGGATGTGCGCAACTGGCTGCGTGACCGCATCGAAGCGCATCATACGGGCGACCCGCCAGACTCCACCTTGCCAAGTCGCGAGGTAGTTTTCCGATGGCTACTCGAAGCCGAGATCTTCGAAACCTTCCTCCATCGGAAATATGTCGGACAAAAGCGATTCGGTCTCGAAGGCGGGGAGTCGACGCTGGTTGCCCTCAACACGATTTTAGATGCTTGCCCCGGAATGGGTATTTCCGAGATCGTGATGGGCATGGCCCACCGCGGGCGACTCAGTGTCCTCGCGAATTTCCTCAAGAAACCGCTGAGCCTCATCTTCCACGAGTTCTCGGAAAACTACGTTCCAGATCTGGTCGGCGGCGACGGTGATGTGAAGTATCACCTTGGTTTTGATACAGTTAGAAACCTCGAAGACGGCGAAGTTTCCATCATCCTCGCACCAAACCCCAGCCACCTTGAGGCCGTCAATCCGGTCGTCGAAGGCATGGCACGCGCACGCCAGCGACTGACCGACGACATGATCGAACGCGCCAACGTGCTGCCGATTCTCCTCCATGGCGACGCCGCCTTTGCCGGTCAGGGGTCCGTCGCCGAAGTGCTCAACTTCTCGCAGCTTCCCGGCTACCGCACCGGCGGCACCATCCATCTTGTCATCAACAACCAGATTGGCTTCACGACGATGCCCGCCGACGCCCGTTCATCAGTTTACTGCACCGACGTGGCCAAGATGATTGAAGCGCCGATTTTCCATGTGAATGGCGACTGCCCGATGGAAGTGGCGCGGGTGGCAAAGCTGGCCCTCGACTACCGGCAGAAATTTGGCCGTGATGTCGTCATCGACCTCGTCTGTTACCGCCGCTACGGACACAACGAGGCTGACGAACCTGCTTTCACTCAACCAAGGATCTACAAAAAGATTCGGAGCAAAGAGTCCACCGCCACTCTCTTTCGTGCTTCGTTAGTCGAAGATGGCGCCATTTCGAACGAAGAGGCCGATGCCGTCGCCGGTGAGATTAGCTCTCGCATGGAGACTGACTATGAGTCGGTCAAAGCCGACGCCGCCAACGGCATCCGAACTAACGCCAATCACAAGTCGAAGAGCGAAAGCCAACCCGAATACACCTTCGATCCCGGCAAAACCGCCCTCACTCCCGAGTCGCTGCGTGAATACGGTCATCGGCTCGTCGATGTTCCTAATGATTTCAAGGTCAACGACAAACTGCAGCGACTCTTCCTTTTCAAGCGAGGCCAGGCCACGGAAAACGGAGGACCATACGACTGGGCCCACGCGGAAGCACTCGCATTCGCCGGACTCGTGGCAGAGGGCCATCCCGTTCGTCTCAGCGGCCAGGACATCCGCCGCGGCACCTTCAGCCACCGGCATGCCGTTCTCTATGACATCGAGACCCGCGAACGTTGGATGCCGTTGGAACACATTACGGAAGACCAGGCAAAATTCCGCGCCTACAACTCACTCCTCTCCGAGGCGGGTGTGTTAGGATTCGACTACGGCTATTCACTGATGATTCCGGAGATGTTGATCTGCTGGGAGGCTCAATTCGGCGATTTTGCCAACGGCGCGCAGGTCATCATTGATCAGTTTATCACCAGTGCCGAAACGAAGTGGGATACACCAAGCAGTATCACACTTTTGCTTCCACACGGTTACGAAGGCCAGGGGCCGGAACACTCCAGCGGTCGGATGGAACGGTTTCTCCAACTCTGCGCCGACAAGAACATGCAGGTGTGCAACCTCACGAAGCCTGCCCAGTATTTCCACCTTTTGCGCCGGCAGGTAAAGCGCCCCTTCCGCAAGCCGCTTATTCTTTTCACGCCAAAGAGCCTTCTGCGAAACGAAGCGTGCTTGAGTCACGAAGCCGATTTCACGGGCGACACACACTTCCATGAGATTCTTGACGATGACCAGCTCGTCATGACGCCCGACCGCGTCACGCGTCTTATCTTTTGCAGCGGCAAGGTTTACTATGACCTGCTCAAATTTCGGAACGAGAACAAGATCAAGAACGCAGCCATCATTCGCATCGAGCAGCTTTACCCGTTCAATGGCAAGCTCTTCGAGGACATTGTTTCCCGTTACGAGCGCGCCAACAAGAAATGGGTCTGGTGCCAGGAAGAGCCGCTCAACCAGGGGGCGTGGAGCTACATTTGGCCCCGATTGGAACGCTACACGACCCATATGCAGGTCCGTTACGCGGGCCGCGAACGTAGCGCCAGCACCGCCACCGGCGCCAAGGCCATCCACCTTGCCGAACAGAGGAAGCTCGTCGAAGACGCCTTCAGCGTATAGGCGCAGAAGCCGAACGACGGGGCATTATTGTCTCATCTTGCCGCGAAAAATGGGGCGCCCCGCGTAATGCAAGGCGCCCCGGTTTGGTTCGGGCGATGTAATTGATTCGATTATTCGACGGCGATTTCCCGCGGCTTCGCGCTCTCCGCGAAAGGGATATTCAGCGAGAGGACGCCGTCTTCGACTTTGGCGCCGATCTTGTCGGTATCGAACTCAGACTTGAGTTCGAGTTTCAGCTGGTAATCCGCGCGTTCGATTTCGGAAAAGAGCGGGCGCCACGCTTCATTGACGCCATCCGTGCGTTTTGCCGCTACGGTTAGAATGCCCTCGTCCACCGAAACGTTGACGGACGACTTATCGACTCCGGGAACAAAAATACGGAGATCGACTCCTGCTTCTTTTCGTGCCGATTCATAGCGGGGACGCACGACGCGTTCACGAGGCGAGCACTGATTCTCGCCGTCGGTTGTCGCGCATGCATTTGGTGTAGTCGTTGGAAGATTGTTATTCATGAATCTCAAAATGTTGTTTGGTTAGCTTTCAGGTTAATCAATGACGACCGTCTTTGTCTTCGCGGACTCCGCCTTGGGAAGGGTGACGGTGAGGATCCCGTTCTCGAGTTTGGCGCCGACCTTTTCCGCATCGACATTGTCTGGAACGGCGACTGAACGGCCGACGGCGTAGGACACATTTTCCTCACTGCCATCGCCGGTCGTCTTCCGTCCGGCGCGGACGGCAAGCACGTTGTTCTCGAGCGAAACGCTGACGTCATCTTTGGCGAATCCAGGGAGTTCAAGAATCACCTGGAAGGCATTGTCGGCCTCGTAGAGGTCGGCGGCGGTGGAGCCGTGACCGGCACGAAAGGCGTTTTCGAGTCGTGGACTGAACTCGTCGAAGGCGTCGAAGGCGTCCTGAAGCCAGCGACGCATGCCGGCGATGGGGACCACGCTCGGAGAAGTGTATCGAATGTATTTCATCTTATTGGGTATTGGTTTGATTTGCGTCAAAGAAATGCAGCTTCGATGCCAAGAAATGGAGAACTCTATTTAAAGCGTTCATAATAAATTAGTTAGAAAAATAGATCCTCTCCCTGCTCTCAAATTAATTGTGCCTTATTGGCGCGTTTTCCTAGGCGCCGCTTGCGTCAAAGCGTCAAATTGGCTCTTTTGGTGATAGGAATCAGCGCCGGAAAAAGGGCTGGCTGGCAGGTTGGAAATCGCGACTTGAGCCAAGGAGGGGCACCCGGGTTTCCTTTCGGTTGCGCTGTTCATCGAAGTAGGGAACGGATTGAGCCGTAAGATGACCGAACTCACCGACGAGCAGAAAGCGAAGATAGTGGAGTGGGTTGGCGATGGAGCGGACTTAAACGCCATTCAGGACCGGCTACGGGATGAATTCGAAATGCGGCTGAGCTTCATGGACACCCGGTTTTTGATTTCGGATCTGAATCTCGAAATCCATGAAACCGAAGAAGAGCAGCCCGCGGAAGAATCTGAAACTGCGGGAGAATCTGCCACGTCGGAAGAACCGGCGCCCGGCCCCGAAGATGATCTTTTGGGCGACAGCGGAACAGTCAGCGTGACGATGGATTCCGTCGGTCGCCCTGGAATGATTGCGAGTGGTCAGGTGACGTTTTCCGATGGCAAGAAAGCCACATGGTACTTCGACCAGATGGGCCGGCTTGGATTGGACCCCGATGAGGCTGATTACCGGCCATCGGAAGAAGACCTCATCGCTTTTCAAGACGAGTTGCAGCGCGTCGCCGGCGAAGCAGGACTTTGATGAAGCCGCGGGCGGGCAGGCTTGGTGCTTGCGTTAGGCGCGGGAAACCGTGTAACTTTCGTTGGCAATGACACAACTGCCGGAGCCTGAATCGGAGGGATCTCCCGTCAAGGGACGTCCGGTGAAGATGGACGAGTATGAGGCGGAGTGCTTTTACTGTGGCTATGTTAGTATAGTTCCGAAGCATTCGACCCTCGCCAACCATTTGTGTGAAGCCTGCGGAGAAACCCTGGAGGCCCCGACGGAAGAACCAGTTGTCGGCGAAGAGGAAGAGGAGCGAAGCGATGAGACCAATGCTGCCATTCCCGACTACGTCTTTGATGAAAAGACAGGAATGAGGTTGGAGCGCCGGGAGAGTCTGGGATTTAAGAAGGCTGGCTTGGACGAGTTCGCTCCCGAAGGAGATCCCATGGAAGAAAGTCTGTCGTCCGTTAAGCCCGTGGAAGTGCCGCGAAACGCCCCGCCACCATTGCTGGAAGACCCACCTCCCTATCAATATCCGGTCGACAAGACGAAGCGGAATCTCACCATCGCGAGCGGGGCCGTTCTGCTTCTTTCAGTGGGGCTCATGATCTACTTCAGCGGAGACTCGCCGCAGGAAAAAGAAATGAAGCTCCAGACGCCGATTGCCGAGCCACTCTTGGCGTTGGCCCCAACGGATTCCGCCGATGCCGAAGAGGCAAAGTCCGTGGCCATGAATTTTCTCCAGGCGAGTGGAGCCAAGGCGATTCTCCCCTTCCTGAGAAAGACGCCCGATATCGAGGAGAAAGTGATCCGGTATTACTCCCCCCGACGCGGTGAGCTTCCACTAACAATCAATCAGGAAACGAAGATGGAGTCGAAAGGTATCGCGAATCGGGCGGGCATCCGGTTTCATTGCCTGACTGTGGAACTGGGTCCGAATAACCTTCGCGATTTGTGGTTGGAGAAAAATGGCGATTACAAAGTCGACTGGGAAAGTTTCGTGGGGTGGTCTGAAAAGACGTGGAAGGACTTCAAACTGGCCGACCCACTTCCGGATGAAACCATTCTGCTTCGTGCGCGGGTCAACTTCGCGGATCATTACAACTTTCCGTTCGAAGACCAAGAAGAATACCAATCCTTGACGCTGGTCAGTCCCGACGGTGATTTTTCGTTCACCGGATATGCGCGACGGAAGGAGACCGCGACGATGCTTCGCGAATTGGAAGCGATCCTCGACGTCACCGGCAAGTCGAGGCACGAAGCGACGTTACGTGTTCGTTATCCCGAGAATGCGGCACATCGATTTGCCGTGGAGATCGTGGAGTATCTGAAAAACCATTGGGTTTTATAAGATTGTTAGTGTCGAGGGAAGAGGCCGTGTGCTTGAATACAGTCGGATTCGGGACTAGGTTAATTGAGTTAATCGTTATGAGATTCATTATCAACGTTTTCCTGTTGTCGTTGGCATGGAGTTTGACGGCGTACGGGGAGACTACTGATCCCATCAAGGATTGGAAAGAGCGGCAGCTGTGGATTCGGACGATTGCAAAATCGGCATCTCCTGCGGTCGTCGCGGTTGAAGGGATCACGACCCCCGCATGGGGAAGCGGGGTCGTCATCGATCAGGAAGGCCACGTGCTCACGGCAGCTCACGTTATTCTCAGTGCTGGTGATTTCATTCGTGTACATTTTCCGGATGGAACTGCGGTAAGGGCCACAGCCCTCGGGGCAAATCTCTCAAGCGATGCCGGCCTCTTAAAGATCGACGAGGAAGGTCCATGGCCATACGCGGACATGGGAGTCTCTGCGGAGACGGCCGATGGCGATTGGGTGGTTTCGTTAGGGCATCCGGGAGGTTTTGACATTGACCGACGGCCGCCGATTCGGCTTGGTCGTGTCTGGAGTCGGTCAAAGGGAATCCTCGCGACAGATTGTGCATTGGCGAGTGGGGATTCAGGAGGTCCGCTGTTTGATCTCGAAGGGCGAGTCATCGGAATCCATTCCTCCATCGGGGAAGATCTCGCGGAGAACCGCCACATCGCCGTCGAAGTTTTCAAAGACCAATGGGAACGTTTGGTGGCAGGTGAACGATGGGGAAGTTTGTCGATGCTCACTTCGGCGATTGACCGGCCGGATCGCCCGATGCTGGGTGTGATCCTGAGGCCGGAACGCGGTGGACCGCCGGGTGCGGTGTTGAAAGAGGTCGTTGAAGGCGCTCCAGCGGCATTGGCAGGATTGAAGGCAGGTGACCGGATTATCGCCATCGGAAGAAAGCGGATCGCGGATAACCGGGAGCTTATGCAGCACGTTTCCACCTTGAAGGCCGGCGGAAAGGTGAACGTCCGATTCATCCGTGGTGGCAAGGAGCGGACGCTGTCCGTCGACTTGATCGAGGCTGAAGACATTTCCTTTCCCGATACTCAAAGATGAAGCGATTGCGCACCGTTCTTCAGGTTGCCATTGGCGCGACGCTCGGATTGCTCGTGGGGGTGTTGGCTTTCAAGCATAGCCAACGCGTCCTTGATTCGAGAAGTGTGGAACTCGTCGCGCGGGAGTTGCTCGGCAAGCACGAGTCATCGGTCCTCGCGGAGTTTGACGACATGCTGGCGCCTGCCGGAGAGGCGACCGTTCGATTATTGGATGGAACCCGGCAGGTTGCGTTTGGCATTATTGTTAGGAGAAATGGCTGGATCATCTCCAAGGCGAGTGAATTGCCGGATGCAGGCTTGGTGTGTCGCTTGCCGAACGGGAAAAAACTGGACGTCACCGAGAAAGAGATTTTCGAGGCGCACGACCTGGCCTTGCTAAAGGTAGAAGCGAAGAATCTCAAGCTTCCGACGTGGCGCGAACGCAGGGTGGAGGCGGGGACGATCCTTCTGGCGGCGGGGAGCGGAGACACAGGTGCCATTGCCCTGGGACTTGCCAGCGTGGAGGAACGGAGCATGACCCACCGCGGCAAAGGATTTCTTGGACTTGGATTGGAGCCCGCCGCCGGGGGAAAGGGCGTTCGCATTACCCACGTTGTTCCCGGTTTTCCCGCCGCCATTTCGGGACTAAGGCGGGGAGATGTGTTGCTGAAACTGGAAGGTGCGGACGTCGGGACAGTGACTCAGTTCATCGATGCCATTTCCGCGAAATCACCAGGAACCAAGGTGCGAATCTTGCGTCGTCGTGGAGGAAGCTCCACCACAGTGAATGTCGAACTCGCGGACAGGTTTTCCTTTTTCGATGGGTTTTCTGCTTCCATTCCCGTGGACGAAACGCAAGCGATGGGTGGGAGACTAAGCGACCGCCGAGATGACTTTCCGGTGGTTTTGCAAACCGATCTTATTCTCGCGCCTGAGCAATGCGGCGGGCCCGCCGTCGATCTCAACGGCGAAGTCGTCGGGATCAATATCGCACGCGGAACGCGTGTGCGAAGTCTAGTGATCCCCTCCCCGGTCTTGCTGGACTTGGTGGATGACTATTTCTCGGAAAAGGGCGGCGGAAGCCGAAACCCATAGGCCGCATAGCACTTATGTGACCTTTGGGAGAAGCCGTGACCGCTAAATAAACTTCCCGGGATTGAGAATGTCGTTGGGATCGAGCGCTTGCTTGAGCTGGCGGTGCACGTCCATGCCGGTCTCGCCGACGGCACCGGGAAACCATCGCTTCTTGGCGAGTCCGACTCCATGCTCGCCGGTGATAGCCCCGCCCAATTCGAGGACTTTCTGGAAAAGCTGATCGAGTGCTTCTTCGGATTTTTCGAGCACTACCGCATCGCCGATATTTTCAACCATGATATTGACGTGGATGTTTCCGTCGCCCGCGTGACCGAAACAAGCGATGGGAAAACCGCATTCGGCCTGCAGGCCGGCGCAGAATTCGACGAGATCACAGAGCTTCCCGCGAGGCACAACGACATCTTCGTTGAGTTTGGTGAGACCGGTCGCACGCAGGCTGAACGAGAAAGCGCGTCGGATGTCCCAAATGGCTTCGCATCCTTCCTCGGTGTTCGCGGAGGTAAAGCTGCGGATGCCATGCTTTTCGCGGAGCAATTTTTCCAAGTCTTCTGCCTCGCCGCGAACGGACTTTTCATGGCCATCGAGCTCGACAATGAGATGGGCGTCTCCGTCAGGAACCAATCCCGTCCCGGTATGGTCGCGAGCTGCCTGGAGGGTGAATTGATCCGAGATTTCGAGGGCCGCAGGTAGGAAGCCATTCCCCAACACAGTTTCCACAGCTTTCGCAGCTTCCCGAAAGTCGCCAAAACTCACGGAAAGAAGAACGCGCGCGGGCGCCCGCGGAATCAGGCGAAGCGTGGCCTTGGTCACGATGCCGAGCATGCCTTCGGATCCGACAAAAACACCGACGAGATCGAAGCCGGTTTTGTTCTTGTGGCAACGTCCGCCCGCATTAAGAACACGACCATCGGCGAGAACAACTTCCAATCCCAAGACGTAGTGTCGCGTCACTCCATACTTCAAACACCGTGGTCCGCCGGCGTTGGTGGCGATGTTTCCGCCGATGCTGCTGTCCTTCAAACTCGCGGGATCGGGCGGATACGACCAACCCACTTCCTTCGCCGCGTCCTGCAAGTCCCCGGTGATGACTCCAGGTTCAACCACCGCCACACCATCGGAGGGGTTGATTTCGAGAATGCGATTCATGCGGGCCGTGGATAAGACTATCCCGCGATTCGATGGTACGGCCCCACCAACGTAGCCATACCCGGCGCCGCGAGTCGTGACTGGAATCTGGTTCTCATAGGCGTAGCGGAGAATGTTCGAAACGTCTTCAGTCGATTCGGGAAAAACAACAGCATCGGGTGTCTCGCTCGCGAACCACTTGTCGATGGAATGCTCCGCGAGGACATCCGTATCGGTGGAAACTTGATTGGAGTTTACCAGCTTCGAAAGATTTTCAGCGAGGGACATTCAAGGGATAAGTTTCGGGACAAATACGATGGCGCCGACTGTGGCGGCTGTTATCGCGGCGAGGAGGACAGCTCCGGCCGCCACGTCCTTGGCCTTTTTGATGAGCGGGTGCTTTTCCGGATGGACGGCGTCGGCAAGGGCTTCGATCGCCGTGTTCATGGCCTCGGCACTCAGCACAAATCCGATGCAAAGCACGATCGCCGTCCACTCCAGGGAGGTAATTCCGAGCCAGAATCCCAGCGCGATGGCCGCGATTGCGGCGGCAAGATGGATCCGGGCATGTCGCTCACTCGCGACGAATTGGGTAACTCCGTGAAGTGCGCAACCGAAGCTTTCGAAAATCTTCTTCACTCTTTTTTCTTCAAGTCAGGCCGGCAGAGTTCGCAAATGTCCTCGCCCTCGGATGAGACTCGAAACTCCACCTCCGGTCTATCGACGTCAGTGATCCCGCAGCGGTCGCAGCGGTGCAGAGGTTCGCTATCCGAGATCTTTTCCGATTCAAAACGCGACCTCCGCGCCGCGACCGTCGAACGATGTTTCATGAACTTCGCAAACTGCGGCACGTAAACGATGAAGAAGTTCATGAGGGCGATAAGCATAAAGAAGGCGTAGATTGTGTTACCGACTGCGCTAAAGAGAATGACACCTGCGGAGATCAGCGCCACCCACTTCATTTTAATCGGGATGACCAGCATTAGACGGATCTCAAGATCAGGGTAGTTACAAGCAAACGCGAAGAGGATGGTAGAGAAGAATGCCGACGAAGACCAAATGGAGGCGACGAAAGCCACCTCGCCTCGTAATTCGCTGGGAAAAAGAGCAAAAAGTAATGAAGCGGCAATGAAGCAGAAGAACGCTCCGCTGAGAATATAGAGGTTCGTCCGAAAAGCTCCCCATGCCTGTTCCAGGCCTTCACCAATAAACCAAAGAAAATAAATCGTGATGAGCGCGAGAATGCTTGGGCCGGCAGACGAGACACCCCACGCCGGCATGATCATGTATCCGAATACCCGCCAAATCTGGCCTTGAAGGATCAGGCCAGGATCGAGATAAAGATATTTTATGAACGCCGCCTCCTGATCGATCCATAGCAAGCACCAAACCAAGAACTGGAATCCGGCGATGGCACGGATAAGTCCGGAGAAGGCGAAGCGGCCGAACTTGCGCTCGGCTTTGTCAATAAGACCCATGGAATAGTAATACGGCGGCGACTACTCTTCCTCTACGCGCAACATGGCGTGTTTCAACTTCGCGGGAGCAGTGATTTCGATGTCGGCACCTGAAGGATGCTGGCCTTTCAGCGTTAGAGTCCCCTCGAGGTCCGTTTTTACGTCCGTGTAGGCATTCAAGGACCGCAAGATATTTCCCTGGAGTTTCAATTCCACTTCTGCGGGTGGATCCTGATCGGCAAAAGTTCCGGTCAGTTCGATGTCGGCCTCGATATCGGCGCAGCGGTGTCCGTCGAATCGCGTCAATCGCGCGAGCCTGAACGTCGCTTCGCCCGCAGTGGGTTGAAACTGTGATCCGAGGATCGTCCGGAGCGATTCCCATCCCGCTTTCCACGTTTGATTCAGCTCAATTTCGTCGGACGGGAATCGGTCGTTGGAAAGATTCTCGGCTTCGGCGAATCGCTTCAAAGCCGCCGATTCCTCTTCGCTGGGATCTTCGCCTTCCAATTCAAAGCTCCAAACGTCGTCGGTTTTCTCGGCGAGCAACTTCTTGCCTTCGAGTGGACTTTGCAAAACCTCGACGACCGGCGAGGCGCCTGCTTCAACACTCATTTCCACCGACATTTTGGAGATCTCGAGGCGCCTTTTGCCGCCTTCGAGTTCTTCGAACTCCAACTCCTGCCGGTCGATGACACTGATGGCCCCCTGACCGGGAGCGTCTCCCCCCGTGGCGACATTCGCGTCAAGAAACTCCAAAGTGCGCTCGATCCGAAATTTCGATTCGGGTTCGGGGACATAATTACCAACGAGGAAAATCCGCACGGCCGCATTGCTTTTCGAAGACTCTTCAGTGGCTTCTGCTGTGTCCGCGTTTTCCTCTGGCTCATCCTTGTCTCCGCAGCTCTGCAGGATGAAGCTCAGTCCGAAGACGATTGCAACTCTAACAATACACCCTTTCCACCCGCCGCGTGATGCCGGTGAAGATTTCCCACGGAATGGTTCCGGCCCTCTCCGCGAGTTCACGGGCAGAAATTTCAGCGGATTGTTGTTTTCCAAGCAGGACGACTTCATCGCCGACACTGACCTC
Source organism: Verrucomicrobiota bacterium (assembly GCA_039192745.1). Lineage (GTDB taxonomy): Bacteria > Verrucomicrobiota > Verrucomicrobiia > Verrucomicrobiales > DEV007 > JBCCWV01. The sequence continues at coordinate 9,789 of JBCCWV010000004.1, read as the reverse complement.
GCCGACGTCGGTCACGTCAACCATGATCTGGTCCATCGTCACGCGGCCGAGCAAGGGGCAACGCTTTCCGCAGACGAGCACTTCGGCTCCACTTCCGGACAAGTGCCGTGGATAGCCGTCGCCGTAGCCAGCGGCCAAGGTGGCGACGCGGGTGAACGGTTCGCGTTTTGTGAGGAAAGTCCTGCCATAACTGATTCCGCGGCCGGGCGGCACGTCGCGAATGAGGGTAATTCGCGTCTTCCAGCTGAGCACCGGACTCACGGATTCGGCCAGTTCCGGTCGCGGAGAGACACCGTAGAGCATGAGTCCCGGCCGCACGAGGTTGGTTTTCTCGCGCAAAGCTTCGAAGCCGATCAACCCCGCGCTGTTTCCCAGATGAATCCATTCCGGTGAGTACCCTTCGCGGGCGATTTCTTCGACGAGTTCGGCGAACTTCTCGATTTGATTCGCAGTGAATGCCTCATCTTCGTCGGCACTGGGAAGGTGGCTGTAAATGCCAGTACAACGAAGTTGCGGAAATGGAGAGAGATCGCGCACGAAAGAAGTGGCTTTCTCTTCCACCACTCCGATTCGACCCATGCCGGTGTCGATCGTGAGATGAAACTCGACGGTCTTTTGCTGCTTCTGGCCGATCTCGTTAAAGGCCGCTGCTTCTTCGAGATTGGAAAGGCAAATGGTGAAACCGTTCGCGACGATGGCTTCACGTTCGGCAGGAAGGGCGGCACCTAACAAAAACACATTTCGGGGTGCATCGACGAACTCCGCGACGATTTCCGCTTCGACAAGATTCGCGACGCCGAGGAACTGGCAATGCTCGGACAAGGTCTTGGCGACTTCGCGGATCCCGTGTCCATACCCGTCAGCCTTGACCACGGCCATCAATGCCGATTCCGCTCCGGCGGTGTCCCGCGCGACTTGCGCATTGTGCTGCAACGCCTGCAAGTCAACTTCCGCCCAGCATCGGCGAATGGCACCGGGGTCACCGCGACTCACGGAGAATGTTGCTTGCGAAGCCAAGCGGCGCGTTGGGCTTTCAACCTCTCCAGTTCGCTTGGTTCGAGACTTCCCGCGCCGTTGGCGAACGGGTTGTTGGCGCCGAATTTCCGCCAAGGGCCAGGCGGAACCTCGCTTTTCTCGACGAAGCGCCAGTGCGTTTTTGCCCCACTTCTCATGCCCAGAAAGTCCCGCACGGCGGGCGAGACATCGAGGCCGGCTCCCTTGTTTTCTCTCGTTTTCGGACGGGCATTGCCAAAAACGTAGTTCCAATCGTCCGTCGTCCACGGTCCGCAGTCTTCCCATTGTGCATAGCAAGTGCGGCCATTGTAGTGAATGGCTATCCATCGTCCTTTGCACACGGAACGTCCTTCGCGTTCGAACTTCTGCCGAAACCATGGAATGACATGCGGGGCCTCCCGCTTGGTTTCGTTCCACTTCACGACGTCGTTGTAAGGCAGCGCGACATAGAATGGATTCTGCCCCGGGATAAATCCCTTGGGTCGGAAGTCGCTAGTGCGATTAGCAGGGTCGGGGTCGTCGTAGCCGCCGTAGTTTTCTTTCCAATTCACGTCCCATGAACTTTTATGATTCGGGGTCTTATTGCGTCCGGAAGGTTTTTCCCCGATCCAAAAGATCGTTGTGGTGATGTCCTTCTTCCACGGATAGATCGGGGCCGTTGACGGTTGGCTGAGCGATCGTTGGTAAGCGAGACTGGCCTGGTAGCGGGGCGACGATTGCCAACTGCTGGTGGAGGCGGTGGTGCTCGAAGTGGCCGGCGGGCTTGGAGCCGATTTAGGCGGAGTGGCGTTCGCCGAAGTGGCTGCGTCTTCGATTTTCCGAATTTCGCCTTCAGGTCGTCCGCGCAAGGCATGCATGGGCGCCACGCGTCGCGAATCATTGGCAGATTGCCCCATCGAGCGACGAGTGGGTGTCGTCGACGATGTCTCGGCAGGCAGTTGCCCCGCCAGCAAGGCGAACGCAAGCAGAGCAATTCCGATGTTCCTCCGGAGAATCATGACGATGGGTTCTTGGCGAGGCGATCAAGCGTCGGCTAGCGCATCATCCGGCCCAATCCAACGGGCCATATGAATCCTTCAGTGGGCGTTGCCTGTCAATCTAATCCCGCATCACCAACGAGTCGGCGGGAGGCACGGCGTCGTTGAGTTCCGGAAAGTCGAGCGTGTAGTGGAGTCCGCGACTTTCCTTCCGCATGCGAGCGCTGTCGACGATGAGGGCGGCGGTATCGACGAGGTTTCGTAGTTCGAGAAGATCGGCCGTGATCTTAAAATCCCAGTAAAATTCCTGCACTTCCCGCCGCAGATTAAGCAGGCGAGTCGCGGCGCGGCGCAGGCGCTTGTCGGTGCGGACAATACTCACGTAGTCCCACATGAGCCGCCGGATTTCGTCCCAGTTGTGATAAATGACGACGAGTTCATCAGGCTCATGCGCGTCGCCGCTCTCCCACGGGGCAATCTCTATTTCCTTCATCGGCTTGTCCGCCGGGTGATAGTTCTCGGCGATGAAATCGACAGCCCGATGCGCGACAACCGCACCCTCAAGGAGCGAGTTGCTCGCCAACCGGTTGGCGCCGTGCAGCCCGGTGTAGGCGACTTCGCCGATAGCGTAGAGGCCGGGAATACTCGAGAGACCATTGACGTCAGTTTGTACACCACCGCATTGGTAATGGGCGGCGGGAACGACCGGAATGGGATCGGTGGCAGGATTGATACCCACCGACATGCAGGTCTTGTAGATGTGGGGAAAACGGTCTTCGAGGAACTCACGCGGCTTGCTCGTGATATCCAGATACATGCACGGTGCGCCGCTCTTCTTGATTTCGCGGTCGATGGCACGGGCAACGATATCGCGTGGGGCGAGAGACTTTCGCGGATCGTAGCGCTGCATGAATTCCTTGCCGTCAGGCCCTATCAAAACACCGCCTTCACCCCGCACAGCTTCGGAGATGAGAAAGGAACGAAGGCTATGATGGTAAAGACAGGTCGGATGGAACTGCGTGAACTCCATGTTTGCGATAACCGCACCCGCCCGCCAAGCCATGGCCACACCGTCGCCGGTCGCTACCGCCGGATTAGTCGTGTAGAGGTAAACCTTTCCGCTTCCGCCGGTGCAGAGAATGACACGATCAGAGCGAAAGCGCACGATCTCTCCGGATTCCCTGTCGAGCGCGTAGAGGCCGACGCAACGGTTGCGCGTGACGAAGCCCATTTTTTCCTTCGTCACGAGATCGACGGCGAAGTGCTTCTCAAAAATTTGCACGTTGGGCGTCGCACGAGCTTTCTCGATCAACGCCTCCGCGACCGCGCGACCAGTCGTGTCACGGGCGTGCCAAATACGGCGCTTCGAGTGCCCGCCTTCCATGCCGAGATCAATCTCCATTTCGCCCGCCTCATTTTTTCGGCGGTCAAAGTCGACGCCGTAGTCGAGTAACTCCTGCATGCGGGCCGGGCCTTCGGTGACAATCGTGCGGACGACATCCTCGTCACAGAGTCCGGCTCCCGCGTCCAGCGTGTCGGCAACGTGCAGGTCGAACGAGTCCTCCGGCGAAGTCACGCAGGAAATGCCGCCCTGTGCCCAGGCCGTGTTTGATTCGTCGATGGCATCCTTAGTCACGACGGCCACCGAACCATGCTTGGCGGCCTTGATCGCAAAGCTCAGTCCGGCGATTCCGCTGCCGACAACGACGAAGTCAAAAGTGTGCATGTTGGGATTTCTGATTTTTGATTACTGTTTACTGATCACCGATTACCTCCCAATTCCATGTTATCGATCAGCCGCGTCTTGCCAAAAAACACGGCCGCTGCCATCAAGGCACCATTCTCGATTTTTTCGACAGGTGAAAACGATTCGAGATCGACGATCTCCAAGTAATCGATTTTTCCGAGTGGAGACTTCTTGGCCAGATGAAGCGCCACGTCAGCTTTGATCATAGCCACTTCGCGTTCGCCTCTGTCGAACAGTTCCTTCGCGAGAAGCAGCCCGCTTCGAATCCCCGCCGCCTCTTCACGTTCCCGCGGTTCGAGATAAAGATTCCGTGAGCTCATGGCGAGTCCATCCGGTTCGCGTACAGTTTCGCCGCCGTGAATCTCAATGGGAAGATGCAAGTCGCGGACCATCCGGCGAATGATAGCGAGCTGCTGATAGTCTTTCTTTCCAAAGACGGCGATGTTCGGACGAACGATGTTGAAGAGTTTCAAGACCACACGACACACACCCGCGAAATGCACCGGTCGACTTGCGCCGCAGAGGAATTGAGACAATGCCGTTTCCTGCACGTCCGTGCTGTCACCCGGCGGATACATCTCTTCCGCCGTCGGTTCGAAAACGACACTCGCGCCTGCAGCTTCGCATTTCGCGCGGTCGCCTTCAGGGTCACGCGGATAGGCCTCGAAATCCTCGTTTGGTCCGAATTGCGTCGGATTGACGAAGACGCTCACCACGACCGTTCCCTCTGAACCAGCCACTGCCCTCGCATCACGCACGAGAGAAAGATGCCCTTCATGCAACGCCCCCATCGTCGGCACGAGAACGACCGGACCCGGCATGGGCGTGGCTTTAAGGGCTTCGATGGATTCAGCGATGTGCATTCAACCTCTGCTACTTACGAGTGAAACCAGCTTTCAGTTCCGCAAGAGACGCGGCCTTGGTGACGAGGCAAAGAACTCCGTAAATCCCCATTCCCGCACCGACCAGGACCGCGAGGGCAGGGATTTTCACCCACAGGCCCTGCGCAAACCATGGTTTAAGCAAATAGGCGAGCCCAAACACGACACCGCCCATGACCATGCTCGCGACAAGCATGCGTGGAAGGCGTGAGCGGACTTGCTGGTCTGTCTGGAAATCGGAGCGAAGGCCAAAGAGGAGCATGGCCACGTTCGCCCATGCGGCAACCGTAGTGGCGATCGCAATGCCAATGTGGCCGATATATTCAAACAGGAGGAAACTGAGCCCCGTGTTGATCGCGACGGTGACGGCACCCATCTTCATCGGACGTAGAGTGTCTTCACGGGCAAAATATCCGGGCTGAAGCACGCGGACGAGCACATAACCCGGTAAGCCGAGAGCAAACGCCGCAAGCGCGTAGGCAGCTTGCTTGGAATCTTCCGCCGTGTATTCGCCTCTTTCGAAAAGCGTTGAAATGATGGGCTGTGGAATGACAAGCATTGCAACCGCCGCAGGAAGGGTGATCAAAAGGCCGATCTCCATCCCGCGGTTTAAACTATTGTTCGCCCCTTTCGAGTCACCCGCACGAAGCTTCCGCGTGATGTCAGGAAGAAGCACAACGCCAAGAGCGATTCCAATCATACCAAGCGGTAATTGGTAGATCCGATCTGCGAAATACAGCCATGAATTCGCGCCGTCTTGTTTCGATGCAATCATCGTCCCGATGAAAATGTTGATCTGTTGAATGCCGGCCGCGAGGACACCAGGTCCCATGAGAATGAAGAGCCGCTTCAGTCGTTCAGTCCACCGTGGCGCGACGAATCGAATTCGCATGCCATGGTGTCGACACGCAAAGAAAAGTAACAACAATTGCGCGATGCCCGATGCCATGATCGCCCAAGAGAGGGTGGCAGCGATGGACTCCAAGTCGCTTTCGAGGTAGAGAAATCCCGCCACGATCAAACCGCTGATGGCAAAGATGTTCAGCAAAACCGGAGCCAGTGCAGGAACACCAAAGATCTTCAAGGTATTCAAAACGCCGCTCAGCTGCGCTCCGACGGCCATGCACAGAAGGTAACCAAACATGATGCGCCCAAGCGCCACCGTGATGCGGAGTTTTTCCTCGTCATAACCGTGGACAAAAACCTTCATTATCCACGGCATCAACGGGATAGCGATGGCGGTACCGATCCCGAGCGTGAGCATCATCAGCGTGAAAGTCCTACTCGCGAACTCTTCGGCGGCGTCCTTTCCGTTCTCCTCAAGTTCCCGCCCGAAGAGGGGAACAAACGCTGAATTGAAGGCGCCCTCACCAAAAATTCTTCGAAACATGTTAGGAAAACGAAACGCAGCCACAAAGGCATCCGTCACCGCTCCGGCACCAAGATATTTCGCAATAAGAATCTCCCGCACCAACCCCAGAACCCGGCTCATGGCTGTGAAACCACTGACGGTGGCCATGGACTTGAGTAAACTCATCGGCAGGAAGTAATACAGGCATCCTGCCTGTGGCGAAGTTGGAAAGAGTATGTTTGGTGTTCTTCGATCAAAATTGAGCAGATGCTTGTTTTCGGAAGTTTTTCCTGCTGGCGATGACAGGCACGATGCCTGTCTTACTACTATTCAGCCCATTCAAGATTTTGAGACAGGGCGTCCCGGTTTGCGAATTCGAGGTGAATGATCCGTCGATGGTGCGGAATGGTGGCGCGCTTCGAAGAATGCACGAGCAATGGTCGCATGCGAAGAACATCGCCGCTATGACAATGGCATTCGAAATGTGAGTTCAGACTGTTGTCGCCGCTTTTATTCTTGATTCCGCCGAGGTGAGAACCGGGAACTACTCGAAGGGGGCCGTTGTCTGCACCCGCCTCATCGAGATGAATACGAAGCGTTGTCATCGACTCCAACAACTCGAGTGGAGGACGCACTTGAAAGAAGCCGTCTTTCTTTGTCCATGCGGTATACCCCTCTGTTGTTACCATTCCTGATACCGCAACCGTTTGATCCTGATGCCACCCCACAGGCCAATTTTGACTGGGCGTTTTATCAAAGAGGATGCTGCGAACGAGGCTGTGACCACTTGGAAGCAGGTTGGTCATCTCGGGGAGTTGTGACAGCTCGGCAATCTTTTCCGACTTAGTCGCAATTCCCCGAACGCAGGTTTGCCCGATTTCGTGAGCAAGTTGGTCAACTTCCCTGCGTAGACTCCGAACGCGGCTTTCTGTGAGAATTCCCGGATGTATCTCGAATCCTTCTGTCTCAAAATCTGTCATTCGACCGTGGAGTATGCCGCTCGGCTAAGTCTGTCCCGGATTGCGACGCCCAATCCGCGGTTCGGAATAGGTTCTGCGATGATTTCATCGACGCCGGATTCGTCGAGTTCGCGGAGGAGGAAGAAGAACCGGACGGCGGCTTCGGGGAGTTTGCCGGAGCCGGGGCTGAGGACTGCGATTTTTTCGTATTCTGTTAGTTCGAGATAGCCATCCTTGGGTTGGTTTCGATAACTGAGGAGAGCGTAGCGTTTGCCGTCTTCGGGTTTGAAGTCGTTCGGCGACTCGAGAAGTCGCAGGGGTGTGCGTGGCGAGTAGTGGCTGGCGAGTTGGCCGGGCGCTTCGGGTTGGCCGTCGTCGGGGGAGAGGCGTGGGGCAAACTCAACTTTCCCGAACTCGCGAAGGTCTTCCTTGGTGATCGGCCCGGCACGTAGGATGAAAATGCGGGACTTCGGCTCGGCGGCTTCGACGCGGATGATTGTCGATTCCAATCCTTCCGAACAAGCACCGCCATCGACGATGAGCGGAATGCGGCCTCCGAGTTCTTCTTCCACGGCGGCCGCGGAAGTGGGACTGATGCTCCCGAAGCGGTTGGCGCTGGGTGCGGCGAGAGGGCCACCGACTTCCTTGATCACGCGCTTGAAGACGGGGTCCTTGCTGTGGCGGACGGCAACAGTGGGCTGGCCCGAGGTGACAATGTCAGGGATCGTGTCCTTTTTTGGAAGAATGATCGTCAGCGGTCCCGGCCAAAACTTGTTGAGGATTTTTTTCACCGGACCGGCGATTTCCTCCGGCAAGTCCGCGACTTCCTCCAGTGCGCTCGGCTTGGGTAGATGCACGATGAGAGGATCGAAGGAGGGGCGTTCCTTGGCTTCGAAGACTTTGGCGACGGCGGCGGCGTTAAAGGCATCGGCGGCGAGTCCGTAAACGGTTTCCGTGGGTAAAGCGACGATTTCGCCCGCGCGGAGCAGATCGGCGGCTTGCCGCACGGCGTCCTTCGCGTCGTCTTCAAAGCCGGTGGAGATGATCTGCGTCTGCATGCTAGTCCGCCCAAACGAACATGTTTGGGCGATTTTTCCAATAAATTGGCCGTTGAAGTGGTTGCAGCATCCTGCTGCAGCTTGAAGCTGCAACCACTGCCCTTACTTTCAACGGCGATCTATGCCGATCCCTTGCAAGAACATCGTCCTCATTGGATTCATGGGCACCGGGAAATCCACGGTGGGTCGATTGCTGTCGACCAGTCTCGCCTACCGCTTCGCCGATACCGACGAGTTGATCGTGAGGAAAGCAGGCAAAAAGATCCCGGCGATTTTTGAGGAGTCCGGAGAAGAGGGCTTTCGCGTGATCGAAAGCGAAGTGCTCGAGGACCTGACGAAAGAAGAAGGCGTGGTCATCGCCACCGGCGGCGGCATTGTGACCGGCGAGGGAAATATCGAAAAACTTCAGACACTCGGCTGCGTGGTCTGGCTCACGGCGAAAGAAGAAAGTATCTGGGAACGCGTGGCGCATAACAAAACGCGTCCGCTTTTACAGAACGACACGCCGCGGGAAACGATTCAACGCTTGCTCACGGAACGTCTTCCTTTGTATGAGAAAGCCGCCCATCTGACGATCGGAACCGATGGGCTTTCGGCGAGTGATGTCTCGTTCGGCATTCTCGAATGTCTTCGATTGGAAAAGGAGATCTCGCTCCATGAATAAGTCCGATGTGGTGGCGATGGCGCTGGAGGCCGGGTTCTCCGAATGTCGAATCGCGCGGGCGAACAAGGCGGCTCACTCCGATCTTTTCGAAAAGTGGCTGAAGGACGGGAAGCACGGGACGATGGAATGGATGGAGAAGGATCCCGAGCGACGCATGGATCCGCGCATTGTCGTGCCGGGCGCAAAGTCGGTCATTGTCCTCGCCTTGAACTACTACCAAAAGGATCCCAAGCTGAAGACCGACGGAGCAACGGGAAGGTTCGCGCGTTATGCCTGGGGAGAGGATTACCACGGGATCATCGAAAAAAAGGTGAAATTGTTAGTGCGAACCCTGCGTGAGGCCGGGGGCGATCATCGCTTTTACGTCGACTACGGTCCGGTCCTCGAGCGGGATTTCGCTACCGAGTCCGGGATCGGTTGGAACGGGAAGAGCACGATGCAGGTTCACCCGAATATGGGGTCTTGGTTTTTCCTCGCCGAAATCATCACGACCTTGGAAATGGAGCCGGATTCTCCTGTTCCCGATCAATGCGGCAAGTGCACGGCTTGTCTGAAGGCCTGTCCCACCAACGCGATCACCCATGTCCGTCGCCTCGATGCACGGCGATGCATTTCCTACCACACGATCGAGAACAAAGGCCCGATTCCCGAGGAATACCGGCGAGCCATGGGCGACCGGATTTTCGGCTGCGACGCCTGTATCGACGCCTGTCCGTGGAATGAATATGCTCAGGAGTCCCGAGAAACCCGTTTCGCGGTGCGCCCGTTCGTGAATGAAATGAAGTTGCGGGACTTCCTCGAACTCGATGACACGGAATTCCGTAAGCTATTCCGGAAATCCCCGGTCAAGCGCACGGGACGATCGCGTTTTTTCCGGAATGTCTGCGTGGCGTTGGGGAACGTCGGAACCAAGGATGATTTGCCGGCGTTGCGTCGAGCGGCTGCGTCCGATGACCAGTTGGTTTCAGAGCATGCCAAGTGGGCGATCCGGGAAATTCAAGAAAGAACAGGGTCCGCCAAAACGCTCGAAGCCGTCATCTAATAAGCGTGTCTTGGCAACGGACCGCGGGCGGCCCCGGCCGCACCCAAACCGAGGCGCCATGGCCCGCACCAGGTACGATGGTTGGCGGCACAACCC
>JBCCWV010000003.1:0-59083 GCA_039192745.1 Verrucomicrobiota bacterium | reverse complement strand
TTGGTGACATTGACGTGACTGTGACTTACATGGGTTTGAGTGATGCGGCCGAAGTGCGGGTCGGAGATTTCTTTCCGTCGCGGACTTTGATCGACTGGAAGGCAACGGTGCTCAATCCGGTTGAGTTTGCAGATCCGGAAGCGGGATCTCCGATGAGTGATATCGATTTCGATCAATTGAACCTCGTCATGGAGTATGTCACGGCCGGGAATCCCCGCGTCGCGGAGCCGAATTATCGACCGAGGGTGGAAATGGTGGAAGTCAACGGGATGGAGCAGCCGGTCTTGGTCGTGCGCGTTTCGAGCACACTCAGCGGCGTAACCGCAGAGATTCAGGAGATGAGCGCTTCGGGTGGCGGCTGGCAGACATGGTTCGCGTTGAATGGTGAGCCTTCACTGAGTGATCCGAAGTTGATTGATTATTCCGACAGCGGCTCCCACTACGAGTTGTTTCTGGACATCTCTGGAAACCCTGCTGCCTACTATCGCTTGTCCGCAACTGGCGACTTCGGAATTGTGGGTCTCCAGGCCGTGAGTGGCTGCACGGAGCTGATCTTTACCGGAACGGGGAACCCGATATCGCAAGCCTATGGCGACCGCGTGATGCAAACGACGATCGGGGGCTTTACTTACGGAGGGACGACCACTTTCACGCCGAATGTCATCGCCACGTACCCGGAACCGCGACCGAGGCCGTGGGTGAGCGGGTATGGAGACCTCACGAACGTCCTCTACAGCATTGAGGGCGAATTGCGTATTCAGTTAAAGGCCGATCCTGGATATGTGGTAGTGTTAGAAAGTTTGGATCTCGCGGCCTTTGTGGGGTCGTTTGGATCGGACCCGATAATCGCCGGAGTGGAGGTCTTTGACGGCGCGGGGAATGTGCTGTTTTCCCAAGCCAACGTGACCGTCTCGCGGACGACGCGGACACGTATAGACTTTACGGCCCTTCCTGTGATCGGGGAAGAGCTCGAGATTCGGATGGATTCGACCAATCTTGGCGCAAGCTTGCGGGATGAGATCGGGCTCGACAACGTTCGGTTCTGCCAGGCCTTCATCGGTGGTTATGGGAACGCATCCGAGTTAGTCTTCGATCAAGCGGGAGCCACCTTTGGCACTGCGGTCGATCCAGGGTATGGCAATCGCGCTTCCGCGGCGATGGAAGGTAATTTCTCTTATCTCGGTGCCGGTCAGTTCACGCCGGGTATTGCCATCGAATACGGTCCCGCGCAGGCCTTTCCGCGCCTTTGGCCGACGGGTTTTGGTTCCTTGAGCAATGCTGTTTATGACGGCAACGGCAACTTCAATGGCATCCTTGAGATCACTTTCAGGGCCGATGCCGGAAAGCAAGTCCGCCTCTTCCGCTTCGACATGGCGACGACGAGTGTCTTTGCGGAGGATCCGCTGATTGACGAAGTCTCTGTTCTAGATGAAACGGGATTTGCCATCTTCAACGCGACGAATGTGGCTATTTCCAAGGATACGTCCACGCGGTTCGACTTCACCTCGGCGCCGCTTCAGGGATCGACGATCACCATTCGTTTCGACGCGAGCAACCTTGCCAACCTCGCGGACGAGATCGCTATTGATAACATTCTCATCGGCGAACTTTGAGACACGCTGTCTAATTACTCCGGTGCCGCGTAGTCGTAGCGGAGCTGGTAGAATTCGCGTGTGGCGACTGGAATGGGGAAAGTGTAATCGGCGATGTTGCCGTCGCCGATGACAGGATCGAGACCGCCGATGAGGGAAGCGCTTGCGAGGTTGTGGCTCTTCCAGAGGCGGTAAGTGACGGCACGGGACGTCGCGAATTCGACGACCATATCGGGATCGCCGTTGCCGGGACCGAAGGTGAGTTGGGTTTCATGGAGTGGGTATTGGCTTTCGCCGCGGACTCCGGGAGAGGCGAGGTCGGCGCCGAAGGCGGTGGTGGAGGCAACGTAGTCGTTTTCGTCGGTCTGGCCGTTGAGGTGAGCATTGGCGACGTCGATTTCGAGCGCGACTCCGATGCCGAAGGGGTCTTCGCCATACGTGACCGAGGCGACGAGATAACCGGAGTCGTTGAGGATGCTGATGGTGTCGCCGGTGTCGGTCAGAAAGAGCGTGCCGATGGAGTCGGACCAAACGGCATCGGGCGTGCCGCCTTCCGCGCCGCCGTTGATGTCACCGCTTCCGCCGACAACGAAGAGGTCGCCGGGTTGAATGACACCGCTGAAAGTGGCGGCGTTGCCTTGCCGGTCGGCGATGGTCCAATTGTTTATCGTGATGGGCGCGCCGGTGTGGTTGAATAACTCAAGAAACTCGCCAGTGCCGTCGCCGACTTGACCGGGATTGCTCATGAGTTCGGTAATGACGAGGTCGCCGGTGGGGAGCGCTGTCGTGCTGTCGGAAAAGTCGGGGACGAGATCAGTGACGGCTTCGATAACGAAGGCCCAGTTCGAGGGATCGCCGCTGCGCACGTCGGGATCGCATTCGAGATGGATAAAGCGTTCGGGGAAAATGGCGGTCGCGGCGGGGACGGTGCAGGGGATCTCCGATCCATTGGTCGCGCGGCCTTGCGTGTTCGTGCTGCCGGCGAGGCTGGGATTTTCGCCGGGTTCCTGATGGCTGACGGCGACGCGGGAGTCGTTGGCGTCGGCGAGGATTTCGTTCATGCGCGTAGCCAGATCCCGGGAGAGGGAGTGACCGAGGAATTGATGACCGGTTCCGTTGCTAACGACGACGTCTGTAGGGTCGCTGTCTTCGGCCATCCCGTGGAAACTCAGGCTGACGGTGCGCTCGAAGTGGGCCTCGACGACTTCATGGGCAATCTGAAAGAGGCTTTCCGGAGAGTGGGCAACGTCGGAGATTCGATAGGGTGTGCCGGAGTTGTCGCAGTTGATCTCGGTGAGGGAATTATTGCGATGCGTGCCGGCTTGTAAGAAAGCGACAGCGTTGGCTTCGAAAAAAAGATCGATGGCGGGTACGCGGACGCCGTCGAAGAGCGGGTGCGGGCTTTCGACGACGAGGGTGCGTTCTGGAGTGGGATCGATGACGAACAGGCCGCCCCAGTATTGGTCGGAATTTTTCTCGCGCAGAATGGTAAAGTTGTCACTGGTGACGGTGTCGTCGTAAGAAACGACATCGTAGTTAGCGAGGACGGCGTCATCGCAGGCCTCGACGAGATCTCCTTCGAGCACGTGTTGAAGGGCGTCGCGAAAGGCGAGGCTCTCGTCGTTGGTGGGAAGGCGAAAGACGCTGGTGTCTGCGGGTGGAATGAAGATAGACTCCAGGTATTGCTGGAGGTCGCCGGCTTCATTGATGACGCTGTTTGCGTGGGCGGCGTTGATGGGCGCCAAGGCACAGGCGATGGCGAGTCCGAAGAGGGAGAGAGCTTTCATAGCTTTCTCCTGACGAACCGAATTTCGAATTATGTCATGGAGAAATAAGAAGCTCCGGGATCTTCGGAAAGCGTAGCCTACTTGGGCACCGCTGGTTTCAGCAGTTTTCCGTCTTCGCTGACGGGGTAGAGCGGATCGTGCGACTCGAGGTTTTCGATGAGACCGGCCATCATCTTTTTGAGTTTGCCGGGCTTGGAAGAGGCGAGATCGTTTTGCTCGTAGGGGTCTTTTTTCAGGTTGAAGAGCTGGTAGTGGACGCCATCGGATTGGGAGCGGTCTTCCTTGGCATTTACCTGAGGCAGAGCGTGGTAGATGACTTTCCAATCGCCGTTACGCCAGACGGTGTAATAGACACTGCGGTGCGGTGCGTGAGGGTAGTGCATGAGGAATTGCTCAGGACGGGACTCGTCGCGGGCGCCGGTGAGGAGCTTGTCGAGGTGGTGACCGTCGACTTTGTGTTCCTCGGGCGAATGGTCTGCCGCGCCTGCGAGCGCGAGGAGGGTCGGGTAGAGGTCAGTGACGTTCGCGACCTGGCTTTGGATGGTGCCGACGGCGATGGGAAGTTGCTTTTGGTGGGGGCTGTTAGGGTCCCGTTTTACCCAGGCGGCGATGAAGGGGACGCGCATACCGCCCTCGTAGTGTGCGCCCTTTTTCCCGCGAAGTGGCGCAGCACAGGCGACCTCGTGTTGATGACCGAGTTGGGCGTCGGAGCCATTGTCGCCGAGGAAAAAGACGAGCGTGTTTTCGGCGATACCGAGTTCCTCGAATTGATCGAGCATGTCGTCGAGGGACTTGTCCATACCTTCGATGAGTGTGGCGAAGGCGTTGGCTCTTTCGGGTTTTCCAGAATCGGCGTAATGCGCGGCGAAGCGAGGATCGGACTGGAACGGACTGTGGACGGCGTAGTGTGAAAAGTAGAGATAGAAGGGCTGCTTGTCTTCCTTCACCGTCTTCGCGATTTCTTTTTTGGTTTCAATAGTGAGGGCCTCAGAGAGAAAGGTGTCGGTGCCGTGGTATTGGTCGAGATGGGGGACGACGTGGCGATCGCGCTTCGCGCCGTAGCCGTCTTCGGCGTAGTAGCTGCCGGGCGCGCCGAAGGAGGATCCTCCGATGTTGACGTCGAAGCCGAGGTTTGCCGGGTTTTCGCCTTCGGTTTCATTCGGGCCGAAGTGGCCTTTGCCGACGTGGATCGTCTTGTAACCGGCTTTTCGGAGAACGCCGGGGAGGGTAACGTCGCCGCTTTCGAGTCCTTTCCAATCCCATTCCGGTGGCCCTTGTGGACCGGCGTTGTTTTCGCGGGGGTTGATCCAGTTGGTCGCGCGGTGGCGGGCGGCGTTTTGCCCGGTCATGATGGAGATGCGCGTCGGCGAGCACACGCTCATGGCGTAGAATTGATTGAAGCGAATGCCACGTTCGGCGAGTCGCTCCATGCCGGGTGTGCGGTAGTAATCGTTGAGAGGATAGCGCTTTGGTTCGCCGGACTCATCGGTGAGGAACGGCACGGAAGTGTCCATGACGCCCATGTCGTCGATGAGAAAGACCATGATGTTCGGCTTATCGGCGGCGTGAAGCGAAGAGGTCAACGCGCAGAACGCGGCGCCGAGCGTGAGGAAGAAGGAGCGGTAATTCGACAGGGGGGAGCGGGTGTTTTTTTGCATGCGGAGAAGTATGGACTGGGAGTTTGTCCGGAATCTCAGCGTCTGTCACAACAATTCCGCATTTTGCCGCTCATGGAGCGATGAGTTCGGCAAAGAATCGATAATAGCGCTTCACGTCAGTGGACTTCGATACGCGGAGAGTGGTCAGCCGCTGCACGCGTCCGCTGGCGTTGAGCGTTGACTGAGTAGTCGCATTTAGGATACGCGAGTTGGTCAGCGACTGATTACCGTCCGCATGGAGAGGGGTGAAGTGCTGCAAGTTATCAGTGCTTTGCAGTCCCCAACGGGCGTCGGTGATTCCGGCGCGTGACCCAAAGGTCACTTCGAATTCCGTTGGGAAATTTGTGAAATCAAAAACTGGCAGGCGTAGCCCGTTTTTTCCTTTCAGCATGGGGTGAGTCCCGAGTGTGTATTCGGCGCCATTGGCAACGTTGTCCTCTTCCGCGTCGCCATCAAAATCGCGATTCAGCTGCGGCGGAATGTTCAGCGCCGCCCAATCGTGATAATTCGTGACTTCGAGCGCGGACTCCACGGCCCCGATGTCGTAAAGCGTTCCGAGAAGACGCGGTGCTCCTCGGGCGTCGTCGACAATGATCCATGTGGGCGCGTTGGCTAGGTCGATGGGTAACAGGTCCGGAGCTAGGAAACTGACGTCAGATCTGTCTTCCCAGGCGACGGGCGGACAAACAAATTCATCCTGCAAATTGAATGGACCGAGGTAATTCCCGGCAGCATTTGGCAGGCCGGTATCGAAGAAGGAGTCGGTTTGCGAGTCTCGGTTGCTGACAATGTTAGAGGTACCGGAAAACGTGGCTACCCCGCCGTTGAGAGGAACAAAGTGCGAGGTGTCGTTGGTGCTGTTCTCAAGGAAAAGGGAGTTCTCGATGTCGAAGCTCACGTCGGCCCCGGGAAAGGTGGGACTTCCGTATTGAACGGTGATGCTGTTGTTGAAAAAAGTGCAGTGGCTGAGGGTGACTTCTTTGAAAGCAGCTCGCACGGCGGTCCCATTTCCCTCAAAGGTGCAATTGGAAAGAATCGCACCCGAACCCAATGTGAGCGCTTCGTTAATTGTTTCTCCACGGAAACTACAACGCTCGAAGATATGGGAAGCATCGCCGGCGAGGAAGTCTAGAGCGAAGGCTTCGAAACGGCAGTCACTAAAACGGTGTCGGACGGAGGACTCGACACTCCAATCGCCGAGCACACCAATGAAGTGGGATTGATGAGCCCGTAGGTTTTCATACGGAAGCCCGTCGAAACCAGGGCTGCGGACATCACACTGGTGAAACATGACCGGCCGACTCTTTTGGAAGAAGAGCCCGAGTGGCGCATTGCGGATGATCAAGCCGTGGAAGCTGACGCCTGAAGACTCCCGGCCCATCTCGAAAAGCCGGTCGTTATTGCGAAGTTGAGTTGCCAGAATGTCGACGGGTGCGGTGAGGTTGGTCGCATCAATGTGGACATGAATATCATCGGGCAGGTCGAGGGGTCCGAAAAGCGCACCGATAGAGGTATTCGGCGCGATGATGTCGGAGAACTCACCGTTGAAAACCGAGGGGTCAAACTGGATGCGTGTTCCCGGCTGGCTGGCTTGCGCGAGTGCCAAGCGAAGGCTTCGGCCGGGCATTCCCAAGTCATCGGAAGGCTGGTCGACGAGAATGATCGGTCCCGCTTCCACACCACCAATGTCGCCGGAAACAAGTCCGTTGGCGTTGCCGTCGACATCTCCTGGGTAACCGCGCGCGTCGAGACTTCGAGTTGCGCTGATCTGGTCAATCAACGGGGAGTTGGCCAGCGGAATCATCGTGATCACGCCGCCGCCATAGTAACCCGGCGGCCCGAGAACGGGGTCTTTGGGATTCGCCGCTGTTCCGATGCTGAACCCTTCCGGGAAAGTGGAAGAAACGGTGGAGTTGATGCCAAGAAAGTTGGTGCTGACATTGGAGATGGAGCCGGAGGAGAGTTGGATGTCCGGGGCGGCAGAAAGCGATCGATTGAGCGCAATGACGGACTCGTTGACGGTGATGGTTGATCCCGCGTTGTGGATGCCTCCGCCTCCGGACGTCGAAAGATTGGCGGCAACAGAGCATTGTTCGAGACTCAGAGTGGAAGAGCCGCCCGCCGTGTAGATGCCGCCGCCGGTAACCGCTCTGTTGCCCGCGATCACGCCATCGGAAACGACCGCGTCGGCCAGCACCGTGTTGTAGAGTCCGCCACCTTCTGATGTCGCGAAATTTTCCGCGATTGATCCCAATGCGACGTTTAGCGTGCTTCCAACGCCGTTGTAAATGCCGCCACCGTCCGCCGCTTCGTTCCCTTGAATGCCGCAGACGGAAAGAAGATCCAGTGTGGTTCCGAAACCGATCGCGTATAAGCCTCCGCCGTTCGTTGCGGAGCAGAACTTCACGATTGAGTCTGAGAGCGTCGTGCTTCCGCCGTCATAAGTATAAATCCCCCCGCCGTCCGCGTCGGCTTCGCAAAACTCGATCGTCACTTTGGTGAGCGAGAGGTTACCGCGGCTGAGAATCGCGCCGCCGGAGCGTTCAAGGGTTGTGCTCCCCGTCGCTTTTCCTTACGGAAGAGTAAAGGTGCCGCGCGAACGGGTTTAGACGATGGAGAAAGAGCTGTCGGCATCTCCGATGGTAAAGATCCGGGAGTTGCCACCGGCGTCGATCGTCAGTCTGCCCGGAGGCGGCACTAATTCGATAATCTTGGCACCGATGTTGATTTCTCCGAGGGCGAGCGTGATACAAAACCTATCTCCGAGGGCGGAAGCGAAATCGATCGTCGTTGGCGCAGTCGTCGTGGGATTCACGTAGTCGGCGACATCGCGTATTGCTTCTCGAAGAGAAACCTCGCTTCCGGACGGCGTATCAAACTCGTCCGCCGTTGTCGTGACGGTGATAGTCTGGGCGTCGAGAGAGGACGAAAGGAAAAGCAAAGTGAGAAAACGAAGAGGTCGACACATCGGGAGAGGGAATGAAGGACGGGTGTGAAACCGGAACGCTTTCGACGTAACTGAGGACTCGAAAAATGAGAAAGCGTCCGCGCGGAACTATCGCATAGTTGGCGAAGAACGAATTCAGGATTCTTATTTTTCGGAAGAAGTATTCACCAGCGCCTTCATCGCTTCGGGAATACGTTTTGGACGGCCAGTGGTTGTGTCTATGAACACCCAAACTGTCTTTCCTTCCGCGATGAGTTCGTCGTCGCGGTGAATTTCGTAGCGACGAGTCGAGGTCGCTCTTTCCATAGTAGCAATCCAAGTGCGGATGGAAAGTGCGTCTCCGGCGAACGCAGGTCGCTTGTATTCAATGTGATGCGACCGAGCGACCCAAGTCGCTTTTTGGTCACGTGTTTCCTCCGCCCAACCAAGGGACTCATAGTGCGCGATCGCGACTTCCTGCATCCATTGGACGTAAGCGACGTTGTTGACGTGGCCGTTCGTGTCGATGGCAGATTCATCGACGGTAAGGGTCAGCGTGTGGACGTTGGAGAGGAAATCCATCATTGGAGAGGGCTTTCCCTAATCGCACGGGCAACACATTCCCAGCAGAAAGCAGGCACACGGTCTACCGGCTAAGGGGCGGCATCAGCAATCGGATCAGCGCGTTCAATCCGAGTTTGAATGTCGAAGCCTCTCCCGCTACCGGCGGGAACGAGGCGGCCATCAATGGCATAACTCGGATTGGATTCATCGATGCTCCCCATTTCGATCTTGAAGGAGCGGCCGGGCAAGGTGACGACGGCCGGCGAGAGAACGGCATCGACACCGTTTTCGGAGTGAAGCTGTTCAAGTGTGGATTCAAAGTCCTCCCGAACCCATGCTTCGGCATGTTGGAGAGTGTTGCGTGCATTGGTTGCGAGAGAGGTGAGCCCGGAAGATTCAATGGCTTCCTTGTCCAGTTCGAGAACTCTCGACTTCACGAAGATGGCTTCCCTTCCGTCGTCCAAAGTCGTCGGCTCGGGTTGGATGAACGTGAACTGATGACGACCATTCCCAATTTCGTAACCTCCCGTCACGAGAACTTCATCAGGCTTGAGTCGCGCATGGACGGTCGCACTGGCCATGGGGCGTTCAAGCGGGCGCTTCATGTCTGCTAACTCGGCTTCCTTTGCGTCGAGTCTTTCTCTTAACTTTTCCTCTTCTCCGTCTTGAATAGCGGAAGATGAATACTTTCGACGAGTATCCCGAACCGGCACCGCCGTTCTCTCCGGGTTGGAACCTGTTCTATAACTAGACGTCGATTCCGAAACTTCGTCTGATAGCTCTCGTTCTAAGTGGCGAAGCTGGCTTTGCTGGAATGCTATGAATAAGCCGCAGCCTACCAAAGCTATCATAAGCAAGACGGCAAGGCCTTTAGAGGATTTCATTCGTGGCCAATAACTTGAGGCTCTTCGATACGAATATCATCGAAGGAACCAATGACTTTATCGGGACCTGCAGAGGCTATCTCGACCGGTTGTTTCGAAGAGACCGCGTGGAAGGAGAATGGCGTGCCCCAACGGTCTGTAAGTTCGCCGCGTTCGTTGATGCCGGGATGCGTGGGATCAATAAAGACAAGATTGTAGGGATTCTGACCTGTCAATGCACTGACGATTTCCTTGTTTTCTCCCGCAATGGGATTCTCGCCGAAGATTCGCCGGTACTGATTGATGATGCTGTCGACGATGGCGATGTCTTCTTCCGGCGGTTGGTCTTCCTTGTGAAGTTCGAGCGCTCTTCGTTGAGTATCTTTCTTCAATACCGAGCCGTCCGCACGTCTCTCAAATGGACCCTTTGTGAAATCCAATTGTAGTGGCTTCACAGCATGGGAAGAAATGGAATGCGATTTTAGCTGTTCCGACGTCGATGGAGTTTTTGCGCCAAACCCCTGACTGGTCGCTGGATCAGGAATGCGACCGGGAAGGCGTTGTTCGGGCTTCGAAACGGTGGAAACGGTTGCCGGATTCTTGGTTTTAACTGGCTCTTCCCGTTCCGGCGATTGGTGGGTGAGCAAAATAATGACCGGCGTCAGCACAGCGGCAACGACAAGAGCGCCAAAGACTAAGAGGGTTTTTCGGGGTATGTCCTGCATTCCTTGGGGATTTCATCCTCATCATTCAGGAAATTGCCATTTTAATCAAGCCCTCATGACGCTTCGAAATCCGTCGATGCTAATACTAACATGCTAATATGAAATGATCCGTCCTAAAAATTCTCGGGTTAGATTCTGAATTGGCGACAGGACTACTGTTCTCATGAACCAAATGAGTTCACATAAGAACACTCAAAGTGCTTTCGCAGATCTTTTTTAAATCTCAGGCTTCATAGGGGATGCATACAAACAATAACTTTTTTTGCTTTTCTTCTTGTCAATTCGTCAGGTGACCGCCTAGCTTTGCGTCAGAGAAAAACCCCCAAATATAAATACGCGACTGCCGGCGTTTATGTTTTTCTCACACGGGCTCGTTGTGGCCTGTGGCTGGTGGTCGTGGCGAAACCCCCATTTAAGAGAAAGCCATGAAGCGATCTTTCGCCGCGTGCGTGTCGCGCGTCGCGTTTGTTGTTATTACAAGCGCCTTTGCTCACGGGTTAGCTGTGGGCCAGACTTACGAGGCTGGCATACTTACAACTAATCAAAGTCCGGCTGACCAGTGGTATAATGCCACGTTCAGCACTTCGTTCGCCACCCCTCCGGTGGTTGTTTTAGGGCCCCTGGAATACAATGGGGTGAATCCGACCACACTCCGTGTGCGGAATGTAACTACGACTGGATTCCAGTATAAGTTGGATGAGTGGGATTATCTGGATGGAACCCATGCGACGGAAAGTTTCAGTTATCTGGCCTTGGAGCCCGGTGTGCATACCATTGGCGGTCTGACTTGGGAAGCCGGTCGGACATTAAATGTCAACCAAGGCTGGAAAACGGTGACCTTGAATGCGGGGCTGGGAGCAGCGCCCGTAGTAATGGCGCAGATTGAAAGCACGAACAATGTGCAAAGCGGCGAGGATCCGGAAGGACTGGTCACACGTCTCCGTAACATCTCGGGAGCCAGCTTTCAGGTGCGCATCAATGACGAGGAAGCCTCGACAACCGCGCCGGCTGGTGAAGATGTGGGTTATGTTGCCGTGCAGGAGGGTTCCGGTTGGATTGACGGTCAGCCATTGCTGGTGAGCCGCACGGGTGATGTTGTTGCGAGCAATGATGCGGATGACAACGGCTTCATCGATCCCTTTGTGCAGAGTTTTCCAGAAACGTATCCGAATGCCGTGCTCCTTGGAGCGATCCAAACTACCGACGGCGGCGACGTGTGTGCCCTGCGCTACAGCGATTTGGGTTCAACACAGGTTTCGCTCTACGTCGAAGAAGAGGAGTCTGCTGATCCTGAAGTCGGTCATACCTCCGAGGACATAGGTTTTGTCCTTCTTGGAGAAAGGCGTGGTCCTTCAGAAGCAAAGATCGAAGTGGGAGCTCTAGTGGAGGCGCAAACCAATGGGACAACCTGGTACACGGTCAATTTGCAGAACACTTACACAAATCCGGTCGTCGTTCTTGGCCCGGTTTCGCAACAAGGCGCAGATCCGTCTGTTCTCCGCGTGAGGAACGTAACTTCTACCAGCTTTGAGTGGCAACTCGACGAATGGGATTACAAGGATCCGGGTGGTCACGTTGAGACAACGCAGCACTACATGGTGATGGAAGCGGGGATTTACGAGATTGGCGGTCTTCGATGGGAGGCGGGAATTGCGACTGGAATCACGAATGTGATCAGCACGGTCAATCTGACCGATGCGCAACCAGTGCCGCCCGTTATTCAGGCGCAGGTGACGACCGTAAATGAAGGCAGCGCGGTTTCGCCGCGGCTTCGTGGTATCACGAATTCTTCCTTCCGTATCGGCTTGGACGAGGAACAACTTGGCCCCGACGACCATGCCGCGGAAGACGTCCACTACATTGCCATGCAGCCTGGTCCGGCCGTCTACTCCAGTGGTGGCCAAATGCTGCTTTTCGATGTCGCCAACACCGGGAACACGATTAGCGACGAGGGCGACAACAACGAGAGTCAGGTCACAGCCAACGGAACCGATTTCCAGTATGAGGCCGTATCCGCGCCACGCACTTACGATGCGCTTCCCTTCCTGCTGGCGGAAATGCAAACAGAGAACGGGGGTGATCCCTCGGCGCTTCGTTACAATTCACTAAGCACCTCCGGTTTCTCGATTCGCGTTGAAGAAGAGCAATCCGAAGACTTGGAAGTGGACCACACCAACGAGGTCGTGGGTTATGCGCTGATTGCGACTTACACGGACTCCGACGGCGACGAATTGCCGGACAGTTGGGAACTCGCCAACAGCGTGACCAGCCCGACTGGCGATGCGGACGGTGACGGGATCAACAACCTCGACGAGTTTCTCTACAACAGCGATCCCAATGTGGCGGACAGCACGTCGATCGCAGTTTCGACAGGTGTCAGCCGTGCCTATGAGTTGGAGAACTCAGACGCGAGTTTTAATTTAACGAGAACCGGATCGTTGGAACCGGTCACCGTTTTCTTCACCTTTGGTGGCGGTGGTTCTGCATCGCAGCCTGCGGCGGGAGTCAATGACTATGATGTCTTTGATGCCGGTGGAGCGCCTTTGTCTGGATTCGTCACCTTTCCGCGGTTTATCCACTCCGCACAGGTCGTGATCTCCCCGAATACGGACAGTGTCCATGAGTATCCGGAATTAGTGAGACTGAGCATTTCCTCTTCTCCGGACTACGTGGCGAGCGGATCTGGTCAGGCGGATGTGGACATCGCCGACGCCACCGACATTGCGGCGAATGAAACGCTCTTTGTCGGATTTTACGCGCCGGAAGGTCCGGCGGTAACGAGTGCCTCCGGTATCACCACCGTCATTCTGAACGGATCGAATACGCAGGCGCGGATCAACAACTCCTTCACGGGACTCACGACTCCGCAGACCAATTCCCACGTCCACAAGGCCGATCCCGGTCCATCCAGTGGAACGATCGTTGAGTCGATCACCGTCGATGGCACGGAGGCCGGCGATCCGCTTCTCGGCCAGCTCCAGAATTACATCTGGGATATCGAGGCTGCGGCCGCGGGGACTATCTCGGTGAAGACGATCATTGATTCGCTCTATAACCAAGCCGGGGAAAGCCGCCTCTATGTGAATGTGCACTCGATCACTTATGGGTCTGGTGAGATTTGGGCGTTCTTGAATGAAGCGGAAGGATCGACAGAGCCGCCGACCCCGCCGAATCCACCTGCGATCACGCAGTTTGATTTGAGTACGGCTCAAGGCCGGGAAGACCTCCGACGTGACGTGGCCCGCTTCCTCACGCAAGCGACCTTCGGTCCGACGCAACAAACAGTCGAGGAACTCTACCAACTCGTCGATGCCCATCCGAGCGATGATCGCATCGCGGTTTACGACCAATGGATCGACGATCAATTTGCGCTCGATCAAACTCTGCACCTTGATTACACGATTGCCGCCGACTGGCAGGAATGGGTTCTGCGAAAACACTTCCAGCCTGAAGGTTATCCGGCGGCTTACTACACCGGCGGCGGCACACTGCCGACCGCGCCGAATAAACCTGCGAGTTGGCCCGTGTTTGTCGGTCCAGATATCTCGACCTTCGATTCACTTAATCAGGCGACTTGGAGATTCCCGAGCGGTTCCTACCCGCTAACCGGAGCCCAAATTAATATCGGGAACCAATTCACCCCGGACCTCGGTGAGGTGAATCACGGACATCGCCGCCGGGCTTCGTTCACGATCTGGGCCAACGCCCACGACCAGCTTCGCCAGCGCATGGGATTTGCGTGGCAGGAGATCATGGTGACGTCGGAGGCCTTGAACATCATTCGTCAACGTCATGCCGGCGCCGCGCGTTGGATTGATATGTTGGCGGAGAATGCGGACGATAACTTCCGCGAGATGCTCGAGGACGTGACTTACAGTCCGATAATGGGCAAGTATCTCAGTCACCTGCGCAATGCGAGCGAGGCTTTCACCGGAGTTCCGCCAGACGAAAACTACGCCCGTGAAATCATGCAGCTTTTCTCGATCGGTCTTGTCGAGCTGTGGCAGGACGGCACGCTTCGGCTTGATCCGAACACGGGCATTGTCCTCCAGACTTATGATAACAACGACATCACGGAGTTGGCGAAAGTCCTAACCGGCTTGAGCTTTAGCCTGCAGGCGGGTAACAAGGACCGTTGGGACGATCCTGCGAACAACACCAATTTCGATATTAATGACGGGAACAAATATTACGGTGCCCGTTACGAATACCCGATGAAGATGTTCGGCGATCGTCACGACCTTAGCGTCAAGACGATCGTGGGTAACCGGGTCATCGATAACACAAGTGCGCCTGACGCAACAACGCAGGGAACACTCGACCTGGCCGACATGCATGATTGGCTGGGAGGAAGCGAAGGAAGCGCGACCTACGATGGTCACGAAAGCACGCCGCCGTTTATCAGTTACCGTCTCATTCAGCGCCTGGTCACGAGCAACCCGAGTAACGGCTACGTGTATCGAGTTGCTCAGGTCTTCAACGACACCAACGGCGATCTCGACCAAGTGACGAAAGCGATCCTCCTCGACTACGAGGCAAGGTCACTCGAGCTGCTTGATGATCCGAATTACGGCAAGATGAAAGAACCGCTGCTTCGGTATATTCAGGCTCTTCGCGGATTGAATGCTGGAACCGAGTTGTTGGTAGGAAATGATCCCGCTCATCCGGGAGCGTCACTGACCGAGTACGGTTATTCGGCAAGTCAGGCGGATAACTTCCTTGGAACTATTGATTACAACTCCGCGAATCCGTTCAACGTCACGAACAACAACCCGGGGTCACGTTACCGTTACCCGGACACGACACCGAACTTGCAGCAGT
Organism: Verrucomicrobiota bacterium; assembly: GCA_039192745.1. Classification (GTDB taxonomy): domain Bacteria; phylum Verrucomicrobiota; class Verrucomicrobiia; order Verrucomicrobiales; family DEV007; genus JBCCWV01. The sequence goes on along the minus strand of JBCCWV010000003.1, from coordinate 44,147 downwards.
CGCCGTTGGCGGCGCCGACAGTCTTCAACTGGTTCCTGCCGGACTTCCGACCCGATGGGCCGATCTCGAATGCTGCGCTTGTCGCGCCTGAGTTCCAGATCACCACGGAGACTTCCGTCATTCAGGCAGTCAATTACTTCTGGACCGTTACCTGGCAGAATGCGGGTCAAAGTGTGAATGTGTTAGGTGGAATCAACAATACCAACGTCACACCACCCTTCACGCCGCAACTCGACCTTGGGTTCACCGTAGACGGTGAAAACGTCATCGTTGACCGGCAGGCCTGGATCGACAAATACAACGCCTCGACCGGCACTGAAGCGGAGCGAGACCAGGCGCTCATCGATGAGCTCGACCTGCTCCTCACGGGTGGCCTTCTCAAGGCGACTTATAACATTGATCCCGGCGATTCCGTCGAGAATCCCCGTGAGGTCCTCATCAATGTCCTGACCAATTCCTTTGGAACAGGAACTAACGGCGTCCGCGACAAGGTTCGCACCGCCTTCTATCTCATTACCACCACGCCGGCTTATATCATCCAAAGATAGGTCATCGCCGACGAAACAAAAAACAAACCCCCAGTCATTAAGACGACCTAACTCAAACCAGAAGGGAAACAAAGAAATGAAAAAAAGCCTTCGTCAGGAAGAACAAAGCCGCCGTCAATTCATGTCCCGCAGCGCGTGCAGCGCGGCGGGGATGACGGGCATTGTCAGCACCATCACCAACATGCGCCTCATGCAGGCGACACTCGCCTCCTCTGCGGAGGAGATCACCGACTACAAAGCGCTCATCGTCCTTTTCCTCTTCGGAGGAATGAATACGGATAACTTGCTCATGCCTGGACCAAATCACCCGGGTCGTTCGAGTTATGACACGCACCGTGGCGTCCTCGCGATTCCCACGGCGGACCAGCTTGGCATTACCGCCGGGAATCTGAGTGGTAATGATGCCTCGTTTGGACTGCACCCGGCCATGTCCGACGTGCAGAACATCTTTAATAACACCGGAGGCGCGGGGAATCTTTCCTTCGTCGCCAACGTCGGCACGTTGGTCGCGCCGACGGTGAAGACGGGAGACCTCCAGTTCAATGCTCCGGTTCCACCGCAGTTGTTTTCCCACTCCGACCAACAGGTGCAATGGCAGAGTTCGTTACCCGACCAACCGTTCACCTCGGGTTGGGCCGGGCGTGTTGCGGACATTCTCTCCACTTCGAATAACAATCCGAATTCGGCGATCTCCATGTCGGTCACCTTGTCGGGCTTGAACAGCTTGCTCGTCGGATTGCCCGGTTCCCCGGTTCAGTATTCCGTGACGACCAACGGCGCGGTGAGCTTGAACGGTTACGGCACGAATTACTCGCAAGCCCTGTCCGATCCGTCCGATCTCTATAGTTACCAAGCGACGACCCAGGGTCGCCGTTTGGAGGCATTCCAGAAGATCATGGACTTCTCCCACGCGAACCTGATGGAGGATTCCTACAATACCGTCGTCAAGCGTGCGCGCGTGAACGAAGGGTTTGTTGGAAACGCGCTGGATCCGTCCATCCTTTCGGGTCTTAGTCTCGACTTCGACAACGTCTTCACCACACAGCACGGTGTCGCCGCGCCGTCGAACCTTCCGAGCGTTTCACAACAATTGCTGACGATCGCGAAGATGATTGCCGGTCGCGATTGTCTCGGTAACCGCCGCCAGCTTTTCTTCTGCAGCCAAGGCGGATACGACACGCACCAGGATCAAGGTGGTTATGACACGGGTGGCAACTTCGTCTCCGGCGATCTTGATGACAATCTCACTGACTTGAACAATGCGCTCGCTGCTTTCAACGAGTGCATGCAACAACTCGGTGGCGCCGACCCGAACTTCAACTACAACGACTTCCTTCTCGCGACGCATTCCGACTTCAACCGGACGTTCACGCCAAATGGACAAGTCGCCGGTTCCTCTGGAAGCGACCACGCGTGGGGCGGTCATCACATCGTCATGGGTGGATCGGTCAAAGGCGGTGACGTCTATGGTTACTACCACGACATGCAATTGTCGGGGCCACTCGACGTGAACAGCACGCCGGGGTCACGCGGTCGATGGATTCCGACGACATCGGTGGATCAGTTCTCCGCGCCACTTGCGCGTTGGCTCGGCATCAACATCAACGGCGACGGCACCATTGCCGGGTCTGACATGGCCAATATCTTCCCGAATCTCGATCGCTTCGCGAACCCGTTCCAATCGACCTTCGATCCGAGCGATCCGCTCGCGAATGCGAACTTGGATTATCTTCTCTAGCCTGGCTGAGAAAGCGGACTTCGTGTCCTGGTCCCGCCCGATTCCTGGTCTGTCCCGGGAATCGGGCCTTTTTTCGTAGAGCAAAGTGCTTTGTATTTACGTTGTAAAGCCATTGTGATCCGTGATAGGTTGTTCAAGAGCGAATGAGACCTTTTCACCTCAGAATTCCGGTCGCCCGGCAGCGCAGTCGAGGAGTGGCCGTGATTTTTGTGCTCTTGATGCTGACGCTTGTCTCTGTTCTCACCGTCAGCTTTTTCGCGACTTCGCAATCGGAGTATGAGTCATCGACCCTCTATGAGCGTGCCGGAAAGGTGGACTGGCTCGCGCAGGCGGCGATTGATCTGGCCATTGCGCAGCTGCGGGAGGGGACGACATCGAAAGACACTGGCGGGGAACGGGAAGCGCGAATCTGGGCAAGCCAACCGGGAGCGATCAGGACCTTCGATCTCGAAGGAGATCCTGACGAAGTCTATAAGTTATATTCAGACGATGACATGATTGTGGACGGTGGAGGTTTTGATCCTGACATCGACATGCGCGAGTCGACGGATTGGATCGAGAGTGAAGGAGTTTTCGTAAACTTGAACGAAGAGTTGGATGAGAGTTTTCCAATTGTTGATCCGTCAGGGCTTAAAGGCGGAGACTTTGAAGTCGCCGGGATGACGTTGACGAGCGAAGGGGAAGAGACCTTTTACAGTGCCGACGAGGGAATCGTGATGCCTGTGAAGTGGCTCTATGTGCTGAAGGATGGAACGATGGCAGCAGGAGAAGCGAAGGAGGGAGTGATCGCAGTTCCGGGAGCGTCGGACGCGAATCCGCTCGTTGGTCGTATCGCGTTTTGGGCGGATGACGAAAGTTCGAAGGTCAACATCAACACGGCAGGTGGTGATGTTTGGCCTGAGGGTCGTTTCGCGATAGCAAATCATGCGGGCGCCTTTCACGACACGCCCCGATTCTCGACTCGCTTTGAGTATGAGTCGCTTGATCTCGGCCAGCCTTACCGGAATGAATTTCAACGCTATCCGGGACATCCGGCAACGACTTACTTGAGTGCCGTTTTTTCTGACTTAACAGGAGAGCAACTCGGGGAGATCCTGCCGCGCCTTGAATGGGGTGGGACGAAAGGCGGGACCCTGCTTCTTCCCAAGCAGGGTAGGGGCAAACTTGATGTTCTTGCGACGGACAGAGACAGGATTTATGCGACCGTTGATGAGCTGATCTTTCGTCCCGACCGTTCAGAACGGTTCACGATCCAGAGGGAGAGACTGGAATCATCGAAATTCTACCTAACAGCAAACAGCCGCTCACCGGATCAGACTCCGTTTGGCACACCACGTGTTTCCACTTGGCCAGTGCATCGGGAGACGGGGCCTGCGCACCGGACGCCTTACGATGATCTTATCGCTTTCAGCACGGAGATTCGTCCCGCAGAAGGTGAAGTCTTTCCTTTTCACTTCACCCGTGCTGACCCCTTCAATCCTTCTGTGGACTTCGCCGGACGGAACGAGGAGTTGTATGAGTATCTCGTCGAAATGCTTCTCTCGGAGATTCCCGGGACCGGTGGTTCTTTTGCGGAGAAATATGGCGATCATGACATCATTCAGATCCTGACCTCGATTTACGATTACATTCGATGCACAAATCTCAGGGATGGGTCAACGGAGCAAATCGTTCCGTTTGCTCCCGAAGGGCTCGTTTATCCTACGGTTCTGGACGAAGGTATTTTGCCGACAGCGGGCTTCGGGCGCTTCGAGACGGTCTCTGAATTTGGGATTCAGATTTTCGAGACGACGGAAGATCTTACAGGCTCCGTCACAGTGGAAGGTGCCAATCTCGGTGAACCGGGAATAGAAGAACCTTCGCTTTACGAAAGAAAATGGTATCGCGCTGTAATCCTTTGGGAGGGGAATAACCTCGCTCAGGGTTTTACGGGGTATCAACAAAATCACCAAGTGAATATGACCGGCCTTAACGGCATAAAGATTCGGGTCGAAGCTGGTGAAAACCTGCCGGTTTATGTGAATGGCAGCGCGCGGCAAGAAATCCCCTATGAACTTGGTTTTCCTGCGGCCGCACAATCTCAGATGTCGGCCAGCATGGGTGCGGGCTTTCAGCAACGCTCGTGGGGAGGAGCGCTTTCACCGGGTATCCCTATGCTGAAGAAAAATGGCGCGGCAAAGCGTCTTCCGCGAAGTTCTGGAGATATAGATCCTGTCGAGGTCTATCCTTTTGCGAGCCTAAAGTTCTTTGTCGATTGGCCGAGGGGCCAGAACAGGAGGGAGTTCCGTCTTATTTCCGAGCGTGATGTGGAGATGGAGTTCACGTCCCTGGATGGAAACAGATCATTGGGTCGCTACCGGTTTAAGATGCCGGGACAGTCTGGCCCTCTTCCATTCCCCGAGATTCGAAGGAACGCGAGATTCATCCGGGCTTACCGCGACTACGACTCAAGAATTGCCGACCTTGGTGACCGCATTCATTACTACAACCTCATTCAGGTTACCGATACTATTCGCACCCTTCAACCGCTGGCTTTCAACGGAGACCTCAGGCACCAGGCGATTCATTCCCTTGTGGGAATAGGATTGGCGCCGACCTCTTTCTCAACGCGCGATGATTTTTCTGACCGCGAAGCACAGGCCCTGCACAGCTTTGAGACGAGCCTCAACTATTACTACCCGATGCAAAACCTACCGAAGGCATTCGGAGGGTTAGCGGACGAGGACGCTTTCCATCACTACTTCTTCGAAGGCAAGTCCGAGACAAGCGACAGCTACGTGTATGATGATAGATACTTCCAGAATTTGGAGATTTTTTCCGGCAACAAATGGGGAGCCAAGCTAAATAGTTTCAATAAGCGCCCAAATTACTCAGACTTATACGCGGCGGCGAGGACTTCGTCCGGAGCGCGCGGTGACTGGGACACTGGGGTCGGACATTCCAAAGATGGGCCTTACATCAACAAGCCTGACGACGGCGTTGTCCATGCGAACTCAGATTCTACTTATGGCTTCTACTTTGGATGGGCTCAGGAGCAGTCCTCGACGCCTGCAGTTTTTTCCCCAAACCGTATCCTGCCCTCGGCAGTCATGTTTGGTTCCTTGCCGACCGGAGTCTTTTCGGGTCGCCCGTGGGAAACGCTTCTCTTCAATCCAGGTCCCGCAGCTGGCGAAGACCACTTTTCGCTCAAAAGCGAGAAGGTTCCCGATCATCTCCTTCTTGAGTTCTTTCACATGCCCGTCGTCGAGCCTTATGCGGTAAGTGAGCCATTTTCCACCGGAGGGCGCGTCAATTTGAATGCGCAAATTCTACCTTTCGATTACATCCGCCGCGAAACGGGTCTGCATGCAGTCCTCGCAGGCCAAAGGGTGACGATTGTCCCGCAAGGAGAGAGCTACCGCAACTATAACGATTACAAAGGGTCCATGCAGTCGACTTACAAGCGTTTCATCCAAGACCGCAACTTCCGTGTCCCTGTCGATATTGATCTCACGGTGGAGGGCATCCGTCAGAAGTATGATGGCGACGGAGTCTTTCGCTTTCCCTCCGAGATATGTGAGATTTTTCTCGTTCCGAAGGGGAAGGGGTTTAGTGACTATGATGAGAACAAATTAAGAGATTTTTGGAGCGATACCGAACAAACTGCCTTGAGTGGCGACAATGTTCGCGAGAAGCCTTATGCGACTATTTACCCAAGGCTAACCACGAGATCGAATACGTTTCGTGTGCATGTTAGGGCGGAACTCATTCAGAAAGGGCGATTCAGCGAAGCGGCAACCTTTGATCCGCAGACGGATATCATTACTGGAGAATGGCGCGGGAGCAGTTTAATCGAGCGCTATGTGGATCCGCGGAACCAGAATCTCGTCGATTATGCCAAGCGGAATTCGGCTTCTGTGGCGCGGGACGGTATCCATTTGGACGATCTGCATGCGATCCGCACCCTGCGGACGAAGAGGTTTGCGCCTTGAGAGTTGAATCGATTCTCAGCCTTTCCCGCGCGTACGGGTTTTTCCGGCGGCGGCGTTGTTCTCGATGAACTGAATGATCGCACCCGCGACGTCCTTGCCGCTGGCCATTTCAATGCCTTCGAGACCCGGCGAGGAATTCACTTCCATGATGACGGGGCCGTGATTGCTGCGGAGGAGGTCAACGCCTGCAACGTTCAGTCCCATGACTTTCGCGGCACGGACGGCGGTAGAGCGCTCTTCCGGTGTGATTTTCACCAATTCAGCGGAACCGCCTTTGTGAAGGTTTGAGCGGAATTCGCCTTCTTTTCCCTGACGTTTCATGGCGGCCACGACTTTTTCCCCGACGATGAAACAACGGATGTCTGCGCCGCCCGCTTCCTTGATAAACTCCTGTACGAGGATGTTCGCATTGAGGCCGCGGAAGGCCTCGATGACGCTCTCTGCGGCGTTGCGGGTTTCGGCAAGAACTACACCTTTGCCCTGCGTGCCTTCGAGTAACTTGATGACCAGAGGCGCGCCGCCGCAAGTTTCGATGAGGTCCTCCGTCGTGCGCGGATCGCTAGCGAAGGCGGTGACGGGAAGGCCGATGCCCTTGCGCGCCAACAACTGTAGGCTACGCAACTTGTCGCGTGATCGGCTGATGGCGATGGATTCGTTCAAGGGATAGACACCCATCATTTAAAACTGCCGGACGACTGCCGTGCCGAAGAAGGTATGTGAAGCGCCGATGCGCGGCACGATCGCGTCGTAGTCCGACAGTTCCTTTTCGCCGAGAAAAATCTTGGGACGGTGCGATGTGATGTTCATGTGGCACCGCACGTAGTCGATGACATCGACCTCATGCTCGCGGGTTTCCGCGGCTTCTGCGAGCCGCCGCGTGGAATAAAGTTTTTTGTTCCGAGAGAGAATGGCGATTTTCATGGGAGGCGGGGGCGAAAATTATAAGGCAAAAGATTCAGTCGTCCATGGTCTCTTCATCGAAGACGGGCTCGAATGTATCTTCCGCGATCGTCGACTCCGTTCGCTCCACGGTCGCGGCTACGCCTTCCGGGTCTTTCGATCTCGCAATGTGAAACAAGGCTTCACCCTCATCGACGACGGCGAGGTTGGTTTGTCCAATAACGATGCCATCGGCGCGCGCGTTGATGGGGTTTCCTGAGCACTGAAGGGGTCGGCGATGATGCCGATGAGCATGTCTTTGGACACGGCTTTTCCGAGTTTCACGCGGGGAATAAAAACTCCGCCGCTTGCTGCGCGTTCCCAGTAGGATGAGCGCATGTGGATCGGTTGCGGCAGGCGTTTTCTGGCCTTGTCCTGAGGGATCATGCCAAGATGACGCAGGACGTTGAGCGTTCCACGCAGTCCGAGTTTCACCGACGCTTCGTCGAGTTGGGTGGCCTCGCCTGCTTCGTAAAGGAGATAGGGAATATCCCGTTCTGCGGCGGCGGCGCGAAGACTTCCTTCTCGTGGTGGACTTGTTAGGACTACCGCTGCACCAAAGGCTTTTGCGAGGTCCGCCTCCTCGCCCGTTTTACCGCTGATGCGGATTTGCGGAAGGTTCGGGCGATTGACGGCGCCGGTGTGGAGATCGAGGCCAAAGTCGCAATGGTCGAGAACCTCCCGGCAGAAGGCGTCAGCGATCCGGGCGCCGAGTGAACCGGAATCGCTGCCGGGAAAAAGCCGGTTCATATCGCGTCGATCAGGCAGGTAGCGGGACCGAACGAGAAAGGCCGGCATATTCACGACGGGCACGGCGAGCAGAGTGCCGCGAAGACGTTTGATTGACGGAGAATTGAGTAATCTGCGGATAATTTCCACGCCGTTCACCTCGTCTCCGTGCACAGCGGCGGAGATAAAGACATAAGGCCCCGGCTTCCGCCCGCGATGCACGTGCACAGGCATCGTTACCGGCTGGTGGTGGATCAATTCTCCCACATGAATACTGACCTCTCCTCGCGAGCCGGGCGGAAACTCTTCGCCGTCGATGACCAGCCATTGGTTGTTGGAAGGTTTCTCGGACTCGCTCATGCTTCGACCTCTTCTTGTTCGGCATCACTTGCCGTCTCGTGGGTTCTGAACCGGCCCCGCGTGTAGGAGAGAGATGGATCGATTTGAAACACGCCTGCCATTGCGGTGCGACCAAGCAACATGGGGAAGAGCATGTTTTCTCGCGTTGTTAGACTGACGAGGATCTCCCACTCGACGTCACCCAGCCGCGCGAGGGTCTTAATGAAAGGTCGTTGTTGCTTGTGGCCGCCGGAATCGGTCACCGTGCGGTATTCGATGATTTCCGCTTCGCAGGGAATCGGACTATCCTCGTCGGCACGGGCGGGTCGCACGGAGAACGTCGCCCATTCAATTCCGTCGCGGGTTTCTACCTGCAGGTTCTCGACGTGCAGTGCGGAAGAACGTGCACCGGTGTCGATCTTCACCTTGAGGTGTTCGACGCCGAGATCAGGGAGGGCGATCCATTCACGCCAACCGATAGGTGGTTCATCTTTCATTTGAAGAAATACCCTGACGTGGTTTCGAGAAAGACGCTAGAGCAAAACCACGCTGGCGATGCCGAGGACGAGGAAGAATCCACACATGTCCGTGCAGGTGGTGAGGATCGGGCTGGAGGCGAGTGCAGGGTCGACTTTGAACCGCTTGAGCAAGAGGGGGACAAGTCCGCCGATGAGCACGGAGAGGATCGTGTTGAGGAAAAGCGCTCCGCCGACGACGAGTCCGACGAGCGGTCTGCCCGTCCAAACGCCAGCGATGAGGCCGAGGACGATGCCGACAGCCGTGCCGTTGATGATTCCCACAAGTCCCTCTTTCACAAAGATTCGCAGAAAGTCGCCGGGTCGCAGGATGCCGAGTGAAAGCTCCCGAATACTGACGGCGACGGCCTGATTTCCGGAGCATCCGCTCATGTCGGAGACGATCGGCAGGAAGGCGGCGAGAACGATGACGGCTTCCAGAGTGCCTTGGAAAGCCATGATGACACTGGCGGCGAGAAGGTTGAGTAAAATGTTAGGAACAAGCCAACAAAGACGCCGAAAGCTCCGAGTGCGAAGGGGCAGGCTGCGCAATTCCTCACCTGCGGTGATACCGCTCGCCCGGAGGAAGTCCCCGGTTTGTGAATCAGTTTGCGCCTCGCGAACAACGTCGCGGGAAACGACACCGAGAAGCCGTTTTTCATCATCGACGACTGGTGCGCCGAGGTAGCCGTGGCCATCGAAAAAATCGACAAGTTCGGCAAGTTCGGCCGTGGCGTTGACCGCCTCGGGATCGGGGATCATCAAGTCTCCTGCCGTTTGCGTGCGACCTGAGAGAGCCAGCCTTCTCAATGGAAGAACGCCGACAAGCTTCTCGTGTTTCACGACGTAGGCGTATTGGATATCCCGGTCGGAAAATTTCTCCGCCTTTTCAGAGAGAAGCTCGAGGGCATCGCGGACGTTCTGGGAAGCTTCGATTCGAAGCACCCGCTCCGACATAAGGGCGCCCGCTGAATCCACCGGATAGGCGAGGTGCTCTTCGAGGTCCTGCTTCTCTTCCTCGTCGGTGAAATTGTCGAGAATGGCGGAGCGCTCCGGCTCGTCCATTTCGCGTAAAATTTCCGACCCCGTCGAGGCCGGAAGCACATCGATAATCTCTGCCGCGTCGATGGCCGGCAGTTCCTCAAGGATATCCGCAGCCTGCGATTCCGGAAGGTGGTCGAGAACTTCGGCCGCATCCTCCGGGACCAACGTTTCGATGGTATTGACGCGGTCCTCCGTGTCGAGAATGGAGAAAACGCGGCGCTGGTCCGAAGGTTCGAGTTCGGTGAGAACCTTCGAAAGTTCCTCCGGCTCCGCTTGCTCAAGGAGGGCTTCAAGCTCTACCTCTTTTTCTTCGGTCGGCGTGGGAATCTCGGTCATGACGGAATGAAACGTGGTTAGCGGGAGTTTGACATCCACTCTACTTCGGAAGAAATCAATGGAGATGCGCGTCGCGGAAAAATTGAAGGAGCTTGCTGCTCGACCGGAGGTAAAGGCCTTTCTCCGCCACCCGGCCTCCTGGCTCGCGTGGGTCGTTCTCTTTTCGATCGCGGTGAAGGAGAACTACCCGTTTTCGCACTTCCCCATGTATTCGGGGTTCAGCAGTCGCACTTATTTCTACTACTTTGAACAGGAAGGCGAGCCGATCGAGGCAAAGCGGATTTTCAAAACTTCGATTCCCCGAAGCAAGAAGTTGATGGGGAACTACAAGGACGAAGTGGAGGACGCCCGTAAGGATGCGGAGGATGAAGAGATCGAACGCGAAGCCGCGAAGATGCTTCTCGCATACCTTCGGGAAACGACGACGCAGAAGGAAAAATACGCGGAGATTCTCGGCAAGCCGATCACGGTGATGCGGAAGAACATTGAATTTGTGGATGGAGAATTCCTCATGGAGGACCTGACAATCGTTACCGACTGAATGGACAAAGTTCTCGAGTTCTTCGGTGTTCTTCTGGCTAACGGTGGGTTTCTCTTCGCGGTTTACTGGCTGGCGAAGCGTTTTCCGATGCGACCTTACCGGCACCACATGTGGGAAGTCTTCTTCATGCGGTTGCTTTTTGCGGTGACCATCTATTACTCACTGCAATTCATGCTCGTCGGCGCGGGAGAGACCAAGCCGCCGGAGATCCTGAAGAACCACATGCAAAAGCACCCGACGGGTCTTTCGTGGATATTCGATCTGACGTGGATGGCGAATGAAGGCGTCGCCGACGTCATGCGTTGGGTCCTTGTCGTTGCGTTAGTTGTTTATGTCAGTGGCTTTCTCCTCCCGGTTTCGACGCTGGTGGTTTTCCTCATTCACAACGCCGTCTTTACGTTGAACAACTCGCAAGGAGCAATCCATCATGGCTACCAGATCATCACCCTGTCGTTACTGGCGCAACTCGTCGTAGTCTGGCTTCCATGGGTCGCGCGGCTGAGGAAGAAGGAATTCAATTTGCCGGATGGCCTTCATGTCCGGGATCTCTTTGTGTATGCGACGCAGCTCATGATCGCCGCCGCCTACGTGCTTGCCGGAGTGGCGAAAACCTTGCGCTCAGGACTTCATTGGATCGCAGACTCGCCGTATATTTCGGTGCAATTGGTCAAAACTCGCGGCCAGAAATTCTACGAATACCTGGACCCGAAGCTGGCCGATATGGGAATGCCTTACGCGGAATGGATGGCGGCGCATCCGTGGCTGACGCGCGGGATGCTGACAGGAGGGCTGTTGCTGGAGTTGTTCGCTTTTATGATTCTTGTCAATCGCGCGTGGGCGCTCGCCTTTGGAATCGCACTTATACTTTTTCACAAGTGCAACGAATGGCTCATGCTGCTGCACTTCGAACAAAACATCGACGTGTGCATGATCTTTCTCGTCAATGTTCCCTACTGGTTGGTGTTGCCATTTTTGGTTCTTTTTGGAAGAAAGAAGAAGGCTTTGGAGCATTAACGAATGCCGCCGCCGGTCGTCATTGTTCTATTGGCGCTTGCCGGATTCGGCTGCCTTGTCGCCAGTTACCGTTCCAATAGGAAGCGCCGATTGATCGAGGCACTTCCGACGTCGGCGACGCAGGGAGTATTCATTGGACTGGTTGAGGTCAAGGGCACCGCGGAGAGCGAAAGGCCTCTTCGGACTTATCTCGCGGAGTGTCAGGCGGTCTATTACCGTTGGTCGGTGACCGAACATTGGGAGCGCTGGGTCACGGAAACTTACGTCGACGACAAGGGAAAGACCAGAACTCGGCAGCGGCGCGAAAGCGGTTGGTCGACAGTGGCTTCCGGCGGTGATTCCCAGCCGTTTTACCTCGCCGATGAAACCGGGGCCATCCTCGTGCGGCCAGACGGAGCAGATGTGCGGGGAGTCGGTGTGTTTAACGAATACTGCGGACGAGGAAATCCCTTATATTACGCGAAAGGCCCTCGGCACGCGGTGGCAAACTCCACGCATCGCCGCCACTTCCACGAAACGGCGATCGTTCTGCACGAGGAACTCTACATCGTCGGACGTGCGCGCGAGCGCGAAGACATCATCGCGGCCGAGATTGCCGCTGACAAAGCTGTCCCGCTCTTTCTGGTTACGGCGGAGTCTGAAGAACAAGTGAGGCGCCGCTTCGGAGCGGGTTCCGTTTTATGGCAAGTGTTAGGAATGATCCTCTTCGGTGTCGGCGGGTTTTTGCTTGCCGGTGGTGCGGAAGGAGAGACGGGCTGGATTGTTGCGGTGGCGGGAGTGGGTGCTTACCTTTTCTTGTCCGGAATAGGGTGGCTGATCCTTGTTTACAATTCGCTCATCGATACGCGGAACCGCATGAAACAAGGGTTTTCGCAGATTGATGTGCAGCTTGAGCGCCGTCGAAGTCTCATTCCGAATCTTGTCGCGGTTGTCGAAAAAGCGGCCTCCCACGAGCGGGAAGTGCTCGAAATGGTTGCAAAGCTGCGCGCAGAAGCCCAGGCCACCGCCCCTGGTCTCCCGGGCGAGAACCCGCGGAGTGTGATTGGAAACGTGCGTTTTGCTTGAAGAGAAATACCCCGACTTGAAGTCGAACGAATCCTTTCTCAAACTGCAGCGTCAACTCGCCGAGACCGAACAACGCATTGCGCTTGCGCGGAGTTACTTCAATGATATTGCGACGGCTTGGAACACGCAGATTGAAGTCTTTCCGGAATCACTCGTGGCCAAACTCTGTCGTTTCCCGCAGCAACCGCTTCTTGAAGCCGAAGATTTTGAGCGCGCGGAGTTGGAACTCGACTTTGCGGAATGAAGTGAAGAAAAGTTATTCCGCGAATGCGCGGTAATACCACCGGTCGCTCGTCGAGGGTGGAGAATCTTCAACAGTGGCAGTTCCGTCGTCGGCTGAGACTCCAGAAGCGATCGTTTGCCAGCCATTCAGGTCGTCGCTGCGTTGCACAGCGATGGTGGAAACCCCTTCGGCCGTGAAAGTCAGGTTCACGATGGAGTCATCGACTTCCAGGGAAGCGATCTCAAGAATAACCGGGATCGGAGCAGCCACAGTTGTCGTGAAACTCAGTGAAAACCCTCCCAGGCTTCCAGAGTCGATGGACGCCCAGTCGTCCATGAAATACAGGGACCAAGTGCCATTCGGCGAGGTGCCTGCGAAGGCGGAAAGTGTTGTGCCGAAGGGATTTCCGGGAGCCGGTGCTAGCAAGACGTCATCGGTGGGATCGAGATTCACAGGTTGATAGGTCTGGCCCGGAACGAGCCCAGTTTCCCGGTTTGTAATGACGACTCCGCTGTCCTCAAAGCGGAGCTCTGCCCCGGAAAGGGCATCATCATCGGTTCCACCCGCGTCCGAAAGCAGCATCACGGTCTGACCGCCCGGCCCGACAAGAAGCATTTCCACGTCACGCGGAAAGCCATGGCTGAAGTCCATCAATTCCACGGACACATCAACAACTTCGCCAAGGACATTCTCCACCAGGAGTGTCATCGGATAAACCGAAGAGGCGAGCGGTGTGGCGTCGGCCGCCCCGGGAATAGTGCCGACACTGGAAGTTTGAGTGTTGGTAAAAGTGAACTCTCCCGGCGGGTCGTCTTCTGAGATCGTTACCGTTGCCGACCCGGGGATGCCGATGGCGGTTCCATTCGAGGGGTTGGACAAGTTCACCGTGAATGTGCGGTCGCCGCGAAACTCCGTGTTGTTGATGATTGGGATTTCAACTGTTTCCGTGGTCTCATTCGGATCGAAATTCAGAGTGACTGATGTCGACGAATAGTCGACACCTGCAACTGCCGATCCGTCTGTCGTCGAAACTTCGATCGTGGTAGTTTCCGAACCATCACCACCTCTTTCGACGGTGATGTCCACGTTCCCGCCAGTTTCGTTCACGGAATAATTGGCAGACGACAACGTGTAAACGTCAGAAGTGAACTGTGTGATCTCCACGGTCAGCGCGTATGCCTGGACATCATCCGTAGAGTCGCCGAAGACGCGGACGAAAAAGGGTCCGGAAGAAGTCAAAGCCTGATCTTGAATCGTTTCGGCGATTCCGACTCCGTTGGCATTCGCCGTTGCCAAGGAAGTCGTGCTGGTGCGCAATTCCAAGCCGAGATTACGGATACGTAGCGAGTCGTAAAGAGTTCCTGCTGAACAGGATCCGTTGCCGTTCTGCGGCCCGGCAAGATAACTTACTCCGACTGGCGTAACGCTGACTGTTGCCGCGTAAGCATTTGCTGAAGGGACACTGAAGGAGAAATAATCGTTGTCGGTAACGCTGTCGATACTGAGGGTTTGGCGGGTGAGGGTGGTGAGGCCGAGAGTGCCGAGGGGAGTGGCGGCACCGATGGAATCGTTGTTTTCGTCAGGATCGCCGTTGTTTCGCTGGCCGCCGAGAATGTCGTCGCGTTGGGGGCCGTCGAAGTTCGAATTGATGAATGGCTCCATGAGTTTGGTGCTGTTGACGGGGCAGCTGTGTGCAAGCCCCAGACCGTGCCCATGCTCATGCATGATGACGTTTCGAAGGCCACGAGAATTATTGAAGGTGTTGTTGTAAAAGCTGTCAGCGGTATCGAGAACCATGTCTCCGTTGTTCGGAAAGTAGTTGTAAGCGAGTGTGCCCGAGTTGCCATCGATGGAATGGCCACCGATCCTAACATCCCCGCGAACACCGATGATTCCGTTATTCCCACCACCGCTGATGCTCACGCCGTCATCATTCGGTTCATAGATGTACGTCACGCCAATCAGCTCGCCCCATCGCGCAAAGGATTGTTCAAAGAGAGGCAGCCATACCGCACTGGAGCCGTAGATCCCGTTCAACCACGCTTGGAGGTTGCTGGGGGATGTGGGTTCACCGGAGCCGCCGACGATGGTGGTGCCGTCGGGAACTATACTCCAGCGGAGCGTGATAGCGTTCCCACGTCCGACGTTCCCGTTGGTGGCGGTGTTCGTCCACCAATCTGCTGCTTGAAACTGAGGGGCGGGTCCGGCTTCAGATTCAAAAAGGCGAGCGATCTCCGGTGGAGTGCCAGGCGCGAAACACATCGCGGGACGAAGGTGTCGGGGAATTTCGTGGAAACGACGGGCATTTTCTTCCACAGAGGCGACGGAAGTCGGCTCGAATTGACGGGGCAAAACGAAAACTGTGCCGCTCGCGGTGATCGCGGCGGCCATGGCAACCACTTGGGGAAATCGCATGGGGGGCGCTCAAGTTTAGACGCCTTCGGGGAGAAAACGTTCTAAAAACGGGGAGTTTCTCATGATTTCCCGCCGCGATTCGCTCGCCTCCCGTCTTCTTCGCCGTATTATTGGGAGAGAGATGCATGACTCCGCCCGGAACGCGGGACTCCAGTTTTGTCCCAGTTTGTATTCCTTCACCAAGCGCCGCTCGCGAGAGGTGAAGGTGGGAGACGTGGGGCTCGGCGGGGACAACCCAATTCGTGTGCAGTCGATGATCACCTCGGACACGCTCGATACGGAGGCCAGTATTGCTCAAGCGGTTGGGCTCGCCGAAGCTGGTTGTGAAATTGTTAGAATCACGGCTCAGACCAAGAAGCACGCGGCGAACCTGCAAAACATCATCGCCGGTGTTCGTGCTGCTGGTTGGGACACACCGATCGTGGCCGATATTCACTTCAAGCCCAACGCCGCCATGGAAGCGGCGAAGTGGGTGCAAAAAGTGCGCGTGAATCCCGGCAACTACGCGGACAACAAGAAGTTTGCCGTTCGCGAATACACCGAGGCCGAATACGCGGAGGAGATCGAACGCATTCGCGAAGAATTCTCGCCGCTCGTTGAACTCTGCAAGGATCGCGGCGTCGCCATGCGTATCGGGACCAACCACGGCAGCCTGAGTGACCGCATCATGAACCGCTACGGCGATACGCCACTCGGGATGGTGGAAAGCGCCCTTGAGTTTGCCCGAATCGCCCGCGACCTCGGTTATCACCAATTCGTCTTCTCGATGAAGGCGAGCAACCCGAAGGTCATGATCGAAGCCTATCGCCTTCTCGTGGCGCGCCTCGATAGCGAAGGACCGGATTGGAATTATCCGCTTCACCTAGGAGTCACCGAGGCCGGGGATGGCGAAGACGGTCGCATCAAGAGCGCGATCGGCATCGGTAGTCTTCTCGCTGATGGGATTGGAGATACTGTTAGGGTTTCTTTGACGGAGGACGCAATTTACGAAGTTCCTGTAGCTCGTGCGCTGGTGGACTCGGTGGTTGCAGGATCAGGCAAAGTGGTTGCAGCTTCTAGCTGCACCGAAGGGGATAAACCCGAAGAATACGCCGCTCTAAAACCTCCGTTCGATCCGTTCGAGTTTCACCGTCGTGAGTCGAAAATGGTCGAAATCGACGGCGTGACGCTCGGGGCCGGGGAAACCGTGCGTGTTTTCACCACACGTGAAAAACGCGATTTGCTCGGCGACAAAATGGAGCGGCTTGGCGACTTCCAGCCGGAATTCATCTACGAAGAGCAGCTCGAATCCGGCAATATTCTTGAGATCGACCCGCGCGATAACGAAGCAGTTTCCGCGGTAAACGCTCTATCAAAACCACAACTCACCACGATCAAAGACGGAGTAGATATGCCTGTCATCGCCGCCTTCCGCCTCCTCGCCGCTCGAATCCACGAGCGTCATCCCGTGCTGCTGAAGGATGAATTGGGAGAAGTGGTTGCAGCTTCCAGCTGCACAGAGCCGCGACCGACAGCATCCCGGACACTCAACGAATTCATTCGAAAAGATTTCAAAGCCCTGAGTTCCTACACCGACGTTTCCTCGCGTCAGGCACAGTTCCTCCCGCACTGGGAGTTTCCGGGTGCGACGTATGCCGTCACTTTCCGGCTCCACGACTCTTTGCCGGCGTCTGCATTGCAGGAATACGCGGAGGAAAGGGAGAAATTGGAAAAGGAACTGGCGAGCGTCGATGGGACGGACTCTCCGGAAAACGCCGCGCGACGCCGCGACGCCGCTTTCCTGAAACTTCGCTTGCGGACCATCGAGGCGGCGCTCGACGAGGGTAGCGGCGCTTGCTGGATGAAGGACGAAAGCGTTGCCCAGATCGTCGAAAATTCCCTTAAATACTTCGATGGCGAAAGATATGATCTTCTCGCCTGGTGCGTCATGCCCAATCATGTGCACGTGGTCTTTCGACCCCTCGGTGAACATACTCTTGCGGAGATCACCCATTCTTGGAAATCGTTTTCCGCGAATGCGGCCAACAAGGAACTGGATAGAAAGGGTGAATTCTGGCAGCGCGAATCCTACGATCACATTGTTCGGGAGGAGGACGATTTGATGGCGCAGATTGAATATGTTCTGGCAAATCCGGCGAATGGCGGGCTGCGGGATTGGCAATGGATTGGGCAAAAATTTTCTGACGAGACTTCCACAGACTCGGTGCAGCTGGAAGCTGCAACCACTTCGCTCCGTGCCATGCTCACGGCGGGGACGAACATCGGGTCGTTGCTCTGTGATGGGATCGGCGATGCGGTGCTGGTCCGTGGTGAAGAATCGCCCGGGCGTTCGTTGCGTGTAGCCTTCAATACCTTGCAGGCGGCGGGGGTGCGGATTTTTAAAACCGATTTTGTCGCTTGCCCGAGCTGTGGTCGCACCTTGTTTGATCTACAGGAGACAACCGCAAGGGTTCGCGCGGCTACCGGCCATTTGAAAGGCGTTCGCATCGCCATCATGGGATGTATCGTCAATGGTCCCGGAGAAATGGCAGACGCCGACTTCGGTTACGTCGGGGGTGCACCCGGAAAGATCAATCTTTACGTCGGGAAGGAGCCGGTGAAATCGAATATCCCGCAAGCGGAAGCCGTGGACCGTTTGGTCGATCTTATCCGCGAGCACGGGAAATGGGTGGACGTGCCCGAGCCTGCGGAAGCGCCTCAGCTTGAGACGGCCGGAGTCGATTGATATGATGGGGAGGCTGGTGAAATGGCTCTGGCGAGCGCCTTGGTGGGCGCGGATTTTGCAGGTGACAGTCGCTGTCGCGGTCGTGATCTTTTGGTGGTCAGCGGTGCGATGGAATGCGGTGGCGGCGGTGCAGAATTCAATGGAGAGGAACTATGAGATTGTCTTCAATGAATGGGGCAAGCCCAATCGGTTACCAGAGCCCTTTGACGAAGCAATGCAGAAATGGGCTGACTCGAAGTATGGGCATACTCACGGTTCGACGAATATTGACGTTCTCCATCTTGAACGAATGCGTTCGCTGTTTCGAGGGCGTATGGAGAAAATCCAAATCAAATACCCTTATACAATTGAGGAACCTTTAGGTGAGGCGTTAGCGAGATTTCCGCTGAAGGAGTTTTCGATCCGCGCCGGAGAGAATCCTTCCCACAACGCCAAGGAGGTAGATGCTTTATTTCGTGGATTGGGAAAAATTGAATCCTTGGAGAAAATCGAAATATTTTGGGTGGGTTTTGGCAAACTGACCCCCACTCAGATAGAGCCGCTAATTCGATGCGCTTCGTTACATACTTTGAAATTGGACGGAGTAACGATCGACAAAGCTTCGGCGGACGCGTTGGCGAAGCTCAGTCAATTGAAGGTGTTAGAGATTCGTTACTACAGCACCAAAGAAGACCACGAGTATCTTCAAAAAGCCGTCCCTCTTGCGACGCTGACGAACGCCGGAATCATTCTTCGGCCTAAGCCTTAAGAAGCTATTTACCGTAAGCCCGATTGAGAAGGCTTTGTGGATGAGGGTCGTAGAGTGGGTGTTTCCTGTCTTTACCTCAAGACTTCTGAGATTCTGCCATCCGTCGCGTCAGCGACCGATCATGTTAGCCGTGGGTTTTCAACCCACGGAAAGTAGATAAAGAATGCCCGTCGCGTCAGCGACCGGTCAAACGGTCTGATGCAGTCGGAACCAGTTCCCGTGAGCGGTCGCTGACGCGACGCGGCCTTTGCGTGCTTCAACCGGGGGTCTGAAACCCCCGGCTAACATGATCGGTCACTACGCGACCGCGGGTATTACCAACATTTTTGGTAAAGAGCCTCTGAGTCCTAAGCCGCAACTGTTGCGTTCTTATTGAGGCTCCGTTCGCGGAAGTGCGGGCGGGTTGGGCGATCCGTATGGGTGGCGCCATCGAGATCATCGAGTTCGAGCGACTCCTGCAGCCATTGCTCGATCGTGCGATAAACGTCTTCGCGGCCAATGTCGTTGAAAGGTTCGTGCAGGGAGTCGCGGAAGAGGACGTATTCCTTCTGCTCGACCGGCAGCGATTCGAAGAACTTCCATGAGAGAAGGCTCGGGCAAATCTGGTCTTCACCTCCGTGCGTCATGAGCAGCTTCAAGTCGCTGCGGATATTTTTCGCGACCTCTTGCAGCGTTGGGGCATTGCGAATGAGGACGCTTGCCGTGCGGGCGGTGATGCGACGATGGATCCAACGATCGCGATTGGTTTCGTCGATCATTTTTGGATCGCGTTTGCAGAGCTCGGTGCGGGCCGCGCTCTTAAATGAAAAGCGTGGGACAAGAGCACTGAGAGCATGGGCGGCCTGTCTTGCGAAGAAATTCGCATTCCGTCGCGCGTCGATCAGCGGAGAACTGATCCAGGAGAAGTCGATGAGTCCAGGATAACGACCGAGGAAATGCAGAGTAAGGAAGCCACCCATCGAATGTCCCATTAGTCCAACAGGCGCGTCATTGGGAAGTTTTTCGCGAAGGTCTTGCACCTGTTCGTGCATGATTTCCATCAGCTCATGGATGCCGGAGAAGTGACCTCGCGGCCCTTTGTTGCGACCATGACCGGGAAGGTCGATGGCGTGACACAACACACCAGCGCGCGCAAAAATTTCCAAGTGTCGGCGATGCCTTTCTCCGTGGTCGCCAAGTCCATGTACAAACACTGCGCCAGCTTTGACCTCATCGACCGGCTCGCAAACCCACCGGGAAACCGGCGAAGAACCATTTCGGGAGAACTCGTGAGAGGGGCGAATCACGGTGCTCGTTATGTAACAGAGTCGTCACCTAGTTCAACGAGAAAGATTTAAAAACCCAAATGATTAACATGCCTAAACTCGCATGTTCTTATCTGCCTCAAAACGAGTCGATTGCAGCTTCAACGCACCCAAAAAGGCGGTAACCCTTGCGACGGAAGTCTATGGAAACTACTCAAAACTTCTCAAACCTGAGAGGGAAATCATCGATTTCCAGGCCCGTGTTGTTCGGTTGCACCCGCTTGTTGAACGGTGCTTGCGGGGGCTGGTAATCCATCTTTCCCGTCCTTTTCCGGAAAACGTTCGTCGAGATTCGGGAGCGAATCTGTTAAAATTGAAACATGAAAAACGCCCCGCCATCCACCAACTCATCCCGCCGCGCCTTTGTGCAATCGACAGCGGCAACACTTGCTGCCACTTCTGTTGCTTCCGCCCAAGGTGGCGGAAAGAAAAAGACACTTCGCGCGGCGATGATCGGAAGCGGCAAACGGGGGACGATGGACGCACGGGATTTCCTCTGTTCCTCCGATGTCGAGATCGTCGCCATCGCCGAGATGTTTGAGGACCGCGCGAAGTTGGCTACCGAAAATCTCTCCAGCAAAAAATACTTCGGCGAAAGGTGGGAGAAGGGGAAAGACAAGTTGAAGGTCACTAACGAAACCACCTTTATCGGTTTCGACGCTTACAAGAAAGTCTTGGAGATGGACGAAGTGGATATCGTTCTTTTGCTTACACCGCCGGGGTTCCGTCCCGAACACTTGCGTGCGGCGATGGATGCGGGAAAACACGTCTTCATGGAGAAGCCAGCCGCTGTTGATTCCACCGGAATTCGATCAGTCCTGGAGTCGGGCGAGATGGCGGCCAAGAAAGGATTATCCATCGTCGGCGGCACGCAGCAACGACGCATGCCGCACTACATCGACATCATGCAACGCGTAGCCGATGGCCATATCGGTGATATTCGTACCCTTCAAACCGCGTGGCATTGGGACAACATGTTCTGGCACTACGAGGACAGGAAACCGGAGTGGACGGACATGGAATGGCAGCTCCGCTGCTGGCCCTACTTCACGTGGCTTTCCGGCGATCACATCGTTGAGCAGCATGTTCACAATCTCGATGTGATGAACTGGGCGATGGGTGGGCCTCCCGTGAAGGCGTTGGGACGAGGCGGACGTCAGCTGAGGACGGGAGAGAATTTTGGCAACATCTACGACCACTTTGCCGTGGAGTATGAATACGAAAATGGCGTGCGCATGGCGAGTTACAGCAGCCAAATGCTGGGGGCCACCGGACTTGTCGTGGAGCGCATCGTTGGTTGCGATGGCGAAGCGGTGATGGATCGCAGCGGATCAAAAATCACGGGCACGAATGCCTACACCTTTGAAGGCGAAACCCATGACGGCGGCGAAAAGCAATTCGCCGATCTCGTCGAGAGCATTCATAAGAAGGAACCGATCAACGAAGCCAAGCGCATCGCGGAAGCCACGATGACCGGGATCATGGGTCGCATGAGCGCCTACACCGGTCGTGCCGTGAGTTGGAATTATGCGCTCAACGGATCGAAAGAGGATTTGCGCCCTGCGAGCTATTCCATGGAAGGCGATCTTCCGGTTCGACCCGTGGCAATTCCGGGTAAGACAAAACTCGTGTAGGAAGTTTGAGGAGCCGTAGAGCGAAGCTCCAGCTTCGCTTCTCGTTTTGTCATTCACCTCTCGCAACCGCGCCAACAGCGACGTCTTCTTTGACGGATAGAAGTCGTCCAGGAACGATCACGTCATACCCCACGGTGCGAAGCTGGAGCTTCGCTCTACGGCTGCGCCCGCATATACTCTCTACTCAGCAATCTCGGCCAACCGCTCGCGAAGGGATTCGTTTTCCGGATCGAGCGAGATTGCCGTTTCGAGTTGATCGACCGCTTCATTTTTCTTTCCGAGGACGAGATAAACTTCTGCTAGATGTAAGTGAACCGTGGGATCGGGAGCTTCCAGTTTTGCCTCGGCATCCAACAAAATTTCCAAAGCCTTCTCATTGTCACCTTTCAAGTGATGATACCAGCCCAAGCTATCGAGATACTCCGGGCGGTCCGGCTCCAGTTCCAACGCGCGCTGAATGTTGATGCCAGCCTGCTCGATGTTTTTTTCCTGTTCGAGCCAGAGATACCCCAGTTGGTTGAGTGACTTCGCCGCCAATTCGGGTTGGTCATCGGGCACGAGATCAATCGACCGGCGCAAGAGATTTTCGGCGCGCGGAATGTCTCCGGCTTGGGCAGCCGCGAGAGAAAAGTTGAAGTAAAAACTTTCCGTGAGCGCCTCGCGGTCGTGCTTCTCGGCAAGTTGTTCCGTCTTCTCGAATTGCGCGACGGCTTCCGCAAAGTTCCCGTTCTCCAACATCGCCTCCGCCAGAATGCGTGCTGCCTCCGGTGATTGCGTTGACATGGCAGTGGCGCGTTTCATATAGACGAGCGCTTCGTCAAAGCGACCCGCCTTGTAACATAGGTCAGCAAGTTTTTGGTAGTCCTCGAGCGACGGTTCGCCAAGCTTCAACAAAGCCGCCAAGTGATCGACGGCTTTCCCGTAGTTTCCCAATTCCTCGTGCATTTCGCCAAGGAGCTTCTGTGTCGTGGGGCGATTCGCATCGATCTGCACCAGCGCTTCCAATTCTTTGAGTGCAAGATCCTTCTCCTTCGTGATGCGGTAAACGCGGACAAGCTTCTCCCGCTCCAGTAAGGCTTGGGGATAGAATTCAATCATCGATTGGTAAACCGACTTCGCTTCCTCATACTGCCGTGTCGCGGCGTAGTAGTCGCCAACCGTCCCGTTCACCTCGCGATCTTCCGGCGCGAGCGAACGCGCCTTTTCATAAAGGCCGTTGATCCGGTCGCGATTATTTTCGTTGGCACCAATTGGCCAAATGTTCCGTGCCATTCCCGCGACACGAAGCCAGTAATCGGGATCTTCGGAGGAGGCTTCGGTGAGCTTTACGCCGATCTCCCGTGCCTCGCCGCGGAACCCCAAAGACAAGAGCATCGACACCAGTCGCTCCGTGACCGGAATGGAATCCTCAAATTTCACATGCGCTTCCTTGAGAATGTCGAGCGCGCGCTGCTGAAGCTCTGCATTGCCGTTGTGATGCAGTTCGCAAAAGCGGGAGAATCGCAGGTAGATATTGGGATTATCGTTGTGCTTCGAAAGATATTCTTCAAATTGCTGGCGCCCCGCTACGGGTTGCCCGCTTCCGACCATCAGATAAGCCGTCTCTTCCACCAAGGTCAGGCTGTCCGGATCCAGCGCGAGCGTCCGCTGTAAGTCTTCCAACGCCCCTTCAAAGTCTTTCGCATTCCGCCGCGCGATGCTTCGGAAGTAAATCGCCAGCGATTCGCCTCTTTGTATCACCGTTCCCGAAGGCTCTCGTTTTTCGGCTTCACCCACCTGGCTAAGCACCGATAATTCATCGATCTCGGGTGGATTCGCGATGGCGTCTTGCAAATTCACCGTTTCAGCAATCGCACCTGCCGCAGTCGTCGCCACGACAACGATAGCTGCCGCTGTAGTTGCCTTGAAGCCTGGAGCTTTGATACCCATTTCTCACAGATTAGCAGAACCACGAAAGGCACGAAAGTCCGCGAAAAGGGTATCCGAGTTGTGGAGAGCCTTCCGAATGCTTGCGTTTCTGGCTACCTTCCAGATTGAAGTCTCTTTAGGATGGCGGCAGGATCCTGACGGAGATCCATCACGAACGAAACCATAAGTCTGTTGCCTGTGATAGTGAAGAATATCCCAAACGGTGTGCCATGCACCAGTTTGCGGCGGAAGTGATCGTGGTAAACAGGAGCTATCTCAGGCATGTTGCGAATGACTTCCAATTCACGGTCAACGTGATTGTAGATTTTTTCACCATGCCTGCTGTAGATTTCGAGAAGGTCTGCTTGAGCAGAGTGAATCAGAACTATCTCGTTCACAAATTCCCAATGCGTTTGCGGAATTCCTCAATGGTGATGGCGCCTGAAGGATCGTTTTGATGGGCGCGCCAACGTTCCTCAAGAATCTTCACGATCCGCGGGTCCGGCGCGTCCTTGTATTCGGAGGATATCTCTGCACATAACTCATCCACAAGTCGGCGCTTCTCGTCGATCGGTAGTTTCGTGAGTTCGGGAAATCTCTCTACGATCATGGTCAAATACTAGTTCAGGTTGTTCATTCTGCCAAGACAACATGAAGGCCAATCAGCGAGAGGATTCGAAGCTCTATGTCATTCAGACGAGCCTTCCTGCTTTTCGGAATTGCGAAGATTGTGCCATATCAGCCATCCCATACCGAAATAGAGGAGTCCGCTCATCGCGAATCGATACCATGGAATGGGTCGCGGCCCGTTGAGATAGGTGAAGTGGCGGACGATGGCGATTGCTCCAAGAATGGAAGCGAGAGCAACGAGAGCCGCGATCAATGTGGAAAGGAGATCTCCCGAACGGTTTCCGGATTTCGGACCGGTCCAAACAATTGCAGTCGCCAGAACGCCGGCGACGAGCGAGTAAATCGGAGTGAACGCATCGAGAATCGTGCATATGGGGATGACTCGGCCTCCTTCGCCACGCCCAGCATCGGCGAAGGCTTCCTGGCCAGCGTCGATTAGTGCAACAAGCGTTAGTACCAGAATTCCGACGGCGATGGACTTTGCGATATGCATCTTATGAAGATCAACACCTTACTCACGCCGCTTTGAAAACAACCAATCATAAAACTCCGAAGTCGCGTAGACCTCTCCGCGAACGCCATGGCCACCTTCCGGGTAGACCTTTATCTTGGCCTTGTTTCCGCCAGCGTTCTTGATGCCATCGATGAGTCTTTGGGAGCGATCTGGTGGAACGACTTTGTCGCTTGCACCGACGAAAGCATAAACCGGGATGGTCGCGAGGTTCTTGATCCAGGCATCAATTTCAGGTGTTACATCCTTGGGCCCGCCACGGCCGATTCCGCCGGAGACCGGGGCGATGGCGGCAAAGTGTTCCGGACTCGTCGCTCCCCAAACCCAGGTGCCGTATCCGCCCATGCTGTTTCCGGTGAGGAAAATCCGTGACTCGTCGATTGGCAGCGTCGCCTTCAGGTGTTTCAGGAAAACATTGAGGTCGTCTGCCGACCAAATACTGTTTTCTTCACCCGGGACAGCCCTTAAGCATTGCGGAGCAACGACGAGGCACGGGCCTTTTTCGAATTTTGCGATCCCTTCTAAAATGGGTCCCACTTGTCCGCGAATCTTTTGGATATCATCTCCACGCCCACCGGCCCCATGAAGATAAATCAGAATGGGAAGCAAATCCTTCGAATCCGTTTCCGGCGAGGCGAGGAGATACTCTGGATTCATGAACTTGATCTCCTTTTGAGAGTCCGCGTCGATCGATCTTACTTCGAAGAGTTCCTTTTGGGCGAGACCTTTGGAGTAGGAGAAGAGAAGCAGGGAAAAAATGAGGAGGACCTTCATTGGGTAGAGTTTGAGGGAGACGTGGAGAAAGAGTTTACCACAAATGCGAGGGGCTTGAGGTTCGGCATTAGCTATTGCCGCCACCGCGCTGCCCGACTTCCGTACGAATGACCATGTAGCAAACAATGGCAGTGGAATAATCTATGAAGATGAGCTTGGAAGTATTTTCTTCATCCCATCTTGTATATTGAATCTTGAGATCCTTCGATCCGTCCACAACGAAGCTTTTGTGGCTGAACACCTCGCCATCCTCAAGATTCTTCCACTCCCTGTTGATCGAATCCTGATAAGGCTGAAGTCTATCATGACTGCTCATGTAGACCATCAATCCATCCCCTCTCTTTACCTTCCAGCAATCCCCCTCAGGCAACTCAACGCCCCAAGTTTTTTTCAGATAGCCGATGTCTTTTTCTAATCCCGGCCCATCGGTGTAGATCATACCATCTTGTTTTTGCTCACAGCCAGTCAAACATGCTAGAGCTGACAAGATAAGTGAGTGTAGTTTTTTCATATTTCTTCAGCGAATGCCAGAGTTTGCTGCAGGCTACCGGCGGTACCCCTTCGACTTCAAGATTAAGGTTGTGATTATCATGACGATCTCGATTTGCAGCGGGTAGCCTTTTGGTAGCATCCGATTTTTATCAAAGGGTTGCGTCGGTTGTCTCGCTGACAACCTGTATTCCGCCATAGCGAGATGTCCGCGGGTAGCCTTCAACAGATGTCCCCTCTGGATGAAGATAGAACGGGACATCGCTATGCTCCTGAGCAACATGGCGTGCTACGCGCTTCGCAATCGAGGGAGCAACCTTGAATCCGGCACCACACTTGGTTGTGCTGTGCCAATCTGAATCGTCGTATCGAAGCATTATATTGCAGATGCAATTGAGATACCAGTCGGGGCCGGCCTCTACCGGACCGTAAAGACCAAAGAAAGTTCCCTCATTAACTAATTCTCCGGCAACTCTAAATCGAAAAGGTGTAAGATCTTCGATTAAACTCCACTCCTCATCAATATTTGCCCAGTGCTGCAGATCATCCGAAGGCGTCACCTCGATCAAAATGCCAACCGTAGCGAGTGGAGGAATATCGTTCATTCTTTAGATAAAAGTATAGTTCTATAGATGCCGTGTGTATCCGATTCACATGGCATCTCTTTAATAGGGGGAAAGGCGGCAAAATTTAGAAAATAGTCATGAACTCCTATATATTACACGATGCGGCTTTCGGTCAGTTTCTCCCACAATGGAAGGCAGCGCTCTACTGTATCTTGAAGGTGGTCGGATAGTGTCTCGGGATTGGGAATGGTCGACGCGCCTGAAACAAAACCTGTCGACTTATGCACGTTGCCATACCAATGCGGGGCCCAGGTGCCGTCTTCGGGTTTGGGGCCGGGGGGCCATTGGAGCATGGCGGGGTCGAAGGGGAGGTCGAGTTTTTGGCAGAGGGTGGTGAGGGTGGATTCGGGGTCGTTGCGGACGGCGGTGGAGTCGAGGGTGATGACGGGGAGGTCTCGGGCTCGGAGGGCGTCGAGGATTTCGAGTTGTTGCGGGTAGCCGAGGTCTTCGGGGGTAGGAGCTTCGACGATCTTGTTGAAGGAACGCGCGACGAGGACCGGGTGACGGAAGAGTAGGATGTTTGTGAATTTGTCTAACAAATTCACGTCAAAGGTCTGCCAATGCTGGGCCATGTTCTTGATGAAGAGAACGTCGGTGTCGGGATCGTGGAGCATGCCTTGCCGCACGGCTTCTGTCGGATCGGTGGGTTGGCTGGCCATGACTTCCCGCCAGACCGGGTGCTCCTCGCGTCGCTCCGCGGTCGCGAGGTAGGCGGCGTAGAGGGGTTCGTCGACGGCGGTTGTGTCGCTTCGCTGGGCGAAGGAATACATGAGGGCCGTCGAAACGTTTCGCGGGCCGCTCCAAACACAGATTCGCTGAGTCATGGGGAAACGCTCGCTTGGACGGCATCCTCGTACCAGTTGCGCAATTGATCGGTGACCGGCCTAGGTGGCGCGCCCGAACCGACAGGGTTTCCATCAATGGCGGTGACGGGGGTGAGGCCGCCGAAGGTGCCGGTGACGAAAGCTTCGTCGGCGCTGTAGGTGTCGTAGAGCGAGAAGTCTTTTTCGAGTGTGGTCATCCCGTGGGCGCGGGCGACTTCAAGGACTTTGCCGCGTGTAATGCCGTTCATGCAGTATTTACCAGTCGAGGTCCAAAGTTCGTCACCGTTTTTCACGATGAAGAAGTTGGTCGCGTTGCAGGTAGAGACAAAGCCATGGAGGTCGAGCATGAGGGCTTCGTCGGCGCCAGCGGCGAGGGCTTGGTTGAGGGCGATGACTTCGTGAAGCTTGCTGTGGCAATTGAAGCGGGGGTCAAGGTAATCGGGTGAGCCGCGGCGCACGGTGCTGGTGAAAAGAGTGATGCCGCGTTCGTAAGTGGTGGGATCGACGGACTTGTGTTCGGCGATGATGACGATATTTGGACCCCAGAGTGCGAGACGGGGGTCTTGCGAGGGTGTTTTCTTGTTCCCGCGTGTGACCATGAGGCGGACGTGGACGCCGTCGGTCATGTTGTTGGCCTTTAAGACTTCATCGATGCGGGTGGCGAGTTCGTTTCGTGTCAGGCCAATGTCGAGGCTGATGGCTTTTGCCGCTTCTTCAAGGCGGCTGAAGTGTTCGTCGGCGAAGGCGAGTTTTCCGCCGTAAACGCGCATCCCTTCCCAGACGCCGTCGCCGACGAGAAAGCCGCTGTCGAAGACGGAGATTTTCGCGTCAGGGCGAGGGATGAGTTCGCCGTTTATTGAAATGAGGACGGATTCGTTGCGTGGGTCATCGAGGGCGTTGTGGGTTCCGTGGGCGGCCATGGGGAGACTTAGTTTTTACCGTGTCCTTGCTGTAAAACCAAGTCTTCACCGCAAGATGAGAGAAGAGAAACCACGAAAGTCGCGAAAAGGCGCGAAAGTTTTTTAGGAAAAGGGGCAACGTCTGATGAATGCGCAGGTGGACTAAGATTCTCAGGCGGCATGGTTGAGAATCTGAACGGCGCGGGCTCTGTTTTTGAAGTGTGTGTGGTGAGGATCTTCCGCGCTTCGCGTTCGGATGGAATTCATCGTGCCCGGAGGTCACGATTCACCATGGTTGTTACTTCATCGCGGTGATCGTTTTCAGGAGATCTTTGCGGCCGGCGAGGGCGACGAGGGCGAGAATGCCGAGGACGGCGGTCATGCCGTAGTTGCCTTGCGCGAGCATGACGTTGTAGAGGGCGATGTTGAGGATAACCGGGCCGATGAGAAGAAGACCGAGGTTCACGAAAAAGCCGGAGACCAACAGGATGCCAGCGGTCAACTCCAGCACTTTTACAACGGTGAGATAGCCGGAGCCGAACATGGCGCCGATGAAATTGGCGGCCGGTGAGCCGGGTTCGGCGGGCGGGGTGGGCATGAACTTCAACCAGAAGTTGGCGGCGAAGATAATAAAGAGCAGCCCGAGTAGAATGCGGGCGACGACAGGTGCTTTGGCGAGATGCTTCATGGCGATTGCGATGGATTTGGAATTGAATCGTTACCCCGAGCGGACCGCGGATTTCCGCGGTCCGTCGGGTTGGTGGTTAATATAGGGAATAGAACTGTTCCCGCACCACTTTGCCGTCTTTCCATTCCTGGACGGCGATCTGGTTGCCTTTCTTGTGGCCATAGACTTCGTGGACGAAGTCGAGGTGCCACTCGGTCATGGTGACGTTTTCACCGGCGGCGGTGTGCAGGATTTTCGCCTCACGCCATTCAGAGACGCCGCCGAGGAATTCCTTTTCGCGGGCAATGTTGGCTTCGAGGCTGTCGGCGACGACCATGTCTTTTTCGTAGAAGACGGCGTCGTCGGCGTAGTATTTTTCCAGCGCGTCGTAGAGACCGCTGTTCATGATAAGGTGGTTAATGTCCTCGATGTTTTGACGGAGTGTATCTGTGTTGCTCATTTTTCTGGATGGTTTGTTGGTGGAATTTGTTAGTTTAAATCGAAGAGAAGGGCTTCGACGGGCTTGTTCGCCGCCGCGATTTCGAAGTGACCGGCCTCGGTCGAACTGCCGGCATCGCCGGACTCGAGAGTCGTGCCATTGAGACTGACCGGACCCTCAATCACTTGAAGCCACAGGCCGCGTCCTTCGTTCAAGTCGTGAGAAACGGCCTGCCCGGGATCGAGCCGGACGCGGAAGACGTCTGCATCCTGATTGATGACGGCGGAGTTCTCGCGTCCGTCGGCGGAGATGACGAGAGCCTTGGCTTTTGCGTTGGCTACTTCATCCGGGTGCCATTCGGTGTAGCCGGGGGTGAGGCCGGTCTTTTCCGGATGAATCCAGATTTGGAGAAAGCGAAGAGGATCGGATTCGGAAGGATTGAACTCGCTGTGTGTGATGCCGGAGCCGGCGCTCATGAGTTGAATCTGTCCGGGCTCAAGCACGCGGGAATTGCCCATGCTGTCTTCATGTTTCAATGCGCCTTCGAGGACGTAGCTGAAGATCTCCATGTCGCGGTGCGGATGCGTGCCGAAGCCACGACCGGGCGCGACGCGATCCTGGTTGATGACGCGAAGGGAGCGGAATCCCATGTGCGCCGGGTTGTGGTAATCTCCGAAGCTGAAGGAGTGCTTCGATTCGAGCCAGCCATGATTCGCATGGCCGCGCTCGTTCGATTTACGGACGGTGATGGATGGGGTGGTTGCTGTTGTCATTTTTCTGTTTGGTTTGTTGGCGAACGATTCGCCGGAAAGACCTCGGCGGATAATATTTCCTCCTTCACAAGTTCATTCCGATAGGTTATGAACTCATCCGCCATGGAATTTCATCAACTCCGCTATTTCGTCGCTGCAGCTGAAGAACTGAGCGTCACTGCGGCTGCAAAGCGTCTACACGTTTCGCAACCGGCTCTAAGTAAACAGATTGCCAACCTTGAAGAAGAGGTCGGGACGCCTTTGTTCGACCGAATCCGGCAGCGCATTCACCTTACTGATGCGGGCCGGTTTTTCCTGCCGAAGGCGCGGCAGTTACTCTGCGACGCGGAAATGGCGACCCAGCAACTGCGGGAAAACTTCGGCCGCGAGAAGCGGACTTTGCGACTAGGATTTCTCTCGCCGTTTCTCGATGACATTGTGGCCCCAGCGGTGAAATCCTTTCGCAAACAATCCCGTCGCCACGAGGTGGCTCTTTTCGAATTATCGGCACGTGCGCAACTGGACCGGCTTCGTGACGGAGAATTGGATGTGGGTTTGTTAGGTAACGTTGCGGACGAAGACCGAAAGCATGTTGTTACCAAGCGCGTGATGCGAAGTCGGATGGCGGCCGTCCTTCCCGCTGATCACTCGTTGGCCTCACGGAAGCGTATTGCCTTGAAGGAACTGGCGAATGATTCCTTTGTCTCGCTTTCGGACACCTACTTTCCTGGTCGCCGTCAGTTTCTGTTCGAGATCTGTGAATCACAGGGATTTGAGCCGGAGATCGTGGAAGAAAGTGACACGCTTACCCTGATGCTGGTCGCAATCGCCACGGGTTCGGGAGTGGGATTGTTGCCGGAACACAGTGCGAAGCTTCCCCATGAGGGCGCGGTATTTGTGCCGCTGAGCGCGCCGACGGTGCATGCCGAGGTTCTTGCCGCACGGCGGCGCGGTGAGGCGGACCCCACCGTTTCCCGACTGATGGACCATCTTCTCGGGAATTGAGGGAGTGGCGCACGATTCCTGCTTATCAACGGGTAATGAACCCTCAGGAAAAGCTCTCAACGCACGACAAAGCGCTGCAATTCAATCTCGATCCCCGGCGTTATGGCACTTTTGCCGAAATCGGCGCGGGTCAGGAAGTCGTCCGCTGGTTTTTTCGCGTGGGCGGTGCGGCGGGAACGATTGCGAAGAGCATCTCGGCCTACGACATGAAGATTTCGGATGCGATCTACGGCAAGGCCGACCGTTACGTGTGCCGTCCGCGCCTCGAAAGTATGCTCAAGTATGAGCAGGATTTGAATCTCGAGCGACTAAGGAGTGAACGCGGAGACACGACGGCGTTCTTCACGTTTGCGGACACGGTTTCAGCGAGGAATTTTCACGGGACCAACGAATGCCACGGCTGGATGGGGATCCGTTATCAGGCGCACCCGCGCGACGAGGACAGCCAGATTATCATTCATGTGAGAATGTTAGACAATACCAATGCCCTGCAGCAGGAAGCGTTGGGAATTGTCGGAGTCAATCTCATCTACGGAGCCTGCATGTTACACCACAATCCGGATCGGTTGATCGAGTCATTGCTCGACGGGCTGAGCACGGAACGAATTGAAATCGATATGATCGAGTTCACCGGCATCGAGTTCCGTCATGTTGACAATCGTTTGATGAGTTTGAAGCTCGTGCAACTGGGTCTGAGCAATGCCGCGATGTTCGGACCGAGCAGGGACGTGTTGCAGCCATCGGAAGTTTTGCGCAAACGCCCGATTTTGGTCGAGCGCGGAAGTTTTCGACCCGTTACGCACACGAATCTCGACATTCTCCAGTGCGCTTACTCGCGGTTCATTGAAGAGGAAGGTGTCGATGCGGAAAGGGTGGTTCAGCTCATGGAAATCACGATGAATAACCTCATGGCCACGGGGGAGATCAACTATCAGGACTTCCTCGCGAGGGCGGACATGCTAAGTGCGTGCGGCATGACGGTTTTGATCTCAAATTACTTCGAATACTACCGTCTCGCGGCGTATCTCCAGCGCTACACGCAGGCGAAAATCGGCATCACGATGGGCGCGGTGAGCCTCGAGGAGTTGTTCGACGAGAAGTATTACGCGGAACTGGGCGGCGGTATTCTTGAATCCTTCGGGCGCTTGTTCAAAAACGATCTGAAACTTTACATTTATCCGCTTAAAGACCGAAAAACCGGAGTTCTAACGACTACGAAGAACATCAAAATCGCCCCGGAACTGAAAGAGCTTTACCAACACTTATTGAATCGCGGATGTGTCGAGGATTTGACCGGCTACCGGGAGGAATGTCTCGACATCTTCTCCCGTGATGTTCTCCGGAAGATCAGCGCGGGAGACGAGAGCTGGGAGAAGCTCGTTCCCGAAAGCGTGGCGGAGGTTATTAAGTGTCGCGGGTATTATAACAGCTGAGAAATTGGTTCTGCGTTCTTATGTCGAAGGTGAGGTATGGCCGTACTTTGTCCGCAGTTCCGCCAAGGCTTTCTCCAGCTTCACTTTGGAATTCGGACCCGGGGTGGAAGAAATGAGAATTCGGTAAATGATCGCGGAGGTGGCGAGGCCGGCCTTCGTGGTGGCTTCGTCAGGATTCTCGGCGGCGGAAAAGTATTCGCCGAGATGGATGGCGTCGCTGACGTCTGAAAGGTGCGCATGTGAATTCGCGATGCCTGAGCGGTGCTGCATCGACGAACCGATGTAAAGAGCGATCGAGTGTGTCGCGATGAGGACGGCGATGGGGGTGAGTTTCGACTTCATGGCGGGGAAAATGATAAACAAACCCGCTCGCGCTGGTCGAACGAAATTACTCTGGGTCTTTCTTCAGGAAGTCGATGGCTTTGTCGGAAGCGGCTTCGAGAAGGGCGTTCGATTTGTCCGAGAGCGTTTTGGAAATGCCCTCGACATCGAGGTTTTCCATTCCTTCGACGACCTTGCCCGCGCCTGTCGAAACGACCGGTTGCACGTCATCAGCGATAGTATGGAAACGTGTCTCGATTCGCTCCACGGAGGCCCTGATTTTTCTCGATTCCATGAGGAAGAGAATGGAAATGATGGCAGCACCGACGACGATGGTGATGAGGTTGGCGGTGAGAAGCCCGATGACTTGTCTCTGCCTTTTTTCGTGGTCGGAAATTTTCTCGCTCATTCCGATATGATGACAAACTTCGCGCGTGGCGACCATCGAATTATTTTTGGAAAGATCGATGGAATCAATGCTTACAAACCGGGCGGGCCATTGTAACTGCGAGTGATTCTGCGGGAGGTAAAATCGGTCCCATGACAGCAGGAGATGTATTATTCAACCCGATGACTTGGGGATTGGTGGCCGTTTGCTTTGCGGGCGGTTGGTATGCGAAGAGGGGCGCGGTTGGCGCATTGGTGGCGGCAATCAGCCTGCCGTTCTTTCTATTATTCACGTGGGGAGTTGTCTCACTCGCGATGGCATTGATTGGTGGGACCCTCGCATTGGCCAACCCGGATGCGGCCTCTGCGCTCTCGGCGCAGTGGAATCTTTTGCCTGAAGCAGTTCGATTCGCGGTTCATCCGGCGACTCTTGTCAGTGGATTTCTTTTTGTAATCTACTGCCGTAGCGAGCGTCGGATGAGTAGCAATGCTCCCATCATTTCGCCGCGACGTGAGCAATTGACCGAAGTCAATGTATTCCACCGCCAGCTCGCTCGATGAACAGGATAACTGTTTTTCTAATTTACTTCGCGACCCTGGCGGCGGCGCGTGGGGCGGATCTGGGATCGACGTATTACTTCACCCCGGATCTGGCCCGCGAGGGGAATCCGTTCGCGGTTTTTCTCGGATCGTGGCCAGCCATTCTCGCCGTGCAAGTGGTGGCGATGTTAGTCATCACCGGATTTCTAGAGGTTTATTGCTTCGGCAAAACACACAAGAAGAAATGCAGCGATTTGACGAGGAGCGAGTATGCCGCGGATTGCCTATTCCGCGATCCAAGCAGAACGAAATCCGTGTGGTCGACTTTCCTTTTCCTTTGGCCTTTGCCGAAGAACTGGATGCAATACTTTCGCCTTGTCGGTTTCGTTCTCGTAAACACGGTTATCGTAGTTTCGCTTCAGGCGGCATTCTGTTGGTGGATGCTTTGGGGGTGGAAAGTCGGCTGGTTTAATGAACTCTATGGATTTGCGACCGTCGGGGGATACCCGGGTGGTTTGGTGTATCTTGTCGGAATCGTCGTCACCGTGTTGGCGAGCTTCTCGATTTATTATCGGATTGAGTATTGTCGGCAATGACGAACTCCGTTCGGCCGGTGTGTAGAGACTTGACCAGTTTTAAGGGATGTGGATGGTGCCAACATGTCCGATTTTTCCCTCGAAATTTTCATCAAACCCGGCTGCCCATGGTGCGTGGAGGCTGTCGCATGGTTGAACGAAAACGGCTACGAATTCACCGAACACAACGTCATTGCTGACCGGGCGAAATTCGATGAAATGATTGAGCTGACCGGCCAATCCAGTGCTCCATCGATGCGGGTGCGAACGACTGACGGCCGGGGGGACTTGGTTCTTGCCGACTTTGGCGTGCAGGAATTGATTCCTTTTCTCGAGAAACACGGGCTGAAAGACGACTGATGCCGGTTTGGATCACAAATTTCTGCTTGCCGGGAAAAGCGGGACTGTGGGAGACTACCCTATGCGATCTTTCCAACCCCTTCTCATTTTGGTCGCGGCCTCGTGCCTTTCTGTTGCTCCCGCAAAGGCATTCGTCCTCAGCTTTTCGAGTGCGGATTTCGGTACGAGCCCGGTTTTCAGCAGCGTCACGACATTCAACTTTGTCATCGACATCGCCGGTCCACTGCAGCCTGGGCTTTATGCTGATCCGGCGATCAACGCGATCGAATACAACGTGAGCGGGAGTCTCGCTCCGGGCACGCCGTCGTTGTTTTCTGGATTTGTTTTTCAACTCAGCCACTTGACCGCTCCCCCTCCCGCCGGACCTGAGTCCATTCCGGGATCGCTCTTTTACAGTTTGAATGGTGGCGCGGTTCCCGGGCAGACATTGCGCTTTGAAGTCGCCGCCGGCGCCGATCTGACAAATGGACTTCAAGTGGACGAACTGGAAGACCTGGGCGGCGGTGTCGTTTTCATCTTCAATGGCCGTGAAACCGGCGAGGGGTCCAACCCCGGACGTTACCACCCCACTTACCTTGAGTTGCGTTCCAACGGCACCGGTCTTCTCCAGAACGCCGATAACAGTGGAGGGTTGAACCCTCAAACCAATCAGATCGTGGACGTGGCATTCGGCGAGGAATACATTACCAATCTCACTTTCTCGCCTTCGGCCTTCACCCTTGGCATTCCGGAGCCGAGTGCCACTTTGCTCCTTCTCCCCATGCTCGCCCTGTTCGGTCTCAGGCGCCGGAGAATTGCCTGAAATAAGTTCTTTTCGTCGGGCCACTCCCGTCCCATTGTTTTTCCCGATCCCTATCGACACCATGAAAAAGCTCTCTGAAAACAAGCTCTTCTTCCCTGTAGTACTCGCAGCAGTTGTCTTTTCCACGATCCTCCTGCGCGACATCACCGCGCAGGACGGTTCACCCGGCGACCTGACTCCAGCCTCCGGTCCAGCGCCGACGATGAATACGCTGGAAGACATCTTCAATGCTGTTAATGGATCTCCTTCGGGGAATTTTGGCGCCTTGTTTCAGACCGGCGTTTTTGCCTTCGACGCGACAGCTTCTCCGCCTGCTTGGGTCGGACCTCAAGGGATTGTCGGTGGTACGAATGGAGTGATTCTGGAATCTAACGGCAACATTGCAGCCTACGGGACGACGAGCGCGGCGGCGTGGAGTTCGACCACAGGCTGGAATGCTCTATCCGGAATAAGCGCGCCACAAGAAATGCTCGGTTCAAATGGCAACTTCCTCATCCGGACCGCTTCCGAAGCGTACATCTGGGACAAGGCCACCGGAATCTGGTCAGAAGTACCCGACCAGGGAAATACCGACTCTGCCGTTGCGTCCAATGGCAACTTTTGTGTCTTGTGGAACAACAACACTGCCGTGGCTTGGACTCCCACTGGTGGTTTTGTCAACCAAGCAGGTGGATCGAATCGAAGTGGGCTGGCCGGTGCGGATTGAGTTTACTCATCAGTAGTAAAACGAATTGCCTTCCAGAGCATCGCTTCGTCATTGAAGACAAAGCGACCGCTGAAGCTCCCTCCTTTTTCGAGAACATGAGGAAGCCAATGCTGGTCGTCTTCCCACATTTCGTGGTAGGGGATCTCGTTGATTTTGAACCAGATGGGAGTGGCTTCCTCGGTTTCGATGGGTGTGCCTTCGTGAGAGTGCGAAACGAAGACGCGGCAGTGGAGTTTCAGGCCATCAGTGAAATGAAAAAGGAGTTCACCGTGCTCGACGGGATCGAATCCGGTGACGCCGATCTCTTCAATCGTTTCGCGCACTGCGCACTCAAGAGCGGTTTCACCCGGCTCGATCTTCCCACCGGGTCCGTTGATTTTTCCCGCGCCGATGCCGCGCTTCTTCCGAATTAAAAGCACACGGTCCCCCTCGACGATGAAGAGCAAGGTGGCGAGCATCGTCGGCTCCCACGTGGCCCAGTCGGGAACCGCAACATCCATCTCGTTCACGATGCGACCGCTTCCTCTACTTTTTCTTCCGAAAACTCATCCACAGCCGGACAGCTGCACACGAGGTTGCGATCGCCGTAAACGTTGTCGATGCGGGCGACGGTGGGCCAGAATTTTCCTGCGCGCACCCAGTCGATGGGGAAGGCGGCCGACTCGCGGGAGTAGGCGTGATTCCATTCATCATCGACGACTTCTTCCGCCGTGTGCGGAGCGTTCTTGAGCGCGTTGTCTTTCGTATCAGACTCGCCATTCGCGATGGCGCGTATTTCGCCGTGGATGGAAATCATGGCGTCGCAGAAGCGATCCAGCTCAGCCTTCGATTCGCTTTCCGTGGGTTCGATCATGAGCGTTCCCGGCACTGGCCAAGACATCGTGGGAGCGTGGAACCCGTAGTCCATCAGGCGCTTGGCCACGTCTTCGACCTCGATACCCGCGTCATTTTTGAAGGGACGAAGATCGATGATGCACTCGTGAGCGACGCACCCGCTCTCGCCGCGGTAAAGGACTGGAAAGAAGTGCTCCAGCCGTTTTGCAACGTAGTTGGCATTGAGGATGGCGAGCTTTGTTGCCTTCGTGAGTTCCAATCCGCCCATCATGCGGATGTACATCCATGAGATGACGAGGATGCTTGCACTCCCGAGCGGTGCCGCACAAACCGGCGGCGTTTGACGGCTCACGGAGAACCGATGGCCTGGCAGGAACGGATCGAGATGCGCTTTGACGCAAATCGGACCGACACCCGGACCGCCGCCGCCGTGAGGAATACAAAATGTCTTGTGCAGATTTAAATGGCAAACATCCGCACCGATCGCTCCTGGACTGCAAAGCCCGACCTGCGCGTTCAAGTTCGCCCCGTCCATGTAAACCTGTCCGCCGTGGTCGTGAATGAGCGAACAGATGTCTTTTACCGATGATTCGAAGACGCCGTGCGTCGATGGGTAAGTGATCATCAACGCCGCGAGATTCGCGGAATGCTTTTC
The DNA here is from genome assembly GCA_039192745.1 of Verrucomicrobiota bacterium. Lineage (GTDB taxonomy): Bacteria > Verrucomicrobiota > Verrucomicrobiia > Verrucomicrobiales > DEV007 > JBCCWV01. The sequence goes on along the minus strand of JBCCWV010000003.1, from coordinate 6,182 downwards.
GGTTTTAGCCCGCAGGTCTTCGAGATCGATGTTCCCTTCGTCGTCGCATTTCACGACCACGACTTTCATCCCGACCATGACGGCGCTGGCGGGATTCGTGCCGTGGGCCGACGATGGAATGAGGCAAATATCGCGATTCGTGTCGTCGTTTGAAAGGTGGAACTGCCTGATAGCCAACAACCCGGCGTATTCTCCCTGGGAGCCGGCATTCGGTTGGAGCGAGGTTGCATCCATGCCGCAAATCTCCGCCAACCAGACTTCGAGGTCCTTCGCGAGGCTGGTGTATCCCTCGCGTTGCTCAGGTGGGGCGAAGGGGTGAATGCGTCCGACCGTCGGCCAACTGAGTGGTATCATCTCGGCGGCAGAATTGAGTTTCATCGTGCATGATCCGAGTGGGATCATGGAATGATTTAGTGCTAGATCTTTCCCTTCGAGCCGGCGCAGATAGCGCAACATCTCTGTTTCGGTGTGAAACTGATTGAAGATTTCGTGCTGGAGGAACTTGCTCGTACGGCGGAGGCCGTCGGGAACGATGATGTCGCCCGGCGGCTCCGTGGTCTCCCCGCCGATGAGAGCGTCGCCCAGCAATTTGACTTCAAGATCCGTGGTAGCCTCGTCGAGCGAGACACTGAAGCATCCGTCACCGTTGTCGCGGACGTTGAAACCGGCGTCGAGCGCTCGTCCGACGGCACCCTCCAGACCTTCGACGGTGAGTGTGTCAAAAAAGTTAGGATTCTTGACCGTCGCTCCGGCCTCGCAGAACCGCACGAAGAGCCGTGCTGTCTTGCGATTCACCTCCTCGGCGATGCGACGCAGTCGATCCGGCCCATGGTAAACGGCATACATCGAGGCCATGACGGCGAGTAAAACCTGCGCCGTGCAGATGTTGCTCGTGGCCTTGTCGCGGCGGATGTGTTGCTCGCGGGTCTGGAGCGAAAGGCGGAAGGCGGGGTTCCCGTGACGGTCCTGGGAGACGCCGACTAATCGCCCGGGAAGCTTGCGTTTCAACGAGTCACGACAGGCAAGGAAGGCGGCGTGAGGGCCGCCATTGCCGAGGGGAATCCCGAATCGCTGGCTGCTTCCGACGGCGATGTCTGCCCCGAGCGCGCCCGGCGGTTCGAGCAGCGTAAGCGCGAGGAGATCGGTGGCCATGATGACCAGACCGCCCGCTTCATGCGTCTTTTCGATCAAGTCCCGATGGTCCACGATGTCGCCGGTTTTGTCCGGATACTGGACGACGATGGCGAGTAAATTATCACATTCGTTAGGGTTAAAGGAGTTTTCGTCACCGACAACGATCTCCAGACCGACTGGTTCGGCGCGGGTCTTGACGACGTCGATGGTCTGCGGATGGCAGCGGTCGCTGATGAATACCTTGTCCGCCTTCGGCTTCATTCCCGAACACATCGTGACGGCTTCGGCAACGGCGGTGCCTTCATCGAGAAGTGAGGCGTTGGCGACGTCGAGTCCGCACAAGTCCGCGACCATTGTTTGGAAATTCAACAACGCTTCGAGACGCCCTTGGGCGATCTCCGCCTGGTAAGGCGTGTAAGCGGTGTACCAGCCCGGGTTTTCGAAAATGCACCGCTGGATGACGGGTGGGGTGATCGATTCGTAGTAGCCGAGACCAATGAACGACCGGGCGACGACGTTGTGATTCATTTTCTGGCGCAATTCATCCAGCGCTTCGGCTTCCGTTGCGGCATCCGGCAAGTCGAGCGGCGCCCGTTCGCGGATCGCTTCGGGCACCGCGTCGTCGGCGTGTGCATCGAGCGTCGAGTGCTTCGTGACCGCCAGCATTTCGGCGATGGCATGGTCGTCGGCCCCGAGGTGCCGAGGGGCAAAGGCGTGTGGATTGGTCATGGCTTGGCGGCGGAAATTAAGAGGAACGATCAGGAAACCGGAGATTCACCGGGTTCGAGAGGAATACGCTCGGAAACTATCTACGGGGCGCGAGGGTGCAAGTGGGGTGACCTTCCAATTCCGCGACAGACGGTTAAAATCGCCCCGTATTTTTAAAAACATGAAGCACGCATCCACCGTTGCCTTTTCCATCCTCCTTCTTGTCGAACCACTTCTGGCGACCGAACCAGTGAAGAGAGTCGCGGATTTCAATTTCGACGGACACGATGACTACTGTGTCTTTGTTTTAGAGAACGGGAAGGCTGACCAATGGGACGTTTTTCTTTGGAATCCAGAGACTGAGAAGCATGAAAAAGACTCAGTGCTCTCACGTGTCATCAATCCGTGGCCGAACGAGCGCGAGAAAACAGTGGAGTGCATTTGGCCCGGTGGGCACAGCGGGATGTTGTTCACCAAAGATGTTTATCGTTGGATGGATGGGAAGTTTCGGCTCGCTGCGACGGTTCGGCAGGAGAGTGTGACCGTAAATGGTCGCGGCGAATTCATCTACGTTCGCGTCCGTGCGGAAATGGTGAATGGCAAGCCACAGGTGACGGAAGTGAAGCGGGCGGTGCCGCATTGGTAGGAGGAATAGCAGTGGCGTGATTTATCTGTGGCGACGCAGGTCCGCCATGAGCCATCGCTTTGCGACGAATTGTTTTTCTTTTTATAGACCGAGATTAAATCCCTCCCGCCTAGGAAGAGTGATCCGGCAGCGAGTTCTGGCCGACGACCACCGAACTCTGATTACTGACTTCTGATCACCGACCTCTGACCTCTGACCTCTGACTGTGCAGCTGGAAGCTGCAACCACTGGCCAACTATCCGATCGCACCCTTGTAGCCTTCGGCGTCGAGAAGATCCTCGGCATCGCCGGTGACCTTGATCTTGAAGATCCAACCTTCGCCGTAGGGGTCCTTGTTGATGGCGGTGGGGTCTTCGGTGAGGGCTTCGTTGATCTCGACGATCTTGCCGGAGACGGGGGCGTAGATGTCGCTGGCGGCTTTGACGGATTCGACGACGGCGACACCGTCACCCTTTTCCACTTCGGTGCCGATTTCGGGGAGTTCGACGTAGACGAGTTCGGAGAGTTCTTCCTGCGCGTGGTCGGTGATGCCGACGGGGGAAGGGGAAGCGGTGGTGTCGACCCACTCGTGGTCGTCTGTGTATTGGAGGCCGTCGGGAACGTTCATGGGGATGGGGTAGCGGGATTATAGAACGGTTTTTTCACCACGCGGGCGGCAAATCGTTTCCCCCTGATATCAATTTCCAGTTCGGTGTCAATCTTCGAAAGCGCCTTCGGCAAGTATGCGAGGCCGATTCGTTTGCCCAAAGTTGGTGACAAACCGCCGCTTGTGAGCTCAGCGACTTGTTCGCCGCCGTGGAAAACGCCGTAGTTCGCCCGCGGTGGCGGGCCTTTTTCCGGGAGTTCAATTCCGGAGAGTTTGGTGGGGATGCCGTTGGCTTTCTGCTGTGCCAGGACATTGCGGCCGACGAAAGCTTCTTTGCCCAAATCCACGGCCCAGCCGAGTCCGGCCTCAAGCGGCGTGCGGTTGGGAGCGAGGTCGGAGCCGTTGAGCGGGTAGGCCATCTCGAGTCGGAGCGAGTCGCGCGCGCCGAGGCCGCAGGGTTTTGCGCCAGCATCGAGAATCTTCTGATACCAGTGGGCGCCGTCATTGGCGGGTATGATGAGTTCGAAGCCATCTTCGCCGGTGTAACCAGTGCCGCAGACGTAGGCCATGCCCGAAGGTGAAGTCACACGGATGACGGAGTTGCGTTCGGGAACGGCGATCGCTTCATCAAAAACCTCGTCGAAGACGTCTTCCATCTTGGGGCCTTGTACAGCAAGAGCGGCGTGATCAGAGCTATGGTCTTTGAAGTTTACGGAGCCATTGAGTCGAGCCTCCATCCATTCGCGGTCTTCATCGATCTTCGCGGCGTTGACGATAAGGAGGAACTCCGCTTTCCCGATTCGATAAAGAATGAGGTCATCAATGACGCCGCCGTCGTCATTGAGAAGAAGCGTGTAGTGGGCGGCGCCGACGGAGAGTTTGGCGACATTGTTAGTTAGTAATCCATCGAGCCAGCTTTCGGCTTCCGCACCGTCGACGAAAAATTCGCCCATGTGGGAGATGTCGAAAACGCCGACACCGGTTCGCACCGCTTCATGCTCTGGAATGATGCCATCGAACATGACCGGCATTTCCCACCCGGCGAACGGCACGAAGCGGGCACCGAGATCGGCGTTCAGGGCGTGAAGCGGGGACCGCTGGTTTTCGGGCGAGTCGCCGGACATAGGCGAGGAATCAGGGATTTTCCGGGCTTTGTCAACGCGGGGTGGAAGCCAACTAATTAATTTTTCTTGACTATCAAGTTCGCCCGCCTTTATCGGGAGGGAAGATTTCGCTTAAGGAGTCAAAAAACACTTCACAAAACCACTCTGACCTATGAAAATCCAAGACGTTATTTATTCAGTTCCTGTTGGCCAAGGAAATGCTGATGATACCTTTGCCGACAACGGGACCGACAAGGAGTTCGTTCCTGTGGTCTGATAAGACCTCCACGTTCGAATCACACAATGAGAATTCTCGAAAAAACTCACGCTGTTCCGACAAACGCCGGAAATTTTGATGATACTTTCGCCGACAACGGGAATGTTGGAGAAATCGTTCCCGTCGTCTAACGAAAATACATCCAACCCAACATCATGAAAATCCACGATACTGCCCACGGAATGCAAACAGATGACACCTTTGCTGACAACGATGATCAGCGTGAAGTTGTTCCTGTTGTTTAAAGGAGGTCCGCCACCAAAGATTCCCTTTGCTATGAAGATGAAAACCATCCTACAAGCAGTGCCAACGCAGGATGACACGTTCGCGGACAACTCGGACGAACGCGAATTCGTCCCTGTTGTTTAGTCTTAACCTTAAACTATCAGCTATGAAAATCGACCCTATCGTATTTGGAATGCCCACCCCAGACGACACGTTCGCGGACAACACGGACGAACGTGAAATCGTTCCGGTTGTGTAGCGGGCGGCGGCGTGTTTGTTGCCGAGTCGGTTTTGATCGATTTTGGCCGTGGTAACGCGCTCGCAATTCCTTTCTTCCAAAAATTTTGTTGGCTGGCTGGCAAAGCCAGTCGATCTCGCGGCGCTCGCTCTCTTCAGGGCTTTCCTTGGTGGGCTTTGCTTGTACGGGACGCTTCTCTTCTATTTTTCCGGGGTGGTTGATAATCTCTGGTTCGCTCCGGAGTTTCGTTTCAAGTATTTCGGTTTCGGCTGGGTCGGCGCTTTTCCCGAGGTCATTATGCACGGGCTCTGGCTGGGCCTGTGCGTCGCCTTTGCGGGGATATTGTTAGGATTATTTTACCGCGTGTGCGCGATCTACGCGTTCGTGGTGTCGAGCTACTTCTTCCTTCTCGATCAGGCGCCGTTTTTGAATCAATACTATCTGCTGCTGTGGGTGCTTTTCTGGATGTCGATCATACCTGCGCACGGGATGCTTTCGCTCGACGCGAAATTCCGTCCGTCCGTCCGTCGTTCGATGGTGCCGAATTGGTTGGTGGTCATGCTCTGCTTCTCGATGGCCTGTGTTTATTTTTTCGGCGGCGTGGCGAAGATCAACGCGGATTGGTTGCGCGGAGAACCGATGACGTCGTGGCTTATCGGTAAGGTCGGCGAGACGTTCTTTGAAACGGGTTTGGCCACGCGAGACGTGGCGCTGTTCTTTTCGTACGCCGGACTGATTTTCGACCTACTGATCGTGCCACTGCTTCTGTGGAGAAAGACACGGCTTTTTGGATTCAGCCTGTCCTTGATATTCCACGTGGGCAACTCAGTGCTTTTCAGCCTTGGGCCCGGAGGATTGGGCACGGTAAGCCTTGGATTCTTCCCGTGGATTTCGATCGCTCTGACAATGCTCTTTTTTCCAACAAACTGGCCACGGAAAATCCTTGGAAAGTGGCTGGGAGAAGCGGGCGGCGAGACGGTATCGGCGAACCGGGTCGCTAAAGTGCCGGTCGTACTACTGGGGATCGCTATTCTTTTTCAAATCATCCTGCCGGTGAGACCTTTCTTTTATCCGGGCAACGCCTCGTGGACGGACGACGGGCATCGTTTTGCTTGGCGGATGAAGTTGCGATGGAAAACAGGCACGACGCGATACTTTGTGAGGGAGAACGGGCACGAAGAGTTGGAGAAGGTTTATCCGGATGGATTTATTACGGACTACCAGGAGAACATGTTGCTCGGTCGTCCTGACATGATTCTCCAACT
>JBCCWV010000002.1:0-59353 GCA_039192745.1 Verrucomicrobiota bacterium | reverse complement strand
TCGGCAGAGGCGCTGATTAATTTTCCGTATCGACCGGCTCGGCGCGGGAGGCAACGACCGGCGCGGATTTCGTCGTCTCCTCCTTCGCGGGAGGTGTCACGTGTGCCGGGCCGCTGATCGAAGTTCCGGAAAACTCGCCGATGAGCGACTCCGTAGAGGCGCGGAGGGAGTTGTTGCCATGAACGGCGACTCCGTTCAGAACGATGACGGCCGCGAGCATTCCAAAAATCGTGAATTCCTGATGCCGCTCCAACTTGTTGCCGTTCTTGCGTGGCGCCCGGGCCCACTTCACGGACATATACAGGCTCGTAAGCAGCAAGAAGTTCAGAAGAAGCAGCGCTCCCGTTACGAGTTTGGTGTTGAGCAGTAGGGCGTCGAATGTCGAGTTCATGCAGAAAATTATTAAACTAAAACCAATTTAACACGGTTTATTATAATTTCCATAATATAATGAAAATTGTCGCAAAAAGGCAGTAGTTTGGGGTGTCGTAACAGGGATAGATCCGTAAATCATTCATTTTTAATTGATTGCGAGATTCTTAATTCGCCTTGAGCGGCGTCAATTTCCCCTCCAATCCGTTGAGTCATCGGCCAAAAGGCGGTTTTTCGGTCCCGTTCGATCAGGGTCTCAATCTGCTTCGCTCTGAAAAAATCGGCGCATCCGATAGTATTTCGGGAGGAGGGGAACGGAGGAGCGGCGGAGCGCTTCGAGAAGACTTTTGTCGGACACTGAGGGTATTGGATGAAGATCGAAACGGATCACATGCGTTTCGTCCGGAGGGCGAGTGGAGCGGGCAGAAGCGCAAGTGCGTCCGAATTGGTTGTTTAAAGACGTTGCGAATACGATGGCCCGTGCTTCTTTACCGACCGAATTTTTCAAACCGCGGGGTAGAGCAGCCCGGTAGCTCGTCAGGCTCATAACCTGGAGGTCGAAGGTTCAAATCCTTCCCCCGCAATTTGAAATTCTCAAAGGGTTCTGAGCTTCTTTGGGTTCTGTCAGTCTCATCGGTTCTTGAGACTTCTATCGGCGGACGTCGAGGCGCACGAAGCATCTTTCCTCGGTCGGCAGAGTTGCTTGGGTCCAGTCGAAGTCGCTTCCTGTTTGTGTCAGTGTTAAGGACGGATTGGTGAGGGTTATCCATTCGTCCAGATCGGTGGAGGTCGACACAGTGTAAGTGAGTTCGCCCGGAGCGTATCTCACGGGGAAGGTGTATCGCCAGGCGCCGCCGGAGAATTCCAGGGTGGGCAGAGAGACAGGGCCTTCGGCAAAGATCGGGTTTCGCCCGAGGGCGTATTCGAGGATGTTGGCGACGCCGTCGAGATCGTAGTCGTCGAGGTCACCGCCAATGTCCACGCCCCATGATTCGAACCAGTAGTCGATCGGTGATGTGCCCGCGCCACGGCTCCCTTCAAACGGGCTGTAGCGAAGGCGATCGTCGTAGTCGCTGCTGTTTTCGTAATCGGCGCCACTGTCGTTGAGATAGTTGGCGGAGTTGTCGCGTGGGCGCCATGCGTTGACGCTGTCGAGGTAGGCGTCGAGTTCCGACCAGAGTGCGGCGGCGGTCGGATTGTCATTTGGAGTCGTGTTGATGTTGTGCACTTCGCCGGGATCGGAAGCGAGGTCGAAGAGCAGGTTGGGATTCGAGACCGAGATGTCCGTGCGAGTCGTGCCGTCGTAGGTGTGGATGAGTTTGTAGTTGCCTTTGACGATGGCGGAGAACGGGTGGGAACTCCGGTAATGCGGGTAGTGAAAGTAGAGGGAGCGGTCGAGGAGGTCGGTCGTCGGCGGATCGCCTTCGAGATGGTTTTTGAGACTCAGCCCGTCGATGCCGTTGAGGTTTGCGGGAGTGCCGCCGGCCCAGTCGAAGAAGGTGGGGAGGAGATCATAGGTGGCGACGTTGGCCGTGCTTACCTGGCCACTCGGAATGCCGGGGCCTTTCACGATCATGGGCACGCGAAGGCCGCCCTGCCAGAGGAACCACTTCGCGCCGTAGTAAGGTTGGCTAAAGTTCTGGGTGTTGAAGCGGCGGTATCCGTTGTCGGACTTGAAAACGATGTAGGTTTTGTCCGTGATCCCGAGGTTGTCGATCTCCTGCATCAATCGACCGATGCTTTGATCGAGATCATAGAGCATGCCGAAGAAGGCGGCCGGATCGCGTTTCCGATTGAGTTCGGTCACGTCGGTTTCACCATTATTGAAAGCGAGGACATCGACGTCGTTTTGAAAGAGTGCACGCGACGAGGGGTAGCATTCCCATGGATTGTGCACGGCGTAGTGGGAGAGCTGGATGTAAAAAGGCTTGCCCCCGTTCTGCTGTGAAGTCATGAAGGCGATGGCTTTGTCCGTCATTTCGTTGATGCGTTTTGGATCAGCGATGTCGGCGGGGATCTGTTGGTCGCTGGAGGGATAGGTTTCGCCTTCGCTGTTGTCGGTGCTGCCATCCGATTCGATGTAACCTTCGACGGCCGGATCCGAACCGAGGTGCCATTTGCCGTAGTGCGCGCATTGGTAACCCATCGGGCTCAGAGCCTCGGGGATGGTGACCATCGTCTCGGGAAAGGGAAGAATGATGCCGTTGGGTGTGAGCGGGAAGTTGTCGAATTCGCTGCGTTCGTCGAATTCGACACCTCGGCCGGACGATCCAAGAAAAACGCCAACACGGTTGCGGGCGGTTGTCTGTCCGGTTTGCAGATTGGCGCGGGTGGGCGTGCATTGCGGAGCGCCTGAGTAGGCGTTGCGGAAGAGCATTCCCTGGTCGGCGAGTTGCTGCATGTGCCAGTAGTAGGGTTGACCTGGATTGGCTGGGTCCTGCAGACGTCGCATGATTTCCTGAGCGGAGTTCAACATGCGGTCGTCCATGCGCACCGGCGTGTCATACCAAGCCATGTCGTCGGTGAGGATGACGATGACGTTGGGAGGGGAGATCCACCGATGGAGCAGTTTTTCGCGTTCTTCCTTGAACAATTCGGGACTGAGAGCGGTGTCGAAGACTTTCACCTCGCCGACGATGCCGTGGAGGAATTGCAGGAGGTTGTCAATGCTGCCGAGAGTAACCGGATTCGCGGTCGAAAAGTCTGTTTTGGCGAGCGGACCGGTGACGGATTGGAAATTGACCGTCTCCCAAAGCTCGTAGGTTTCGGAGTCGGCGTCGTATTGAAAGGCGATGACGATGGTGTCGCCGGGCGCTACCGAATTGCCCGCGGTGGAGATGACTTGGCCGCCAAGGGAGGCTTGGATTTGTCCGGCGGACGTGTAGCCCAGTTGGAAACCCGTCGTGCTGTCGGTCGAATTGCCGAGAAGGTCGTTGAATTGGCCGGGGACGAGGTCGTCGCATTTGAAGGCGAGCATGACGGAGAAGCCGTCGGCGTTGGAAGACTGATCGAGCCAAGTGTCGGACGCATTGGCATCAAACAATTCGAGGCTGGAGCGCGCGGGGCCGAAGTCGAGTCCGGAAAGACCGGAAGCGGATTGGCTGCTGCTTGGATAATTGACCGTGCCCGTTGCTGCGGAGGCATCGTTGTTGTTTCCGGATTGGTCGGCCCACGCGGTCACGGGGTTTCCGTTCACGCTGCCTGTGATGGTGGCGTCGAGATGTTGGAGGGGTGAAGGGGGAAGGGCGGCAGCGGAGGATTCATTGCTCAAGTTTGTTTCGGCACCGAAGCCGCTCGTGGCGGAAACGGCGTAAAAGTAACTGGTGCCAATTTCAGCGGTTGTGTCGATGAAGTCACTGCTGGTGACGGTGGAGAGAACGTCGGAAGCGGTGGTCACGGGACTGGTCGTCGACCGGTAAATGGTGAAGAAATCGAGATTGCCGGAAGTGTCGTCGTCCCAGTCGAGTTGCACGCTGTCGACGGCGGCGCTCGCGGTGAGATTGGTGGGAGTGTCGGCGGGACCGGTGTTGATGATTTCGAGGGTGACTTCGCGGAAGCGACCGGTTCCGGTGAGCGCGAAGGCGTCGCCGTGGGATATCTGGATGTTGCCGTTCCAGAGATTTCCCGTGGCGACGAGAGTGCCTGCCCCGGCATTGCCCGGCGTGCCTGTGAGTTGCCAAAACTGGGCGTTGCTTGTGTTGAGATTCAGGGCGGTCATGACCAGCGACTCTCCCGGGTCGAGATTGAGCGAGGTCAGGTCGAAGGACCAGAGGATGGCCTCGCCGCCATCGACGGATGCGTTTCCAGCGGCATCGCTGATGCCCAGGCCGGTGTTGTTGCCGCGGACGGGATGCGGGTTGCCACCGGTCCAGGTGTCGGCGTCCCAATTGGAAGTATCGTTGTTCCGGCCGTCTAGGGTGATGGTGAACGATCCGTCGCCCGCGTCGCCGAGGGAGAATGATCCGGTCAGGGTAGGTAGGTCGCCGGAGGTGTCGGCGGTGGCAACCGAAGGCGGGTTGCCGTCCAGCGATTTGACTTCAATGGTGTAGGGATTGTTATCCGGTCGGACGTTGGAACTGGTGAAGTCGAACAAGACGTCGGCATGGAGGCTCGTCCCGAGGAAGATCGAACTGAAAATGAGAGGGAAGGGTTTTGTCATAAGTACGGAAGTTCAACTCGCCAAAGTCCCGGGTGGGACTGGCGTCCTCCAGTGAGTCGGACGGGAGAGTGAGAAGAAACGCTCCGAGTTTCTCAACGACGTCGGCGGCGAGCGCCGAGAGCGGCCAGTCCCAAGCCAAGGAAGGCAAGGCCGGAGGGCTCGGGAATGGTTTCAAAGGTGAGAGAGGTGAATCTGCTCGCACCTCCGCTCTCCAGATAAACCGCGAAGACGCCGCCGTCTTCAACGGTCAGGCCCAGCCCGGTGGGGTTGCTCCCTGAAGCCAAGAGTGTGCCGACACCGGGGCTGGTCTCTTGCCAAAGCTGGAACGGGGTGGAAGCAGCTTCATATTCCGTCAATTGGAGTTCCACTCCGGAGCCAAACCCTGAAAGGCTGACGGTGAAGGTGAAGGCTTCGGTGGCGTTGAACTGGTTGCCCCCGCCGCCGTTGATGCCGAGCCCGGTTCCGTTGCTGCGGAAAGGCGCCGAGTTTGATGGCGCCGTGCCGGTGAAAGTATTCGGGTTGAAGCCGGTCGTGAATGCCGAGTAGGTGAGCTGGATGGTCCCGGCGGTGGCCACGGCAAATGAGTCGTTCGTAGCGTCGATCGCTCCGATGCCCCCTGATGTTCCGAAAGTGACGGGATCAGCGCCAAGGTCCGAGACAGTGTGGACGAAATTATTCGCCGTGTTCGATCCGTTGCTGAAAAGAATCGTCAAGGCTGCCGGAACGGAAGTGCTACTCAGGGCCAGGGCCGCAAAGATTGCACTGAGGTATTTTGCTTTCATAGATGGGTTGTTCGAGGTTGCCGCTTTGGGATAGTTGTCCGAGAGGAAAGTGTTCGGTTAGGGTGTTTCCGCGCGGACGTAGGTCCGGGTTTTTGTTGTTCCGAGGTTGAACTGCACCGTCGCGTTTCCGGTGGCGTCAGTAATGACTTCGTTTCCGGATTGCGTGCCGACGGTTGCACCAGTGAGCGGGATCGGATCCTGATCGGGCGTTGTGAAATCGAGGTCTGACGCTTCGACGAGCTTGTAATTCGTGCTCGCTTCACCAGAGAGGCTGATCTCCGCCGAGCCAGTGACGGGATCGAAAGTAAATCCGGTGATTTCAGGAGGATTGGACAGGATCGCAAACGGGAAATAGAGCGCATCAATGGCCGCTTGGTCGAGGAGCGTCGTCGCAACCACAAAGTGGGTAATGTCCCCCGTGAAAGTAGTGCCGCTTCCGCCTGCGGTGCTGACGAACTGCCCGCCGATACCGGATGTGTTGCCGCCGGCCCAGGCGCCGCTGGAGTCGGTGCCCACGAGTGTGCCGGAGAGAACGCTGTCGATGTAGAGGTCGATGACAGGCGCGGCGGGATCAGACAAAAAGTCGATGACGATGGCAATGTGGGTCCAACCCGTTGGAACGACCTGGCTGATGGTGGTCGTCGCTGCCGAGTCGAAGTGGGTGAGGACGATTTCTCCATTTTCATAAACAACAGAAACGCCGTCTGCTCCGCCGCCGAGATCGATCAACACCAGACGATCTGCCGAAGCTGTCGGCAAATCTGCCCACAGAGCGAAGGAGGCGTCTCCATTCGAAAAGGAACCGATTCCTCCCATGTTGGCCCTTCCGGAAAACGCCCTTGTAAAGGTCACGTCATTCGAGGTGGTGTCCGCAAAACCACCTTCGGGGATGGTTAAAATCGGGATATTTGGATTGGCGTTGGAGGTCTTGATGTTGGAGTTCTGCCAGGGCTCGCCGTTCACGCCATTGTCGGCTTCCCAGAAACCGAGAGGGAGAGTGTCGTCCTCGAGGATGTCGAAGACTATGGTTTGCAGTGTTGTGTCGATCTGGTTGATCGAGCGGAGCCGGGCCGTGACCGTGGCTGGCGAGGTTGTGGAAAGCGCGGCGAGGACGCTCGTCGCGTCCCAAAGACCGATGCTATCATTGGCAAAACCGTTCGCGTAGGTGTCGCCGAAAGGCCCAATCACGCCATCTCTCGTCAAGTCGGTCACGTCGCCATCGGGCACGCCGATTCCCGGAACGGGGACGAAGTTCACGCCGTCGAGACTCCAATCCAGGAACAGGCCCTGCGCGGCGTTCGTGTCGTCATGATCGCCAACCGCATTGAGAAGGATAATGCCGCTTTCCGTATCGCCGATTTGAAATCCGTTCAGCGAGAAATTGGTGATCAACTGTGGTTCGTCGACGAGGACCTGCACGTCCTGTGTGGCGACGCCGTTGCCATTTTCGAGGGTGAGTGTGTAAATGGTGTCGACTGCCGGATCGTCTGCGTTGACGACGAAAGCACCATTGGTCACGGTTGTATCGAAGAAGGAATACACGGAGTCGCTGCTCGTGATGGCAAGGGTGCCGATAGTCTCATCGATTCCGCCGACGTTGTAAAAGAGACCGAGTCCATTGACGCCGCGGGTTCCAGCATCGCTATTGCCTTCGGGAGTGGTGAACAGGTAGGCGGTTGTTTCAAGACTGCTCGAATTGGGAAAGACAGGGTCCGCGAAGGTGAATTCATTGATGACGGGCGGTGGCGCGCTGATGCTCACTGCGGGGGCGTCCAAGGGAGACGATTCGAAAATAGTAAAATTGTAATCCCCGGTAGTTCCATCGAGGGCGACAAGTATGACAGCTGTTCCCGATCCATTGTCCATTTCCGTCGTGATATCCAGAGGGAGTCCACCGTTGAACGCGATGTTATCCGAGTCGATTTCGTAGAAAAAGCCGGGCTCGTAGGCCGGATCGCTGATCGTGAGCGAGATGTTTTCGGTCCCGAAAATCACATCCGTGCTCGCGGTGAAGTCGATGCTTTGCTGGAATGTTGCCGTGAAGGAGAGCGTCTTGATGGCGAATACCCCGGTTGCGCCGTCGTGAGCCACGCGAAAGATCTCACCGTCGGTGAAAGTGTAATCTCCCGTCAGCGCGGAGAAGACCGTCGAATCGGTGTCACCGATGACCTCGTTGGTGCCATTGGAATCCGTCAACCGGATGGAAGGTGCTCCGCTGTTTGCGACGAAAGTAATCTCGGTAAGCGTCACGTCGGAAACGGGCAGCGCTGTTTGGGTGAAGTCGAAGGTGAACTGAAGTTCCTCCGCGGGATTCATGAGTGAATTGTCGGGATTCCTCCTCACTGCAAGCCCCCGATTGTCGGTGGGATTGGCGAGGTAGTCGGCGGCGGTCTGGCTACCGTCCAATCTCGGTCGTTCGGCGCCACCGCTGTCAGTCCCCGTGACCGCGATGCGAAAACCGCCAGCTCCGGGCGGGAGCGAACCAGCGATTTGGTCGGAATCCATCACATTCGCGTTGGGAATGTTGTTGGAAGACATTGTCAGGTTTCCGCTGGAATCAATCTCGATGTCCAAGTCGAAGACCTCGGAGAAATTTGTATTAGGAGTCGCGGAAAAAACGATGGTGGCTTGTCCAAATACCTTTGGCAGGCTGATGAAGCCGAATAGCAGGACGGCGACGAGGAGGTGCGGGAATTTCATGTGCCAGTGGGGTTTTAGGAAGGGGAGAGGTGGATTTCCTGACTCCTTCCAAGTCCGTCACTCCGAACCCCCAATGCATTTGCCGAAAAAAGAATCGCCGTTTTTGATTCAGTGGTAGAGGGTTAAATGAATTTCTCCTTTAATTATCGAAATTCTAAAATCCTCAGAAATTCAGGACTACTCGGTCTCAATCGAAGCTGATATTGGTTCTGAGATGGGTGGAATCTCTTTCTAAGATTTGCTCAGCGGAGTCTTGGACTTTCAAAAAGGTTTATAGGCAAATCGCGGAGATTCTGGAGTGACTAGAGCAGCACCCTGTTGGACTGGCTACAATTCACCCCCGTGACCGCGATTCGCCCCCATATCGTCGTGTTTTGTTTATTCGGCTTCGCCTCGATGGCCGAAGCCCAAATTCCCATCGGGCAGACGGTCACTTTGCGGAGTTTGAGCAACGATCTCTACGTCAACGTCGATGCCAGCGACGGGGAGCAACTGGAAGCACGGTCCGGTGCTAGCACGGAGGCGTCGCAGCGATTTGTCGTCGAGGATGCGGGTGGCGGGAACGTTTTGCTGAGGTCGGTGTCGAGTGGGAATTTCGCGGTTCGGGATCCTAACGATCTTAATAAAATGTTCGCCATCGGAACGTCGGCTGGCGATCCGCTTGCACAGTTTCAATGGAACGATCTCGGGAACAACGTCGTGAGATTTACCAATGTCTCGAACGGCAACAACGTTCGGCATTCCGGGGCGCAGCAGGTCCTGCGGGCTAACGGGAGTAATACGGGATTGACGTCGCAATTCACGTGGAATGTCGTCGCTGGTCCTCCTCCCGGACCCGGAATTCCGAATGTGCCGCAGACGGTCGGAGCGATGCTCGCGGATTTTATGACCGATGCCACGGGCAACGATCTTAACGTGCGGACCGTGGTTTTGGATTACCTCGACGGCTATCTCTACATGGACACCCGGGACATGCGGACGGGAAGCAGCAACCACACGGTGCACACTTGGGATATCTCTGATCCGTCGAATCCGGTCGAGGCCCATCGCATTGGCGGCCAGCGTGGCCAGCATACTTCTTCCCGCTTTTTGCCGAGTTACCGTGTGAACAATCACGGCGATAAGTTCCTCAACGTCAGTGATCCTCTCAACATGTTTTATGAAGATCCTCCGGGTTACACGCTGAAGAATCGGGGCACGCGAGGGTCCTATCTGCTGCCTTACGAATACTTGAGCGGGGGAAGCACCGTGGAAATCTGGGATGCGCGCACGGGGACGACTCTCGCGGAATTGAATGACCACGGCTTTGCCGGACTGGCGATTCCGATAGGAAACCTGCTCATCGTCGTCGGGATTCGTGGACAAAGTGCCCGCGCGGTCGCGACCTACGACATCAGCGATCCGTCCAATCCCGTTTTCCTCGACGTGATCGCGAACAACGATCCGGTTTGGAATGACAACAACCCGGCTTACGAAGCTGCCATTTGGAAGCACTACGTCGTGATCCCCAACGTCACCGGCGGAGGGAATGGGGATGATTGCGCGTTTGTTGATTTCTCCGATCCGGCAAACCTGCGACATGTCCTCTACATGAACGGGGATGGGACCTATGGAACGGGGTTGCCAGGGAGAACCCGCTACGCGCAATTCCAGGACAACAAAATGTTTCTCGGCTGCGGCATCTACGACATGACGCCTCTTGATAGTGACACCGAGCCGACCTTGCTCGACGTGCATGTGCATGACAGCGAATACATGCTGCCGCTGGGAAATCTTTATGTAAGTGCGGAGAACACGAGCCAAGGTTCCATTCCGGACTTCGCGGGACCTTACCGAACGAGGATATTCGCGCATCAGGCCGCGCCGGACACGACTCCGCCCTCTGTCGGATACCATCTGCCTGCGGACGGGGCGACGAACCAGCACGTCAAAACTCGGGTCGGTGTCGTCATTCACGAGACACTCGTTTACGACAGCATCAATCCCTCGACTTTTCGCGTTTTCCCGGTGGCCGGAGGTGCCGATTTGCCTGGAACGCTCAACGTCACGGACAAGGACATCATTGTCTTCACGCCAGACGCCGATCTGATGGAGGGAACAACTTACCGGGTGACCTTGGATGGAATTCAGGACGCCGTCGGAAACATCATGACCGCGTATTCCTTCGACTTCACGACGGCCGGTTCCGGAGCGCCCGTTCCTATCTCGATTTCCGATGTCGGTTCCTCACCGTATCCCGCGCCGGTCAACGGAACGGCCACTCTTTCGGTGACGGCGACGGGTGGACTCGCGCCGTTGGAATACCGATGGGACTTTGGTGACGGCACACCGGTGACGGACTGGAGCATGACGGCCGACACCGTCTCGCACACCTACGCGTCGGCAGGGCACTATCCGGTAATCGTGCAGATCCGCGACAGCAGTGCCACGCCGAACCTCGCTTCCAACTCGTTTGTCGTCACGGTGACAACCGCTCCCAGTGGTGCGACGCCTACCAAAGCCACGCAGATTCTCTGCGACGAGATCAACCGCCGGGTCTGGTGTGTGAATCCCGACAACGACACCATTACCGCCCTTCACGCCGATACTCTTGCCAAGATCGTGGAGGTGCCGGTGGGAAGAGACCCGCGAAGCATTGCGCAGCACGCCGATGGAAATCTTTGGATCACTTGTCTTGATGAGGATGTGCTGGAAATCAGGAATGGAACGACTGGTGCGCTTCTCGATGCCGTCAGTTTCCATCGAGGCTCCCGTCCTCACGATGTTGTGTTCAACCGGCAGAAAACCTATGCTTTTGTTAGTCTGAAAGGGAACCGGAAGCTCGTTCGCATCGACCCCAACACGTTGCTGTTCGAGGAATTCGAGGCGGGGTCCAATCCTGCGGCTGTCGCGGTCAGCGGGAGCGGTGAACGGGTGCTCGTCAACCGCTTCATTTCCCCGGAAACGCAGGGAGAGGTCCGGTCGTTTGCAAATGCTGACGACGCCGGCATGAACTTTGATCAAATTCTCCCTCTCGTCATCGACACGACAGCCGCCGATGACGGTGTGAGCGGGCGCGGCCTGCCGAACTATCTCGCCGACGTGGCCATCGACCCTCTCGGTCAATTTGCGTATGTGAGTTCGAAGAAGGACAATATCCTGCGCGGGGGATTTCGTGACGGTCTTTCTCTCGGCGCCGACACGACAGTGCGAGCTATCGTTTCGAAGATCAATCTGACGACGCACACCGAAGACTTCGCGGCACGGATCGATATTGACGACCGTTCGCAGCCGACGGCTCTGACATTTTCTCCTCTGGGCGATTATCTCTTCGTGGCCATGCAGGGGAACAACGAAATCAAGGTCATCGATACTTTCACCGACGGCATCGTGGCGTCTCTGCCGACCGGGCTGGCGCCGCAAGGTTTGTGCTTCGATACGACAACGAATCGGCTCTTCGTGAAAAACCTGACCGATCGAAGCGTGACCGTGCACGATCTCACGGACGGACTTCGGGAAGGGGATTTTAACGAAACCACTGCTGCGACCGTGAGCACGGTGGCGTCTGAAAGCTTTTCGGCCGAAGTTTTGCTGGGGAAACAAGTCTTCTACAACGCTGCCGACCCGCGCATGGGTTTCGGCTACATTAGCTGTGCGGTCTGTCATCAGGACGGCGACGATGACGGACAAGTCTGGGATTTCACGGACCGTGGCGAAGGCCTGCGCAACACGACCAACCTGCGGGGCCGCGGCGGTATGGCTCACGGAAACGTGCACTGGAGCGCGAACTTTGATGAGATTCAGGATTTTGAAATCGACATGGTCGAAGCCTTCGGTGGCACCGGCTTTCTGGACGGGGATGGAGGACCTCATGCTTCGCTGGATACTCCGAACGCGGGTCGCAGCGCTGAGCTGGATGCAATGGCCGCCTACGTCGCGTCACTCGGAACAAGCTCCGTAGAGGTCAGTCCTTTTCGCAGCGCCAATGGATCGCTCACCGCGTCGGCCACGATTGGAAAAGAACTCTTCGAGGGCACGCGGATACCCTTGTCAGGGAACATGCTCAGTTGCGTGTCCTGCCATGATCCCTCGACCAATTTTACGGACAGCACCATCGGCAATAACTCCGTTGGTGCGGTCACGCTTCATGATTTGGGCACGATCAAGCCCGCGTCCGGAGAGCGGCTCGGAGGGGGTTCGAGTTCGCTCTCCGGCATTGATACTCCCACGCTGCTAGGCCTTCATGCGGCTGCGCCCTACTTGCACGACGGGTCGGCCGCGACATTGGCCGCCGTTTTCGATCAGTTCGTGGCAAGCGCGCCGCTGGGGCAGCCGGGCTCCGCGCACGATTTGTCCCCGACCGGTTACAACCTCTCCTCGTCCGAGAAAAACCATCTGATCGCCTATCTTGAGCAAATTGACGGCACGCCGGAAACGGTGGCTCCACCCGAGCAGGTTTTCCGCGAATTCTATGAGCTGGATGCGAGTGGTGCGGAGGACTTTCTTGATTGGTCGGACAACGGGGTTGCCAACATTTTCTATTTCCTCTTCGACCTCGGTGACCCGAGTTCCAAAGACGTCTTTCGTCTCAATCCCGGCGGGAGCCCAGCCTCCGGACTTCCGGTGCTGACGCGTGAGTTGGACGGCACTTTCACCTACAGTCATGTCCGGCACCTCTCCCAGAACGTCTTCGAATACACCAATATGACGTCGGGCGATCTTGTGGACTGGGGCGACGTGGAGGATCTTCTCACGCCCTACCGGCCGACCAGCACGTCATCGACACCACTCAATGCCAACTACGAAATCCAGCACCTCCACTTCCCGCCCAGAAGCGAGCCGAGTTACTTCCGTACGCAGGTTGAAGCTGCCGACTAACGGTGAATTGGCGGGCGAAAACAGAAAGATCCTCACTATTTCCGGCAAACCGGCCCGTTCGCCGGAGTTGCAAGCCGTGGAAGTTCCGGGCCAAAGCCAATACGACACATTTCTGCGGCTCTACACGCGGCATGAACCCTCCTTGCGGGGATTCATTCGGTCCCTCGTGCCGTCGCGAGATGATGCTCTCGACGTCCTGCAGGACGTCGCGGTCGTGCTCTGGCGGAAGTGGGGCGAACTCGATTCTCCTGACAACTTTCAGAAATGGGCCTTCAAGGTCGCACGCATCCAGGTGCTGACCTGGCGTCGTGATCTGGCAAGGGACCGCCACGTTTTTCAAGAGGATGTGTGGGAGTTGCTTGCCGATGACTCTGCCGTTTTTCACGAGAAGGAGCAACGCGAACAACAACGGGAAGCCCTGGAAAAATGCCTCGATAAACTGCCTGATGAGAAGCGGTTGCTGGTGAGGCGTGCTTACAATGGAGAAACGCGGATTGACGCGTTGGCGGAGGAGTTGGGGCGGACGCCCATGTCGATTTACAAGGTGCTTCACCGCTTGCGCTTCAAGTTGCAGGAATGCACGGAACGTTATCTCGCACAGGGGAGGGTGGCGATATGAGCGAAGAATCATCGAAAGAAAAAGCGCGATGGGACGAACTCATCGGCGCTTGTCTGGATGACCGGGCGACGCCGGAAGAAGTGGCGGAACTCGAAGTTGCGCTACGCGATCATGAGGAAGTCCGTCTCCGTTATTTGAGGCTGGCTCGGACCGATTCACTCCTGAGCGAGATCGCGGCTGGCTCGGAATTGCGACCAATGCCTGCGCCTCGGGTCTTGCCGGCGTCGGATCGAAAGGTCGCGCGACCACTTATCGCGGCGGCGATGGCCGCTTCGGTTCTCGTTTTCGCAGGCATCCTTGTCTTGAACAACCTCTCAAATTATTCGCCTCCGGTGGCGAAAATTTTGGAGGATGACGGCGGAGAGTGGATTTCCTCGCGGCTCGCGATCGGCTCGAAGTTGCGACCGGGGGCACGGATCGAAATCGCGGAAGGCGAAGTTTCCATCCGGTTTGAAAGCAGCGCTATCGCCCAGCTGCGAGGTCCCGCCCTGTTTGAAATCGAGTCCGCGAATAGCGGAGTGCTGCATCACGGTGAGGTTTATTCAACGGTAGAGAGTCCCGCCGCGAAAGGGTTCACCATACGGACGGCGGCCGGTGAGTTCATTGATCTCGGGACGGAGTTCCTCACGACGGCGACGGTCGACGGGCACAGTGAAGTCCAGGTCTTTGAGGGGAAAGTGGAAGCCATGACCAAGGACGGCGACCGCAAGTTCCTTTCACAAGGTGATGGATGGGGGTTATCCCCGGATCGTGGCCCAGTGAGCATCCGCATCGAAGCCGGCGAGGACACGCCGGAGTTTCGCTTTCCGTCCATTCCCGCGCCTTCCGCCGAGGACTTCGCGGATCAACAACTGGGACGGGCCCGTGCGGATTGGTGGCGTCCGGACAAATCCGAAAAGGGGGCCTACCTCGGTGCGAGAACAGGGCCGCCGGGAGTCCTTCTCGACGGAAAAGGGCAAGCGAACCCGTCCGATTTCCGTCACTCGTTTTTCTTCCAACGGGACATACCGGAAGGGCTCATTCTGCTCGACCTAGGCGAGGTCGTGCCCGTGAGCCGGGTCCATACTTATTCATGGAACCAGGGGACGCAATCCAGAGATCGCGCGACTCAGCGATATGTTTTATGGGGATGTAAGGATAGTCTTCCTTCGGTGTCGCCCAGCGAAGACGATCACGCTGGCTGGACCCGCATTGCCCGTGTTGACACCGATGCGTTCTTCCAGAAGCAGGCTCGCTCGGTTCGTCCAGCCCAACAAGCCAGCGCCATTTTTTCCTACGGTGGATCGCTCGGTGAATTCCGGTATTTGCTCTTCCAGGCCTTCCCGACTCTGGTTCCCGACACGCCGTCGTTTCATTCCCTTTACGGGGAGATTGACGTCTTCACAGAGGACGGAACAGACTGAGCAGTTTGAGAAGCAGCGGTAACATGAAACGTCGTTCTGAACGTGACCAGTAACCCCTTTATGAAAAGATCCCCAATCTCCCCTCGCGCCGCGCTTTTTGCGGTTCTTTTTTCTTTCATTTGTCTCCCGCTCTTAGCCGTAGACGAGGCCACGACAGGTGAATCTGGTGCTAGCCAACCAAACATCGTCTTTATTCTTTGTGATGATCTGGGCTGGGGTGACCTCGGGTGCTACGGCCATCCTTATGCCCGAACTCCAGCCATCGACAAACTCGCAAGCGAGGGCACGAAGTTCACACAGTTCTACGTGACGGGAGTGACTTGCTGCCCGAGTCGCACCGGTTTCATGACCGGACTCCACACCACTCGATTTCAAAAGTATCCCGCAGATTTTGGCTTTGGAGACCGCGTGACGGTGACCGAGCTTTTGAAAAAGCAGGGATATCGCACCGGTCACTTCGGGAAATGGCACATCGGCCGCGATCAGAGTCCGGGCACCTATGGTATTGACGTCATCAGCGGCGGAAAAAAGGACAAGGAAAGTCTTCGTGGTCGAGACGCCGGACTCTTCGACGCGGCCATCGAGTTTATTGAAGACAACGCGGACCGTCCGTTTTACGTCAACGTCTGGGGACACTCCACGCATTATCCGGTGAACGTTCCTCCCGAGCTGGCCGCGGAATTCAACGACGTGACCGTCAATCGTGAAGACTTCTCCGCGACGATGCAGAAGAAATTCGACGAGTGCGAGAAGATCGGAGGTGATCTCGATGCTTCCATGCGCCAGTACCTTGCCGATGTTTGGACGATCGACCGCAATGTCGATCGCTTGCTCGCGAAACTGGATGAACTCAACCTGCGCGAGAACACCATTGTCGTCTTCACCAGTGACCACGGCCCGGCTCCGGTCTTGCTTGGTTCGAAAAAGGAGTCCAAGGAGTTCTCTGAGAACATGCTTGGCTACGCGGGGGAGTTCCGCGGCGGGAAGCATGACTCCTACGAAGGGGGCGTCCGCGTGCCGTTTATCATTCGCTGGCCGGGACAAGTCAAAGCGGATTACACCGATACGACAAGCGTCGTTTCCGGCATGGACTGGCTGCCCACACTTTGTCGAATCGCTGGTGTCACCGACTTGCCCGAGCAACTCGACGGCGAGGATGTCTCCGATATTTGGCTTGGTCAGACGCGTGAACGTCGCACTCCGCTATTTTGGAAAACCAGCACTCCGGGAAAAACCGCTTCGATCCGCGATGGGAAGTGGAAGCTGCATCTCACGAGGAGAGGAAAAGAGCTCTACGATTTGAGCAATGATCCTTCTGAAAGTAAAAACGTCGCTGAAAAGGAAGTTGGTGCGGCGAGCGACCTTGAGGAAATTCTCCAGTCGTGGATGGCGGAGTTGCCGAAGAATTACACGAAAGTCGACGGTGATAAGAAAGACAGAAAGAAGGAGCGAGGTAAGAAGCGGGAGGATACTTGATTGGCCTGGCTCAATCACGTGAAGATCCGGGCACTATTGATTTGTCGTGTGTTTGGCGTGGATGTTTAGCCAGTCGAGCACGCGGTCGGCTGGATCGAAGCCAAATTCTTCTTTCGCGTTGGGGGCAAAGGTGGAGACTGGATTGATGTCGATGAACCACGGATTTCCGGAGGTATCCACGAGATATTCGAAGCTACCGATGTCGAGTGATGCGGCGGCCGCGATCTTCCGGCAGAACGTTGCGATTTCCGGTTCAAGGTCTTCTTTCAGGCGGGTCGTATCGGGACTGGCTTCGCCGAGACAAAAGTCCGTTGAGTCATCGGAGAGGTGGGTTTCGGCGGCGTAGAGAATCTCACCGCTCAGCATTTCCACGCGGTGAATCAGACCATCGCCGCTTTCGATTCGTTCCTGAAGCACCGCGCAGCCGTCCAGGGCGAAGGTGTCGGAATCGGGTTCGTCTATCGACGTGATTCCACGGCCGCGACCGCCCGCATTTGGCTTTAGGATAAATGCTGCGCCGCGCTTTTTGAGACTTGCAACGGTGGCGCTGAGTTCAGCTTTTGTGATCGGCCGGGTGAAGGGGGTGGGAATACCGAGCGTGTTGAAGAGACTTGCTTGAAGAGCTTTGCTCGCGCCGATGGCATGACATCGCGCTCCGTTGATGCACGGGATGCCAGCGAGTTCAATCGCGGCGAGGAGGTCGCGGGACCGGGTCATTGTCATCGGATCTCCGTCTGCGGGCCGGGCTGCGATGCGATTGAAGACCAGCGGCCACGGTGGAAGGGCTTCCGAGGCGATCCATTGGAAAGAAGCGAGGTCGACGGTCTCCACCTTCCATCCATCGCGATTAAGGGTTTCCGCAAAAGGAGCCGTCCAATCCGGGATGTCGGTCAGGAGAACAATGGACTTCATTGGTATTGGAAAAGGAAGAAGAAGGAATTCTCAGGTCCCTTTTATCATATGCCGTGCCTCATACGACGAGCGACTCGTTGGGTGTCGCTGTTTCCGTTTCCCAACGATGATAAGCCTCGGCGTATTCAGGACAGAGAATGATCAGTTCGTTGTGCGGACCGTCGCCGGCGAGTTTTCCTTGATCGAGGAAAAGAATCCGTGGGGCTTTTCGGAGAAGTTCAACGCGGTGCGTGACGAGGATCGTGGTGCCGATCCGGGAATTGGTGCGCTTGAGAATGGAATCGTGGATGAGCGCTTCGCTTTCGGGTTCGACCGCGGCGGTCGGCTCGTCGAGCAGAAGGAGTTTTGGCTTCGTGAGAAACGCGCGGGCAAGACTGAGTCGTTGCCGCTGCCCACCGGAAAGTTTGACGCCGTTTTGGCCAACGCGGGTTTCGTAGCCATCGGGAAGCGCGAGAACGAACTCGTGAGCGTTGGCCGCACGGGCGGCGGCTTCTATGTCGGTGCTTGTTGCATCCGGACGCCCGTAGCGAAGATTGTCGCGCACGGTGCCATCGAAGAGATAGTTGTCCTGACCGACAAAGCCGATGGGGCGACGCAGGCTTTTGAGCTGAACGTCTCGCACATCAATGCCGTCGACTTCGATGGCTCCGTCAATCACGTCATAGAACCGCGGAATGAGATTTAGCAGGGTGCTCTTTCCACTTCCGCTACTCCCCGCCACGGCCACAAATTCGCCGGGTTCAATGTCGAAGGAGACTTTCCGGAGGATTGGCTTGGAACGGACGTAGTGGAAATCGACGGCACCGAAACGCACGCCGCCGCTTGGTGCTGACCACTCGGTCGCGTCGGACCGATCGGTGATGGTGATTGGCGCATGCAGGAGTTCAATGACCCGCTCTGCCGCGGCCCGGGCCCGTTGCAAGATATCGCTGGTTTGCGCGATGGTGCGAATGGGGCTTTGTAAGCGCCACCAGAATCCCCGGTAGGCGAGGAGCGCGCCGATGGTGAAGGCGTTGCTTCCGCTCATGATAAGGTAAGCGCCCACGCCAAGCATGATGAGATTGTTCACGAAGCCGAAGGCGGACACGATGGGGAAGTAGGTGTTGCGCAGGCGACTTGCGCGCACGCTGGCCTCGTAAAATTCAGCCGCGCGCTCGTCGAATTCGGCTTGTTCGAAGTTTCCGCGACCAAAGGATTGCGTGACTTGGGTTCCGGCGAGGCGATCCTGCACAAACGAGCCGATCTGGCCGAGACGCTTTCTCACGCCGTCGTAGATCGATTTTACCCGGCGGTTGTAGATGCGGATGAAAATGAAAGCGAAGGCGAGGGGAAGGATCGAGAGCGAGCCGACGATCGGGCTGATCCAGAGCACCATCGCCGCCACGACGATGAA
Organism: Verrucomicrobiota bacterium; assembly: GCA_039192745.1. Classification (GTDB taxonomy): domain Bacteria; phylum Verrucomicrobiota; class Verrucomicrobiia; order Verrucomicrobiales; family DEV007; genus JBCCWV01. Next base: position 40,680 of record JBCCWV010000002.1, on the reverse strand, counting down.
GGTGACGATTTCTTCGATAAGTGAAGTGAGGCCCTGAAGGACGCTTTGCTCCATGGCGTCCACATCGCTAGTCACACGCGTGACAAGTTCGCCCGTGCTGTGGTCGCGATGATAACCCAGTGATTGATTCTGAAATTTTCGGAACAAGTCGGACCGAATTTCGCGCACGAACGCCTGACCGGTTTTCTCAAGGAGATAGCTGTGCAAAGCACTGAGAACGAGCCCGACGAGATACGTCCCAAGCATGACCGCTAGCCAAAAGCCGAGAGATGACAGAGTGAGCGTTCCTTCCACCAAATCGTCCGCGACAACACCCCAGACTAGTGGGTGGAAGTTGATGAATGGGACGGAGAGGATTAAAAGTCCGAGCGAGAGAAAAAGGCGCCCGCGCCAAGGCTGGAGTCTTTGCCAGACTTCTCGAACAAGGTTGTCGGTCCCGTGAGATTCGTCTTTTGCGCTATTTTCTCCGACCGGATCCATCGTTGCAGTTACGCCTGAGCAGGGATTGTGGCTGTCTTCTATGCGGAACTCTTGGGCGAGGAATCTAGTTCGTTGGCGTATTGAGCGGCCTGAAGGAAGACGTCGACGTGGGCCTGGATGGAATTCTCGATGGGTTCTCCGTAGCCGCCTCCCATTGTGATAACGATTGGAACGCCCAATCTACTGGCGAAATCAAAGACCAGTGAATTTCGAGCCCGGAGACCTTCGTGTGAAAGATTGAGGAAGCCGAGAGAATCGTTTGAGTGCGCGTCGACTCCAGCCTGGAAGAGGATGAGTTCCGGAGAAAAGGTATTGGCTTCGGTCTGGAGAACGTCTTTGAGTTTATGGAGATAAAGATCGTCACCGGTTTCCGGCGGAAATTCAACATCGAGGTCTGACTTCATTTTTCGGAACGGAAAATTCTTTTCACAATGAAAGGAAATTGTTCGGACTGTGGTGTCACTTTCAAAGATGGCAGCTGTTCCGTCCCCTTGGTGAACGTCAAGGTCGAGGATGAGCACGCGATTCAGACCGTAGTCTCGCTGCGCGACTCGGGCCGCTACTGCCAAATCATTGAAAATGCAGTATCCCGATCCGAAATCTTTGTGAGCGTGGTGGGTGCCACCTCCGAGATTGCCGCTCACTCCGCCGTGTTCAACGGCGTGCCTCATGGCAAGAACGGTGCCGTTGGTCAACTTGAGTGTGCGGGCCGAAATTTTCTCCGTCCAAGGGCGCAGGCCGATGCGTCTCATCGTTGGTTCATCCATAGTACCGGAAAGAAAGGCCTCCACGTAGGACGGGTCGTGGGCTAGGTAGAGATCTTCGACCGGCAGTGGATCCGGATCATTAAAGTGGATAGCTCCGGAAGCTCTTGAACTCTCCAGGCCTTCTCTCACGAGACGATAGCGGAGTCGCGGAAAGCGCACTTCGGGGTCAAGGCCATCAGTATAAATCTGAGAATACCAGAGTGGTATCCCGGTTGTCCTGAGTTTGCCGGAAGGCGGTGAAGTCATCGTGGGAATTTTCCGTATCAATGGGAACCGGTAAGTTGATTACGGAGCTTTCAGGCGCACCTAAGCTGAAATAAACTTATTCCGCTGCATTTCTTCTTCGACTTCGTTCCTCCATGGCATCGAAGATTGTGCTCCGATTTTTTGTGTGGCCATTGCTCCCGCGACATTCGCAATGCGTAGGATCTCTGGAATTGGCCGTTCCTGCGCAGCGGCAAAGCCGAAGTATCCCGCGAAAGTGTCCCCGGCACCAACGGTATCAACCGGGATTGTCTGTGCAGGAGTGTCCGAGTAGTGCTCGCCGCATGTCGTCGTCGCTGTCGTGGCTTGAGAGCCATTCGTGACAACAAGGCATTTCGTCTGAACGTGATCCAGTCGTTCCGAAATTGTTCTGTCTGGGCCGATTGAACTGCCGCTGGCAAGAAGTTCTGCTTCCAGTTCGTTCGTGATCAGGAAATCACAGGGAATGGAGTAGGTGTTGAACTTCGCGTTCCACGGAGATGGATTGACGATAACTTTGGTGCCAGCTTCGGCCGCGATTCTGGACGCAAGTTGAACACTCTTGTAAGGGCACTCGAATTGGGTGAGAAGGAGATCGGCTTGTTCGATGGAGCTTCTGTGAGACTCGACGATCTCAGTGGAGGTTCTGTCATTGGCTCCTCCGTGAACAATGATCGAGTTTTCCCCGGAATCCTCGACACAGATGATTGCAGACCCGGTTGGTGAGTCGTCGATGCGGGAAACTCCCTCCGTGTTGATGCCCTCAGCGACCAGACGTTCGAGGTATTGAGTCCCGTCGGCGTCGTTACCTAAGCAGCCTATCATGACAACCTCTGCTCCGGCTCGGCGCGCGGCGATGGCTTGATTCGCGCCCTTTCCGCCGAAGCCTTTCGAGACTTCCTTGCAGGGGATGGTTTCTCCCGGAACGGGAAGCTGCGGGACGCGGTAGGTGAGGTCGATGTTGAGCGATCCGAGGACGGCGATGCGCGGTGGCCTCTTCATGGCGATTCGCCCGCTTGGATGGCAGGGGGAGCGGCAAGGAGGTCGCCGATTATCTTTTCCAGTTTTCGGGGGTGCCCTTTGATGCGGACATATTCATGTCGGCGCGCCGAGCTCGTTTCCCATCGCGTTGCGCCTTCGGAATCGATGACGACGCGTCCTCCGTCGTACGTGATCCAGAAATCTTTTTCGATGCCTCGGACGGCGAGCAGGACCGTGGCGAGATCGTGATTGGGCTTGCCGTAATCCAGTGAGGAAAATTCATGAAAGGGGCGGAGTTCGTAAGCGCGACGCACCGGGTTTTGCTTCGATGCGGTTTGCAGCTCCGCGCCGTTGTCCATGGCGGCTCCGACTTCGAAGCCTTGCCAGACGATGGGTGTTGGCCAGAGATTCGTCACGGTGACGGCCGCGGCGGGGTCGAGCTTGATGTTCGTTTCGGGTCGGTTCGTTCGCGGAAAGCCGCCACCCATGATGTAAGTTTTGGCGACTTTTGCCTTTACCAGTTCGGCGTCTTCATCGCTGGCCAGAAGGTCGGCGAGATTGCTCAAGGCGCCGACGCTGCAGATGACGACGCTTTGGTCTGGCTGGGCCGAAAGCATTTGGCGGTAAACCGCAAGAGCGTCCGGCATCTCGGCATCGGCAGGAGTGTCGTGCGGAAATTCATCGCGCAGGGCCGGGGTGTAGCTGCTTGGTTTTCCACCGCGAGTTTTGGCGCCGTCTTTGTCCGTTCCGATGGGGATGTCCGGGCGGCCGTACCAGGTATTGATCGCATCCGCAGCGGCGGCGGATGCTCCCGCGGGATCTTTTCGATTCGTGACCACGGCAAGAATCTCGACTTCCCCGAGATCGGCGAGTGCATGAAGGACGGCGAGTGCTCCGGCGTCGTCGCAATCGTTGGCCATGTCGGTGTCGAAGATTAACTTCACCGGATCGGCCATTGCGGACGTGGCGAAGATGAGGAAGGGGAAAAGCAACTTCATAAAAGGGAGGGCTTGTTTAGGAACTCTTTCGCTCGACATACACATAGTAGGCGCCGAGGAGGGGTTGGCGGGACTCGTCAAAAAACCAGGTGTGCAGGCGGGTTCTTCCGGGTTCGAGTTCAACCGTGAATTGCGCCGACTTGTCGTTTGGTCCGATGCGAACCGGGGGGAAGGTTTTTTGGCCAATCTGGAGCCGTGCGGAGGCAATGGGCAGGGCGACACCGGGCAAGAGTTCGCCGTCGGCCACTTGGGTCGGCGGAATTCCGGCCGTCAGTGGCAGATCGGCATCGCGAGGCCAACGGCGTAACTCAAAGCTATAAGTCCCTTTTTCCGCCACATCGAGTTCCCACCAACCATTTTTTCGATCCGCACGGCGAATCTGTTTTTGCTGATCGATAAAAACATCAAGCCACTCGCAGGCTGTCAACAACATGGGGTTTTCCCGGTCGTCGCCGATAATGACGGGCTGCGGTTCGTTGGCGATGTCTTTCACCTCGCTCCACCATGCATCGAGATGGGCGCGCATTTTGGTGGTAACGTCAGGATGGGCGTGGATGACGTTGTTCGTTTGCTGTGGATCGGTCTTGAGATTGTAAAGCTCACGATCTTTCAATAGACGCCAGTGCTTCCAAAGAACGCCCGCACCCTCGCGGCGCATGATCGAGGGACTGTCGGGTGTGGGGTAGTCGAGAGCGCCGGGCATCCGGCTGTAGTTGATGACGAGCATTCGGTCGTCAGGAAAGGTCTGATTGTTGCGAAGATAGGGCGCGAGATCGATACCGTTGGCGGGCGGAACGTCACCCACGTCGCAAAGCGTGAGTAGAGTCGGCATCAGGTCCTGTGCCTGGGAAAGTCCGCCCACGTCGCGGGGCGCACCGAGATTACCGGCAGGCCAGCGCAGGAAGAGAGGAACGCGGTGCCCGCCCTCCCAGAGCTGCGTTTTGCGGCCACGCATTCCGGCGTTGAAATAACTTTCGCCGAAGGTGCTGCCGTTGTCGGTGAGGAAAACGACGATCGTGTTTTCGAACAATCCGGACTCGCGGAGGAAGGCGTCAAGTTTTCCCACGTTGTCGTCGATGTTCTTGATCATCGCGAGGAATTCGATGACCGACTGCCGCCTCGCTTTCGGTCCCTTGAATTCAAATCCTTCCGCTTCTGCCGCGGCAAACCGCTGCTCCATCGCCGTGCGGTAATTCTCAGGTTCCCAGAGTGGCGTGTGCGGTGCGTTCGTTGGAATGTAGGCGAAGAACGGCTTGTCTGATTTATTTTGCGACTCCATCCACGTGATCGCTTCGTCGAAGAACACGTCGGTGCAGTAGCCTTCGTACTTCACGAGCCCGCCGTTGCGCCGGTAGGTGTCGCCAAAGTAATCGTTCTCCCAAACGTCGGGAACGGAGTTGATGTGGGAAGACGGAAACCAAAGAGTTTCCCGAAAGCCTCGGTCCTCTGGGCGGAAAGGAAAGTTGTCGCCAAGGTGCCACTTGCCGAAGATGCCGGTGGCGTATCCTGCCTTGCCGAATTTATCGGCGAGAGTGGGGAGATCGGCGCGGAGAAGGGTGCGTCCGCTGCTGACGTTGATCGCGCCGTTGCGTGCGGCGTCAAGACCTGTCAGGAGCTGACCACGTGTTGGCGTGCACATCGGCGCCACGTGGAAATCCGTGAAACGCACGCTTTCGCTGTGCATTCGGTCGAGATGCGTCGTTCGAATAACAGGATTTCCGTGACAAGACAGGTCTCCGTAACCTTGATCGTCGGTGATGATGACGATGACGTTGGGTTGCGCCGAAGCGTGGCCGGTTATGGCGGCGACGACGGTGAAAGCGAGGAGTATGAACTTCATTGAACGGGAGGTTCTGAGGTGAGTTGGATGAGCGCCTCAATAACTTGCCGGCCTTGGCGTGGCGTCATGCGAAGAAATCGATCTCGTCCCTCTTTAACGGGTTTGAAAGTGGTGAAGCCGTTTTCCTCCACGGTGACGCGACCGGGGGTAGAGAGGCTGAAGTAGTTCCGTTCCGGATAGACGGCATGCAGGACGGCGGTCAGGTCCCAGGTGGGGCGATCATGGGGCTGGCGCGGCGCATAGGCGAGATAGGATTCCTTGATCGGATGATTCTCGACGTAGTCGAAGTCTTCCATGACGCTTTGCCAGGGATACCTCGCTGCGATGCCGATTTCGAAGCCGCTCCAAACGATGGGCGAAGGCCAGTTTTTGGCGAAGGCTCGGGCGGAAGGGATGTCGCGATGGACGTTGTATTCGACGTAGGTGTTGTCGAAGCGAATCGTTTGAAAAGACCCGGCCATGATGACGAGAAGCTTGACCTTTGCTTTGACCAAATCTTTTCCGTTGAGTGGTGAATGTTCATCCGGTGGCGTGTCGAGGAGCCGCGCAAGGTTGGTGAAGAAACCGACCTGCGCGATGCTGACGGAGTTGTCGGGCTGGGCAGCGAGCGTTTTGCGCAAGAGGTCGAGGGCGTCGTCCGTGTCCTCTCCGGACTTCAAATCGTGCGGGAGGTTTTCGGCCAGAGGAAGATAGCGTCCGATCTGGGGTGTCACGCCATTGCGGACGGCACCGATCGGGATGTCTGGGTTGCCATACCAGGTGTTGATGGCGTCGATGTAAGCAGCGGACTTCGGGTGGTCCTTGGTTGAGGTGACGGCCAGTAGTTCACAGGCGCCCCGGCGTTCGAGCGTGTGAATGACGGCAAGGGCCAGAGCGTCATCGACGTCGTTACCCATGTCGGTGTCGAAGATGAACTTCACGGGTTCTTTGCCGGGACGGGTTTTCAAGTGTCGCGGCGGAGCGACGACGAACTGACGAAGGGCTTCCTGGACGCGGGCGGTCTGGAGAGAATTCATCATCAGATAGCGGTCGCGTTTGGCGGACGGAGGGAGTTTGTCGATCTTCTTGGGCAAGTCAGCGCTGCCCTGAGCCGGCTTGAAAAGTGTGGCGCCCACTTCGTTCACGCTGACCCGGCCAGGCGGCGAAAGCTGAAAGAATCCGCGCTCGGGAAAGACCGAGTGAAGGACGCTCGTGAGGTCCCAGGTCGGACGATCATGATCGGGCCCGCTGTGCAGAAGATAAGCTTCCTTCACCGGATGGTGTGCGATGTAATCGAGATCGTGATGAATCGATTCCCGGGGAAATGGCGCGGCGATGCCGATCTCGAAACCACTCCAGATGATGGGCGTCTTGTCCGGCCACTTTTCGGCAAGGGCCTGCATGGAAGGGATGTGATTGCGGACGTTGGCTTCGCGGTAGCGGTTGTCGTCTCTGATCGTTTGGAACGCGCCGGCCATGACGGAGAGGTGATCGACTTTGTTGCGTACAAGGGCTGGGCCGTCGTCTGTTTCGAGCAGCGCGGCGATGTTGGTTGCGAGTCCGACTTGGATGATAGCGATCGATTTGTCTTCGGCTTGCTGGAGTGTCCGGCGAAGGAGTTTCACGGCGTTGTGAGGCTCCTTGGAAACGCCGATATCGCGAGGGTAGCGGAGGGCGTTGCCGTCTTTTTTTTCCGCGAGTTGGAGGAACTTGCTGTCGCGAGGCGGGGCTTGCGGATTGATGCCGATGGGGATATCGGGCCGACCGTAGAAGGTGTTGATCGCATCGACAAATGGGGCCGCAAGCGGGTGGGACTTCGAAATCGTGACAGCGCGAATCTCGCAGGCTCCGCGGTCGGCAAGGGTGTGAAGCATGGCGAGGGCGAGGACATCATCGACGTCGCCCGTGATGTCGGTGTCGAAAATGATAGGCACCGGAGCGGCGCGCAAGGTTCCGCTGAAGAGGAGAAAAAGGAAAAATGGGAGGAGTGGAAGCTTCATCAATTCTTGGCGGTGGAGGGAAGGAGTTGATTCATCGATTGTCGCAAGGACTTCAGGGCGGCGACGATTTCTTCGTCGTTCGCTTTCGTGACGGCGAGGTTTTCAAACTCGTTAGGATCGGTCCGGTGGTCGTAAAGCTCCTCCTCGCCTGAAGCGTAGCGAATGTAGCGCCAGCGATCGGTGCGGAGTGCGTGGTGATCGACGAAGGTGATGAGGACCGGATGCGGCCAGTCGGTTTTCGGATCTTCGAGCACGGGCCGTAGCGAGTGACCCTCAAGTTCATGCGGAGCGTCGATGCCCGCGTAGTCGAGCACCGTCGGATAGATATTGAGAAGGTCGACGGGTTGATCGAAGCGGACACCTTTGGGAATGCCGGGACCAGCGATGATGAATGGAACGCGCGTCGTTTGCTCCCAGAGTGCGGCCTTGCCCCAATGCCGCTTTTCACCGAGGTGCCAGCCGTGGTCGGAGAAGAGGATGATGTAGGTGTTTTTCTTAAGCGGACTTTTGTCGAAGGCGTTGAGAACGCGCCCGAGTTTGTGATCCATGGAACTTGTCGAGGCGAGGTAGGCTTGAAGGAGCGGCTTCCAGTTTCCGGACTCTTCGGCCCAGTCCTGTGTGAATAAGCCCGGCGCTTCGATATCCTGTTCGCGGCGTTCGCGTTTGCCAAAATACACGAGGTCATCGGTATCCCCCTCGCGATAGCCGGGTGGAAGCTGCACACCCTCGAGCGGATGCTGGTCGAACCACTTCTGGGCGGCGTAGAGCGGCGTGTGCGGACGAAAGAATCCGCAGCCAAGGAAGAGCGGTCGATCGTGCGTGTCCTGAAGCGCCGCGATGACTCGATCGGCAACAATCGGATCATAGCTGGCGGCACGTTCATCATCGCCGTCGGGAATACCCCAGTCGGTGATGCGATCGCCGTCCGGGTAGTTCAACTTGGGATTCTGGCGCGGACCGTAGTTATAAGTGTTGAATCGCTGCCACTCACCGATGGAACTGTCTCCGCGGCCAAGGTGAAAGAGCTTTCCGTAGCCGTCCGTGGAGTAGCCCGCATTGGCGAGGCATTGGGGAATGGTCACGATTTCTTCGAAGCCGGGACGATCACGAAACCAACCGGAAGGGTTGGAATCGATCCCGGTTGTCGTCGGCCGTAGCCCGGTCCAGAGACTCGCCCGCGAGGGGTTGCAAACGGGCGAGTTGCAGTAAGCGCGAGTAAAAAGAACACCCTCCTTGGCAAGGCGATCAATGTTCGGGGTGGAAGCGTTGGGGTGGCCATCGAGGCAGCCGACGTAGCCGTTGAGGTCGTCGATGGCGATGACAAGAAAGTTCGGTCGATCGTCTTGTGCAGAGGCACTGGCGACCGCGGCGAAACAGAAAAGGAGGAGTAAAAAGCGAATCACTGTGAGGAGGAGGTCTTTGGTTGGAATCGTCGTTGAAGGGACGCAAGCAGGTCCCCGCGGAGGGCATCGAGGGTGACGGCGACGATGATGACGACGCCCGTGATGAGGTGTTTGAGAAATTCCCGGGCACCGATTTGGGCGAGGCCAGCGTCGAGCGTGAGGATGATGAGGACGCCGACAAAACTATTCACGACCGATCCGCGTCCGCCCATGAGGCTCGTGCCACCGATGACGACGGCCGCGATGGCTGCGAGTTCGAGGCCGTTTCCGGCATCGGCGTTCATCCCGCCGAGTCGTGCGGCGAAGAGAACGGAAGCGAGTCCGGTCAAAAGTCCGCAAAAGACAAAGACAGCAATCTTCTTCGAAGCCGTGGGAACGCCGGCCAGACGGACCGCTTCGTCGTTGGTGCCGATGGCGATAAGGTAGCGACCGAAGACCGTGCGCGTGAGGATGAATTGCCCTCCTAACACAACCCCCAAAGCAACCCAGAATGACACGGGAACTCCAAGGAAGCGATCGACGAACGGTTCGAGTTTCAATCCGACAGTGACCGTTTCCGAACTGGTCACAAGCATGGCGAGGCCAAAGGCGATTTTCAAAGTTCCGAGGGAAACAATGAAAGAAGGAATCTTTAGAAAAACGCTGACGGCGCCATTGAAGAGTCCGGCTAAGCCTCCGGTAAGGATCGCGAGAAGGATGGCAACAGGCAGGGGGAGCACCCCCATGGAAACGCAGAGAACCGAGCCCGAAAGCGCGAGAACGGAGCCAACGGAGAGATCGATACCCGCGATGATGAGGACGAAGGTCATGCCGCAAGCGATGACGGCGAGGGCGGGGACTTGACCGGCGATGTTGGCGAGAGTGCGGGTGGTAAGGAAGTTGTCGCTTAGCGCGCCGAAGAGAAGTACAAGGACTACCCAAATCGCGAGCATGGGTCCGTAGTCGGCGGCGAGGCGTTTCCAATTCCTACTCATGCCGCCACCTCCTTTTCCGCGCCGAAACCGGCGAACGAAGCGGCAGTGATCGCCTCCGATGTCCACGATTCAGGTTCGAACTCGCCGGTAACCGAGCCATTGGAAAGAACGACAATGCGATGGGAGATGCGCATCAACTCCTCGAGATCGCTGGAAACGACAACGATTGTTTTGCCCGCGGCAGCAAGTTCGTCGAGCAGGTCATAAACGGCGTCTTTGGCGGCGACGTCGATGCCACGCGTTGGTTCATCGAAAAGGAAAATGTCACATTCAGTGAGAAGCCAGCGGCCGATGATGATCTTCTGTTGGTTGCCGCCGCTCAGGTTTCGAACTGCTTGCGCGAGTGACTCGCATTTGACCGCGAGCCTTTCGCAAACGCGCACGGCAGCATCTTCTTCTTGCTTTGTTTGAACTAATCCTGCCGCGGCAAACTGCGAGAGCGTCGCAAGCGTGGTGTTGGATCCAACCGAACGATCCAAGAGAAGACCCTCGGCTTTCCGGTCTTCCGGGACGAAGGCCAAACCAGCCCAGACAGCAGATTGGGGTGAAGAAAAGGGAAGCCCGGAGGGGTTTTTAGGCGTGGTGACGCGCCCACCGTCCACGCGGTCGGCGCCGAAGATCGCCCGCAATGTCTCGGTTCGGCCCGCGCCGATCAGTCCGGCGAGTCCGAGGATTTCCCCCCGGTGAGCTTCGAACGAAATGCCGCGCAAAACGCCTTCGCGTCGCAGATCACTGACGGAAAGAGTGACTTCTTTGCTTTCCGGAAGGGATCGTCGGTCGGTGGAGTCTTTCACCTCATGACCTGCCATCTCGCGAATGAGTGCGGGGATCGTGACCTCGCCGATGCGATGTTGGCCGGCGCGTTCGCCATCCCGCATGACGGTGACCGCATCGGCGATGCGTTCGATTTCGTCCATGCGATGGCTGATGTAGATGACGGCCACGCCCTCTTGTTTGAGAAGACGGATTCGCTCGAAAAGAAGATCGATTTCCGGTGATGTTAGGGCGGCGGTTGGTTCGTCGAGGATGAGGACCGAAGATTCTTGCGCAAGGGCGGTGGCAATCTCGACCAACTGCTGTTGGCCGACACCAAGCATGCCGCCGGGAAGTGAGGGATCCAACTTTTCTAATCCCATTCGTGCGAGTGCTTCCTTTGCTTTTAGTCGCAAAGCGTTCTTGTCCAAGAGACCGACCTTCTTCGGCAGTTGATGAAGAAATAGATTCTCAGCGACGGAAAGCGTGGGAATGATGTTCAGTTCCTGGAGCACCATGACGACGCCCGCCGTGGTTGCTTCCTGTTTGTTCCGCGGCGCGAAAAGTTTGTCGTGAAGTTGAATCGAACCGCCGTTGAAGGGGGTGAGGCCGGTGAGGATTTTTGCGAAAGTAGACTTGCCCGCCCCGTTGCTGCCGATGAGAGCATGGACTTCGCCCGGCGCGAGTTGGAAGTCGAAACTCTGCAGGACCGGCACTCCGGGGGTGTAGGATTTGCAGACCCCTTGTGCGTTGACGGCGAGGGTGTTGCTCATTGAGTCATGAGATCGACGGCCGTCTTCTTGTCAGCGGGAGTCTCTTCTCCCGAGAGAATTTTCAAGGCCGCTTCAATCCCAAAGACGGCCAGCTTGTCCCCGTGCTGGTCAGCCGTCGCCACGACTTCGCCGCTTTCAATGAGCGGCTGAATGGCGCTGATGTTGTCGAAGCCAGCGACGAGGACCGAACCGCCCGCATCGGCCGCCTTCACTGCCTGCACAGCGCCGAGAGCCATGGAATCATTGGCACACAAAAGCGCTTTCACGTTGGGATGTTCACTTAAGATGGCGGCGGCCACGGTATTGGCTTTGGCCATTTCCCAACTTCCGGACTGCGAACTGACGACCTTGAGCTTGGCTTCTTTGGCGGCGTCCTCGAATCCCTGTTTGCGTTGAATGGCATTGAAGGCCGTTGGGATGCCTTCGATAATGGCGACCTCGTCACCGGCTTTCAACTTGGTCGCCACGGCATCGCCGACTATTTTGGCACCCTCGCGATTATCCGGACCAACGAAAGGGACATCGATGCCCGCTTCATTCAGGACGGTCTCATCGAGTTTATTGTCGATATTAATGACAGTAACACCGGCATCCATCGCTCTTTTAAGGGCGGGCACGAGTGCTTTCGAATCAGCGGGCGCGATGACGATCGCATCGGCTCCGCGCGCGACCATCTGTTCGACGAGGCTCACCTGCGCCGCGAGATCCGTCTCATTGCGAATGCCGTTCGTGATCAATTCATACTGGTCGGCATTCGCTTCGCAGTGAGCTTTGGCCCCGTCTTCCATTGTCTTGAAAAACTCGTTCGCGAGCGACTTCATGACGAGGGCAACGACTGGTTTTGACTCGCTCTTGGTTCCGTCGGAACAGGAAGAGATGGAGAAGAGGGCAGCCGTCGAGAGGCCGCCGAGGAGGAGTAAGCGGAGAAGGGTTTTCATGACGAATGCCTGCTTTCTAGTCTTGCGCAAACGATTGCGCAAGGTATTTTTTCGAATGAATGTGACCGAACTGGCCGCGGAGTTGGGGGTTTCTCCCTCAACGGTTTCCCGGGTTTTGCGCGGGAATGCGGCGAAATATCGCATCAGCAAAGCCACGGTGGAACGCGTGGAAGAAGCGGCCAAGCGGCATCAAGTCACGCCCGATCCGATTGGCAGCGGACTTCAGAGCGGACGCACAGGAATGGTGGGTTTGCTTGTGCCGGACATTACGAACCCGTTCTTCGCGGGTCTCGCGCGTTCGCTGGAATTGAGCTTCCGGGAAGAGGGGATGACGGTGCAGTTGGGAGACTCGGCAGAGGACCCGGTGACGGAATGGGAGGTGCTTCGGCAGATGATCAATCGTCGGCTTGATGGATTGGTCGTGGCGCCGGTGGGAAGGAACTCGCCGGAGTTCGTGGAGGTGGTCAACGAGGCGAAGATGCCGATCATCATGGTCGATCGGGTGATTCCGGAACTGGGATTTCCCATGGTTGGTCTCGACAATGCGGAGGCTGGCCGTATGGCGGTAGAGCACTTGGTGGAAATGGGGCACCGCGAGATTGGATTCCTGCGAGGAGGGAATGATTCCTTTACGGATCGTGAGCGCATGCGTGGTGCGGCAGAGGCGATGGGCGATGCCAAGCTTCAGATGAAGACAGAGTTTGTGAGTGGAAGTGGATACACGCGGGCAGAGAGTTTCGACGCGGCTTTGCAGTTATTGTCACGACCGAAGCGACCCTCTGCCATCGTGGCGCTGAGTGGTCAGGGCACTTTGGGCATTCTGGAAGCGGTGAACGAACTCGGGATTTCGATCCCCGCCGATTTGTCGATGGTGGCCTTCGACGAGCAGCCGTGGTCCGCTTTTGTTTCCCCGCCATTGACGACAATTTCACAACCGGTCGAGGACCTCGGGCGCATCGCGAAAGACCTTATGTGGAGGCTCATTAACGGCCAGCCCTTGGGGAAAATGGGCGAGTTTAGAAAGGCGGAATTGCGACCTCGAAACTCGGTTCGCCGAGTGGATGTTTAAGCAGGTGTTCGAGGTCGCGATGGTGTCGAATCCAAATAGAAGACCGATACGGATTGGAATGGCGGCTACCGGGACTTGATCAGGTGGTCAACGAGAGCTTTTCGATCTTCGGCGTTTAACAGTCCTTGGAACTCCATTTTCGTTCCCGGAGCCAAACGTTTCGGTCCAGCGAGATACTCGTCGAGAAGTTCTGGTGTCCACTTCTCTCCGTGCGATTTTCTGAGGTCAATCAGCGCGGTGGAGAATTCGAACCCCTTGGAAGAGGCGATTGGTCGATCCCACATCCCGTCCAAATCTGGTCCTGGCATGCCGGCATGATGTTGTCCAAGTGTTCCGTGGCATCCGGCGCAGAGCATGGAGAGAGCCATTCCCCGTTGCTCCATGTCGAGGTCGGCAATCTGGGATCGATCAATAACGTACTCGCCGCGGATTTTCATGGCGGCGGCGAGTTGCTCATCGGTCATCGAGGTGCGAATTCTGCGATAAGTTTCGGCTTCGATTCGTGCGGCTTCCGTTTCAAGTTTACCCATTTCGCGGGCCAGTCGATCCACGGTTTGCTGGTCAAATTTTTCCGGATTGACTCTGAGATAATTCAGTTGGTTTAAGAAGAGGTGGCGATTCTCGAGAAAACTCCTCACAACGGGTTGCTGCTCCGTCACACCGTCCTTGATGAACTCGCGCTGTTGAGAGCTAAGAAGTTCGGTGAAGCTCTTGAAGATCTTGCTCCTGCTTGCGGCGTGACCACTCTTGTGACGAATGGAGACGAATCCAAAGAACTGGGCAGGTTGGCCGATTGGTATGATCTCGTTGTCTTCGGGTTTGCCGGTGAGCCACGAAAATGACTTCGCGTAGAGGTCCTCAAGTTGCTTGAGAATGTCACGCTCCGAAATCGAGTCTGCCTCGACCCGGGTATCGTTTCCATACTCGCCCGCGCTTTCGGCGTCTTTGCGCCACTTTGCGAGAAGTTCCTTTTGCCTGGGGCTTAGTGAGTCTTCAAAGGCGGCAAACGTTTTGGCTTCTATAACGGCAACTTTTGCATTCAAGAGGGCAAAACGTTCTCCGGCATTTTGCAGTTTCGTCCGGTCAATGGGTTCTGCGGTGTAGAGGTGATTTTCAAGCAGTGTCAGAATCTCTTCTCGCACTTTCCACCATGCTTGAAGATCTGGCTGCTCTTGGACGACCGCCTTCTCGAAAAAGGCGCGCTGCTCTTCTGAGGCGATCGAGTAAACGGCTCTTCCCAAGGTTCCTCGATTCGCGGCTCGTCCACTTTGATAGCGCAGGGCGACAAACCCAAAGAATTGCGCGTTCTTGCCGACGGAGAGTTTCTCGTTGTCGGCGGGTGAACCTGTGATCCAGGTGAATCCCTTTGAGGCCATCGCAATCCCAAGTTCTTTCTCTCCTCGCAAACCGCTGTATTCCTCCGCACTCCAGGTGCTTGTGTCTTTCGTGTCAGTTTTTCCCTGACCTTTTTTCTTTCCGCCAGACTTTGATAGGACAGGTTGCGCTGCAAATACGGTCGCGAGAAGAGCAATGGTCAAAAGCGTGGTTTTGGTGAGTCGGCAGTTCTGAGTCCCCATAGGAAGCGATGGTATCGCATTTTGATGACGGAAGTATGACGCCATGAAAGAAACTAACGGGAAAATACCACGGGTCGGCTTCCGTGGTAAACAGTCTGTCAGCCAAAGCCAATTGCGTTCTGAGTATTCTTTATGGAAAGGAATCAAGCTTGGCCGGCCAGGGTCGCCGCAAGTTTTACGGCTTCCTTCATGCTGCGGGGATTGGCCTTGCCTTGCCACGCGATGTCGAGGGCGGTGCCGTGATCGACGGAGGTTCGGGGGAAGGGGAGTCCGAGGGTGCAATTGACCGCGCGGTCGAAGGCGAGGGCCTTGAGGGGGATGTGGCCCTGGTCGTGGTACATGCAGATGAAAGCATCGGTCTCGGCGCGGCGGGATTCGAGGAAGGCCGTGTCGGGTGGCAACGGCCCGGTAATTTTGGCACCGTCGGAGCGGGTTTCTTCGATGGCAGGGATGATGATGTCTTCTTCTTCGCGGTTGCCAAAGAGTCCGTTCTCGCCGGCGTGTGGGTTGAGGCCGCAGACGACGAGTTCCGGTTCTCGGCGGCGAAGGCCACGCAGCGCATTCCGTGTTAGTTGAATCACCTCCACGATGCGTTCTGTATTCAGGAGTTCTGGAACCTCGGCATAGCCTGTGTGCACGGTGACAAAACTGCAGGTGATAATGTCAGAGTATTGCAGCATGCAGAATCGTGGTGAGTTTGTGCGCTCGGCGAAGATCTCGGTTTGGCCGGGCTGCGTGACGCCGGCGGAGCGAAGGGCTTCCTTGTTGGCGGGGGCGGTCGTGACGGCTGCGACCTCACCGTTCAATGCGGCTCCAATGGCGGCGTCGATGTAGGCGTAGGTGGCGGCGCCGGTGGACTTGTTGACGGTGCCGGGAGTGAAGGACTCAAGGTCGATTTTCCGGAGATCGAGGATCGCGGGTTCGGTAGTGGTGGCGATTTCCTCCGAAGAGATCGTCGGTGCGGTCAGCGGCTTTCCGGTGACTTCTGCGCAGTGTTCGAGAACGACGCGGTCACCGAAGACAATCGGCGTTGCGTCTTCGATGGAACGATCGGCGAGAAGGTCGAGGCAGATTTCGGGTCCGACGCCGGCGGGATCTCCCATGGTGACGGCGATCTTGGGCTTGTCTTGCACTACAAGACCTTACGACGCTACGGCTTCGCTGACAAATTGACACAAACAAGCTCGCGATCATTGCGAACGAAGAGGTGCCCGTGGGCGAAGGCGGGTGGTGACCAGTGCACGACGCCGCTCCTCCGCTGTTTGAGTGGAGAGGTGGGTTCGATGACCTTGGCGCGGCTGATTTCCTCAAAGCCATCGCGGGTCAATCGGGCAAGAATGAGTTCCCCGAGTTCATTGAGCATCCAAGTCTTGTCGCCGTTGCGAACCATGAAAATGGTGGACCAACGACCTTCGGGAGTGGCGTCGAGACTTTCCCAGATTCGATCGCCTGTCGCCTTGTCGAGGCAACGGAGTTGTCCGTAGCTATCGACGCCGAATATCTCATCGCCATTGATGTAGGGCGGACTGATCATGCAATGCAGAGCGTCGGTTTTTCGTTCGCTCACGCCTTGGCGCTCCCAGGCGATTTCCGCCCGCAAAGCATCAGGGTCGAGCCGGATGAGTCGTGAGCCATCGTAGAACGTGGACAGAAAAAGCTCCGTGCCGTCTTCGCTGACGGCGGGATTGGGCACGTTGATGGGCATGCGGTTGGGTTTTAATGGGATTTCCCAATGCACTTTTCCGCTCGCGGGATCCATTCCCGCTAGGCGGAATCCGGTCCAGGCGAGAAGGATACGTTGGCCGGTTTATTCGATGATCATTGGCGAGACGTAGCCGGCCTTGTCCTCGAAGGCTCGCCAGGTTTCTTTGCCGGTTTTCTGATCGAAGGCGACGTAACAAGCGCCATCTTCGCGGGCGCCTGCCTGGACGATGACGTTTCCAGCTTCGACAAGTGGAGAACTTGTTAGTCCCCAGATGGGGAAGTCGATCTCGTAATCTTTTTTCAAATTCCGCGACCACTTCACGTCTCCGGAACTCGCATCGAAGCAATGCAGATGACCCATGGTTCCGAACGAATAGGCGTGACCGTCCGCAATGGTGACGCTGGCCCGCGGGCCGAGATCGTAGCCCACGCCTTTGTAGACGGCCTCGTAGGGGTGCTCCCAAAGTTTCTTTCCGGTCTCGCGATCAAAGCAGAGAACACGTTCGAGATCACGGTCGGGTCGGTCTATGACGTAAATCTTATCGCCAGCGACGGTGGGGCCGCTGTAACCCGGTCCGACTGGAGCGGACCAGACACGGGGAAGGGAATCACTGGTGAAAGAGTCGACGATTCCGGTTTCGGCCCAGATGTTTTGGCGACCGCTACCCTGGAATTCCGGCCAATCTTCCGCCCGAGAAACTTCGCTGAATGCGAAGGTGGTGGCGAGGCCAAGCGAGAACGTCGCGTGGAGAAATTTTTCTCTAAAGGCTGAAGTAAAATACCGCATAGGTGGTGGCTTCCATTTCTTCGAAATGCATGCGGCGGTCCCGCGCTGCTTGTCCCCACGGTTCGGTGAAGATGACTTCGCCGCGAGACTCGTTGATCCCGTTGATGACGGACGCGTGGGATGGATGGGAGTAGTCGCGACGTGGCCAGGTGGAGCGGAGTTCGTCGGTGATTTCAGGCAGTGGGGTGCTTGGACTTGATGCGATCGTGGATGCATTGCGCGTATGGGCATCTTCGCGTTCGCGACTCACACGACGCCAGACGATGACGGGCATGCCGTCTTCGAGAGAGCGACGGACACGTTCGGCGTCAAACTTCGATGTGACGGACACGCGCATGCGCAGTTCCTCTGCGACGGCGCGATAGACGTCGATCATTTTGCTGCCGGCGGCGCTTCCGGTATTTTTGAAGTCGGCACTCGCTTCAAGCCCCTCGGTGTGCATGCGCAGGCCAAGGTAATGAGCGGCCATGCCCAGAGTGTGCACGCCGCAAAAGGGGGTGTTGCCCTGATGGAAGGTGGGAAGTTCGCCGAGAAGGAGGTCACCGCGTTCGGTGCGTCTGATTTGTTCGACGAATTGCGCTTCGCGGTCGCGGCGCTTCATCGATTCCGACGTCTCATCGAGGAACGTTTCGGGCAGCTCTTCGGAGCGCGTGAGGTGCAGGGAAATGGAGTGGTCCTCGCGAGCGGCGAGCCTCAGGGTGAAGTCTTCCCAACGGAAGTCGGAGAAGGTCGTGCGCAGGAGGTCACTGCGACCGACGCTGCGGTCGCGCGAACGCCCGCAGCCTTTACGAAGTCGGTCCCGAAGGTCGCGTTCGAGTTGATCAAAATGATCGTCGAATTCGGAACGCTTTTGCTTTCCGGATGCCTTCTGCGCCTTTTCCGATTCGCCGCCCGGCGTGAAGCCGAAGAAGGCTCCGGCGTTCAGGTAGTTGATGGAGATTTCCTGGAGTTGATCGCCGCGGAAGTACGCGAAGACGGACATGGGAACCGCGCCGAAGAGAATGGGGGACGACGTCATGCGTTTGATCGTCTCGCCTTCGAGGGCGGGTGAGTCGGTCCAGGGGCCGGGGAAGTCGCCGGATTGCCAGTTGGCTTCCGAGAGGAAATCGCCGGTAAGATCGGCGCCGAAGGACGGCTGGGAAGGAATGACAGGGCCGAAGAAGGTGCCGTTGCCAAAAAACTCCTGCGGAATGGCGAGGAGTGGACGGGTCAGCCCCGTGATGAGGATCAAGGTGAGGCAGACAGTTTTCATGATGGTGTTTTGTTTTTTGTTTTAGCGCAGTCGTTCCCAACTGCGGACGCGGCCGTTGGCGAACTCGACTTCGGCTTGCGTGTAGGTGATGTATTGAACGGTGGGGGGGCAGTAATTGTAGTGGCCACGATAGCGGCTTCGCGAGTAGTAACTGTGACCGAATGCGTGGGAGTCGGTCCAGACCGGATAGTGGCCGAGGTAACGCCAGCGTTCGATGGATTTTCCGGAGTGACCGCCAGAGGACTTGGCGTTGGGTGCGCCCCATGCGAGGTAGACGGCTTCTTTCGGCATGCCCTCTTTGATTTGGCCCTGCGAGACGAGATTCTTGTGCGCGGGGGAAAGGCCTCCGTAAACGGCCGGGTTGTCATTGATTCGTGTCTCGGGCGTCGAAACGCAACTGGTCAAAAGACCGGCGGCGATGAGGAGAAAGATTCGGGGGAGATTCATGGCATCAATCAGATCAGATCATTTGTCAGTTCCCACTCCGCGGTCATTATTACCGGAATCCCGCATGAATGCAACGTCGCCAGGCCCGGTTCTTCTTGAGGACACTTTCGGGCACTTGATTTCTTATCTCCGGATATCGGTGACGGATCGATGCAATGAGCGCTGTACGTATTGCATGCCGGAGGAGGAGCAGATCTGGCATCCGCGCGCGGAGATCCTGACCTATGAAGAGATTCTTCGCCTCGTGCGGGTCGCTGTCAGTCTTGGGGTGTCGAAGGTGCGGGTGACGGGTGGTGAGCCGTTGGTGCGGCGTGATGTACTCGGCTTTATCGAGGAGCTGGGTTGTTTGTCCGGTTTGGGATTGAAGGATATCGGCGTTTCGACGAACGCGACGATGCTTGCGCAACGGGCGCCGGACGGGAATGGGAATCATGCGGAGCGGCTCAAAGCAGCAGGGGTGCGTTCGGTGAATATTTCGCTCGATTCGCTGGATGCGGAAACATACCGACGCACGACGGGTCGGGATTTTCTGGGGAAGGCCTTGGCGGGAATTGATGCCGCGCTTGAGTCGGGGATTGAGTCGGTGAAATTGAATTGTGTGCTGATGAAGGGGAAAACGGAGGCCGAGATGTTCGACTTGTTGGAGTTCGCTCGCGAAAAAGGCGTGATGCTGCGGTTCATTGAATTGATGCCGGTTTCGACGCAGGAGGTGCTGGAGGATAATCGCTTTTTCACAGCGGGTCTGGCGAAGCGCATCCTTGAGCTGAAAACCGGCGAGTTGCGATTTCGCCCTGACATTGTCACCAATGGTCCGTCGCGTTACTTCGAGGTGCTGGGTACGGGTCAGGTCATTGGCTTCATCGGGGCGATGACGGATTTCCATTTTTGCGAGCGTTGCAACAAGCTCCGCCTGACTTGTGACGGGAAGCTGCGGCCATGCCTCGGGAGTCACTTGGAATTCGATGTGCGGGACGCGCTTCGTGACGGTTCGGACGACGAGGCGCTTGCCGACATCATTCGCACGGTCGTCGTGCGCAAACCGAAGGAGCATGATTTTCGCGACAACTACCAACCCGGGCGCCGCATGGTGGCCATCGGAGGATGAGTGAATTGACGCACATTGGAGCGGATGGAAACGCGGCGATGGTCGATGTTTCCGAGAAAGCCGTGTCGAAGCGCGAAGCCACCGCGAAGGGCTTCGTGAAAATGGCGCCCGCGACGGTTGAGCTTGTGCGGAAGGAAGAGATCGCGAAGGGGGACGTGCTTGGGGTCGCGCGATTGGCGGGTATTCAAGCCGCGAAGCAGACGGCGAATTTAATTCCGCTGTGTCATCAGCTTCCGCTCAGCCACGTGGCGGTGGAGTTTGAAATTGAGGAAGGGGGCATTTCCATTGAGG
This sequence comes from Verrucomicrobiota bacterium, assembly GCA_039192745.1. Taxonomy (GTDB): domain Bacteria; phylum Verrucomicrobiota; class Verrucomicrobiia; order Verrucomicrobiales; family DEV007; genus JBCCWV01. The sequence goes on along the minus strand of JBCCWV010000002.1, from coordinate 20,319 downwards.
CCACGGCGCGGACGACGGCACAGACGGGTGTCGAAATGGAAGCGTTGACGGCGGTCAGTGTCGCGGGATTAACGATTTACGACATGTGCAAAGCCGTCGACAAGGCGATGGAGCTGACCGGATGTGAAGTCATTGTAAAGACAAAGTCGCAGATCTGAGGCCCTGCGGGGAATCTTTGGGCCAGAATGCTTGATTTTACGGGAGCTGCTCGCTATGGTTTTTCCAACCCTGAGCCCCAGACGGAACCCCAAAATCCCCAGGATCGCTCTAATTTTCTAGCTGGTCGTCGCCTGCCTGCTGTGCAACTCTCGGTATTCCGAGTTTTGCCAAATCAACACGTATCTACCCATGTCATTCTCAAATAGCTCCCCCATTCGAATTGCCGCCGCTCTTTTCGCTTTGTTAGTCACTGCCGCGCAAGCCCAACAGGTCAAAGTTGAAGTTGCCGCTCTCGAAGTCCAGTTGCAGCAATCGCCTGACATCGAATTCTCGGGACCGAAGGACAAAAAATGGGATCCCAAGAGCTGGCTTGAGATGGAAGTCGCGTTCACCGCGCAGTCGTCCGACCGCAACGCGGAGTTTATCGAAGAACTCGAATTTGTTTACTATGTCTATTTTGACGGTGCGAAGGACGCGCAGACGAAGGTTTACACACGGTCGGTGAAAGTAACCAATATCCCGCAAGGGGAAGGAAGTTTTACCATCGCTTACATGACGCCGCAGACCTTGGAAGCGGCTTATGGGAAAGGCAAAGCGCCGAACGAGCGTGATGTCTGGGTGGCCGTCGAAGTAAGAAGCAGCGGCGCGCTCGTCGGAGGCAAAGCGAGTGAAAAGGAAAGCACCCGCTGGTGGCAATCGGGACAGGCGCAGCGCGTGGAAGGATCGATCTTTGCGAAGCATGAGACGCCGTTTCAATTTCTCTGGTATGACCGACATGTGCAGGAAAAACGAGACCGCTAGTCTCTTCCACTTGACCCCGGCTCTCGCATCTCCAGACTTCGTTCCACTTTATGGCTAAAGGAAAACCCATCATCACCCTGGACCTTGGCTCGCAGCGAGTCACGATGGCCGTCTTCGGCGCGGCCGGAAAAAGCGGTCTGGCACTCCAGCAATTTGAAACGACGGAGTTGCTGGGAGATCCCGCCGCTGAAGGGACCAGGATCGCGCAGTTGAAGGTTGCCGTCAGCGAACTGGCTTCAAAGTGCGGATTAAAAGGAGGCGATGTGCGGGTGGCCATTTCCGGGCATTCTGTCATCACCCGTCTCATGAAGCCGCCCGCGCTCGATGAGGACCAGGTCGAGCAAATTGTGGAATTCGAGGCGCAGCAGCAGGTTCCTTTCCCGCTCGATGAAGTCACCTGGGACTACCAGTTGGTGAAGAATCAGGACGGCGAGATTGAAGTCGTCCTCGTCGCGATCAAGACGGATGCGCTCGACGAGCTGAGTGAAGCCGTTGAGGAATCGGGACTGCGGGTTGAGCAGGCCGATGTCGCTCCGATGGCAATTTACAACGCGTTTCGCTATAATTACTCCGATGTCGCGGAACCCACGCTGGTCATGGACATCGGCGCGCGTGTGACCAATCTCGTACTGACGGATGGCGACCGCGTCTATGTGCGGAGCATCCCTGTCGGGGGAACGGCAGTCACGCAGCAGGTGGCCAAGGAATTTGGAATGGATTTCGCCGACGCCGAGGGTCGGAAACTCGCCGACGGATTTGTCTCCCTCGGTGGAGCGTATGCCGACCACGAGGATGAAGGCATCGCCGCCATGTCCAAGGTCATCCGCAACACGATGACACGCCTCCACGCGGAAATCACCCGGACTATCAGTGCTTTCCGGCAACAGGGAGGATCACCGCCCCAGCGCGCGTTCCTCTGTGGCGCCTGCTCAGGCTTGCCTTACCTTCGCGAGTTCTTCGAAGAGAAACTGGCGGTGACGGTCGAATATTTGAATCCGCTGCGTTCCGTGTCCATTGGGCCGAAGGTGGACTCGGAATACGTGGGCGGGATCGCCCACACGCTTGGCGAAAACGTCGGACTCGCCCTCCGCGGCATCTCCGCGTGCCCCGTGGAAATCGATCTTCCGCCGACAAGGGTGGTCAGCCGGCGCGATTTGGCAAAACGCCAGCCGTTCCTCGTTACCGCGGGACTCGCCCTGCTCGCCACTTTGGGAGCGGGGACTGCTTATTTTGCAAAAGCCGGGAGCCTGACAGACGAGAAGCTTGCGGAGGAGCAAAGTATAAACGCGAGACTCTCTGACTTTGACAACAAGATTTCGGATCAAGCCCAGGCGCTGAGGAATGCGCAGGTCGCGGCCAAGCCGCTCTACACGGCGGTCAGTGGACGCACATTCTGGATCGAAGTTTTCCAGCACTTGAACAGCGCTTTCAACGACGAGGACAGAATCTGGCTGGTGCAAGTGGAGCCGCTCGAAGACGGACGCCCTATGAGGGAACTGAGCAGGGCGTTATACTCCAATAGCTCTCCAGAGGGCGAATTCCCGAGAGAAAAGCCGGATAGTTCTGATCCCAGGGGGCAGGCCAGAGTGGAGGAAGATCGCGTGATCGATGCTATTCGAGTCTATGGACTCTACCGCGAGGAGAAACCAACGGTCGTCTTCAACTACTACCAGAACCTCGTTGATGCCGACAGGTTCTTCGACATCACGGCGGACATGCGCGACAAACTTCTCGGTATTAAAACCGGTAATCCCGACGTGTGGGCGCAGCTTTTCACCATCGACCTCCCCCTGCGTGAGCCGATTTACATCGACTAATTTCGAAAGTTAATGGACTGGATCAAAGATAACAAATTCCTCGCTGGCTTCGCCGGGTTCACTCTCGTCGCAGCTATCGCGCTCGCCTATTTCCTGATCACTGGCTGGCTTAGTTACAGCGAGTCTTACAGTAGTTACCAGGATCTCTCCTCGCAAAACCAGAGGTTAGCTTCGAAGAAAGTGTATCCCGATGAGGATAATCTCGCCGAAGAGGAGGAGAGAATCGAAAAGTATCTGGAGAAGGCAAATGAGTTGAGAGACAAACTCGTGAAAGACCAGGCTCCACTCCAGGACATCACGGTGGATGCCTTTCCCGTCCGTCTGAAGGAGGCCTACGATAAAGTGGTCGCCAAGGCTGCGGACTCCGGCTTTACGCTTCCTGACGGATTCTTCTTCGGGATGCAGCGTTACAAGGACGGTTTGCCGGCAGAGGGAGCCGTCGACGAGTTGGGCATGCAGTTGTCTGCCATCGAGCATTTGACCAATGTGTTGATCGACTCCGGGGCCGCCGGGATCGACGAGTTCATTCAGCGCGACGAAATGCCTTCCGAAAACCCGGGTAACTCACCTGAGGAAGAATCGGATTCGAGAGGGAACAACAACTGGCCGGAGTTTCGAGACGGCGCCGTTCCCTACGAACCTAGCGAGGTTCTTGGCACCTATCGCTTCAGGCTCCAGTTTACCGCGACCCACGATGCCATGGTCGAATTCCTCAATACTATGGCGAACGATAAGGAGCACTTTTACTGGTTGCGCGCGCTTAGAGTCGAGAACCAGAGCAAGGAAGGAAAGAGTCGTGAAGATGATTTCCAGCCCTTCCCCGTGCCGCAGGAACTTCCTGACGATGGGCAAGCTCTCGCCGGAGACGTGGAACTGTTCAACGATCCTAACGCCGCTAGTGGCCAGGAAGTGCAGTTCGACGAGAATGGGAATCCAATCGTTACCGAGAATTTCGGACCGATGATCGACGCACGGATACTTTTCGGAGCGGAGCAAGTAAAGGTCCTCGCCATCGTTGATGTCGTCCGCTTCAAGGCAGACGACTCGTCAACCGCCAACGATGCCGCCACGGAGAGTGCGAACTAAAATCCCTCCGTGAACCAAAACCCGGAATAAGAAAGACAGATGAAAGAGAAATACGATAGAGTTCTAATGATCGCAGCTTCGGTCATTGCGATCCTGGTGTCAGGCTTCGTGGCCTTCAAGTCCTTCGGTTTTCCCGAGAAATTTACGCAGACACCGGGAAGTGGAAGTTACGACCCGCCCGCCGGTTATAAGGAAGTCGTCACGGATGCCGTGACGCGACTGAGCGAGAAAAAAGCCTGGGCGCAGCCGACGAAAGACGGTCAGCCCGGGAAGACGCTTCGGTTACTGCGGTCCGTCGCTCTCGTGCAAAAAGCAGGCGAAGCTCAGATCATCGACCTCGATGCGGAACCCAACGGACAACTCCGCCCACCGATAGAAAACCGGTTTCTTCGGAAATACGATCTGGAGTTCGAGCGGAGCGACGTCGCTGAGTTGGATCCGGATGGAGACGGCTTCAGTAATGCCGAAGAATTCCTCTGGGGCGAAACAGATCCCACCGATCCGAAAGACTTTCCGCCCTACTGGAGGAAGCTGGAGTTGCTCACGGTGAAATTCTCGCCCTACACGCTGGAGTTCCGCGAAAAGGATGGGCAAACATTCGTGCTGCGTCGCGTCAGGGAAGATTGGCGGGATAAGACGATCTATGCGGACTTGAGCGAGCCATTCAGACCGGCAAGAAAATTCGATACCAAAGAAGAAAGTGATGAGGCCCGATTCACCATCACCGAATGGAACGAAGAGAGTAAGGAAATCACCCTGCTCGATTCATTGAATGAAGACGATCCGCAAACCTACAAGCTCAAAGAGGGCGACACTCTGAATATTCCCTACAAGCTCACGACGTTGGAATACACATTCCCTGGTCAGGAGAAAACGTTTACCGACATCCGCGAAGGCAAGAAGATTGATCTTCCGAACGACGATATTGAATACAAAATCGTCGAGGTGAATGAGCAGAATTTCATTCGTATCTCCTTTACACCCAAAGGAGAACAGAATCCGAAGACCGTCCGAATCCCCGAAAATTGATTTTTGCCCAAAAATTCCTCTTTCCAGTCCGCCTCCCAGCGGATAAAAATGAAGTTCACCCAACCTACCTTTCCCCAATCAACCCAAAATGACCGACCAACCCATCCGGACTCGAATTCTCCTATCGGCACTTGTATTCACTCTACCGCTGGCCACCTGGGCAGGACCTCAAGGAGGGGCTTCCTCCGGCAGTCTTATTGAGCGGCAGATCGCCCGTAAGAATCAATTGATGATCGAGGCGCAAGAGCACATTGCGACTGGTCGCGGCCTCGAAGCAGAGGGGGACTTGGAAGGGGCCGTCGCCGAGTATCGGCAGGCAATTCAAAAGACATCGCCGGAAGCTCCGTTTTCCAAACCCGTTCGTGATGACGCCGTCTATCTTTTCTGCCGCGCGGGAACCAAGCTCGCGGACGAGCGGGCGCGACGTGGGAACTTCTCCGGTGCGGAAGCACTGCTGAACGAGATTCTTGCTGACGATGTCGATCCGAACTGCCGGGGAGCGCAAAAGGTCCTTCGTCGATTGGACGATGCGGAGTGGTACAACCCGGCAATGAACGAGGAGCACATTTCCAATGTTGATACTGTGCAAGGTCATTTGGAGAAGGCATGGGGTGCCCGCCAGTTAGGGAAATTCGATGAGTCGGAACGCGAGTATGACAATGCCCTCCGAGTCGATCCATACAACAGGGCCGCACAACGCGGTATTGAGGAGATCGAGGTCTTGCGCAGCGAATACTATGATTCCGCTCGCGACCGGACCCGTGCGACAATGATTCGCCAGGTCAACGAACTTTGGGAAACGCCAGCAGCCCCGGTCAGCATCAGCGGAGGAATCGGTCAAGGAATCGGAGGCTCGGAAGAGGGGCGTGAACTCATCCTCCGGAAATTGAATGAAACTACACTGAACGTCGATTTCGAAGAAGCGACACTCGAAGAGGCCGTCGATTTCTTGCGGCGCAAGAGTGCCGAGGAAGATCCGATCGAACCTGGAAAAGGCATCGGAATCGTCATCCAGAACACCCTCGGACAAGATGGTTCCGTCGCCGGTGGCAATCCAATCACGCTGAAGCTTGAAAATGTCCCGCTTCTTCAAGTCTTGAGATACGTCACGGAGATTTCCGATATGAAATACAAGGTCGAGCCGTTCGCCGTGGTAATCGTGCCGCAGTGGGACACCGGGACAGACCTTTTCATGCGCGAGTTCCGCGTTCCGCCCACCTTCCTCGATGAAGCAGGAGGCGATGACGGCGGAGGAGCTGCGGCAGATGATCCGTTCGGCGGAGGCGGAGGCGAGGCTGAAGCAAGTGCGCCCCGGCGCCAGACCGCCCGTGACGTCCTTCAAAGCCGCGGTGTGACTTTCGCTGACGGAGCGAGTGCCTTTTATAACCCTTCCAATTCGACACTGATTGTCCGCAATACCCAATCGCAGATGGAACTGATCGAGGCGATCGTGGAAGCGTCTCAAACGTCCGCTCCCAAGCAGATCCTCATCACGACCAAGTTTGTCGAAGTTACCCAGCAGAATACGGATGAAGTCGGCTTTGACTGGCTTCTTGGCGGTTTCAACCTACCAGGAAACCAGCGGGTGTTCGGCTCCGGCGGAACGGCAGGCAACGGGCGCCCCGGCGGCATCGTTGCGACCGATTTCCCTTTCATTCTTCCTACCGCTTCCGGAGGGACGCCCGTCCCGATTGGTCAGGCACCGTTGACCTCGGGTCTCCGTTCAGGAAGCAACGCCATTCAAAGCGACGCGGTTGATGGTCTCTTGAATACCATCGCCACGCCTTCCTCACTAGCTCCCGGAATCTTCGGAATCGCCGGCGTCTTTACCGATCCTCAGTTCCAGGTGGTGGTCAGAGCGCTCGCCCAGAAGAAGGGAACGGACCTGATGTCTGCTCCAAGTATCGTAACTCGGAGTGGTCAGCGTGCGAAAATCGAGGTGATTCGCGAATTCATCTATCCGACCGAATATGATCCGCCGGAAATTCCGCAGGAATTCGGGTCCATCACCACAACTGGATTCGCTCCTGGCACAGCGGCGAACGTCAGTTCCTTCCCGGTCACTCCCGCGAATCCGACCGCCTTCGAGATGCGTCCTGTCGGTGTCACGATGGAAGTCGATCCCGTAGTGGACGCGGACAATTTCACGATCGAACTGAACATCGCCCCCGAGGTTGTCGAGTTTGAGGGCTTTGTGAACTACGGAAGCCCGATCCAAACAGGGGCGACCGATGCGTTGGGCTTCCCCACGACAGTGGTTCTGACGGAAAACGAAATTCTCCAGCCCGTCTTTTCCACTCGTAAGCTGTCCACCGCAGTCACCATCTGGGACGGTCAGACCGTCGCCATTGGTGGTTTGATCCGCGAGGACGTGCAGATGACGAAGGACAAGGTTCCATTCCTTGGAGACGTGCCTCTCGCGGGTCGCCTCTTCCGTTCTCGTGCCGAAAGCACCTTCAAGAGAAACCTCATGGTCTTTGTCAAAGCCACCCTCATTGATCCGTCCGGTCGCCGCATTCATTCTCCCGCTTCGGGTGGTGGTTCCTCACCTGAGAACAGCACTCTCTTCCCAGACGGCGGCGCTTCCTAATCTGAAATCTTTGAGAATTTCGAAAAGGCGGGTGAACGTTTGTTCATCCGCTTTTTTTGTACATTGGGCAGATTCGCTGATCTTGACATTTAACGATGAAAGCCCGAGAAATTATTGGTAACAGGTGGGACGTGTCGAAAATTAAAATTTCAAATCCGGGGAATACGGTCTCCGGGTTCCGTCCTCTCATCTGGCCGACTTACCGATCTATCCATGACGTCGCTTGTAGTTTCTGACAATATCACATGCCTGCAGCAGGGCGCGGACCTGCTTGAGTCGATGGACGACGAACTCTATACCCGGCAATGTGATTCAGCCCTTTCGTCCGCCATCGGTGGTCACATCCGGCACAATATCGAGCACTATCAAAGCTTGCTCGACGGCTGTGGGCAAGGGCGGATTGACTACGATGCGCGCGAGCGTAACCCGTTGATTGAGACAAGCTCCTCTATGGCGGTGAAAGAAATGAAGGAGATCATATCCCGTCTTGAGGATTTGGAAGATGTGAGCGCCGGCTTGACGGTAAAGATGGACACAGGATCCGTGGACGCCGGGGCGAAGGATTGCTGGAGTGGATCGACCGTCCTTCGGGAACTCCAGTTCCTTCTCAGTCACAGCATCCACCACTACGCACTGATTGCGACGATTTGCCACGCGAACGGATTTGCCGTTCCCGATGGCTTCGGTGTTGCTCCCTCGACGCTGAGGTATCGGGATGAACAAGCCGCGCGGACGCCGTCGGTCGCGTGCTGACACCCAGTCGCCACTGGGAAGAGATTGACCCTGATACATCATGGGCCGTGACGAACGAGGCGGAATGACTCGCTTCCGACTTTTGGGCGTATTCTTCCTGCTTTTGGCGGCCTCCACGATTATTCGTTCACTCTCGGAGAATCAGCCACGGGAAAAAGGCGGAGTGATAACCATCGCGGAGAGCGAGGTGGTAGAAGGCGTCTCGGAAGGAAGGATATTTAAAGCGGGATATACCTTTCATCAGGAAGCAGGAGAGAATGCTCCGGTTTTGCTTCTCCTTCACGACTCGACGAAAGGGCCGAAAGTGTGGGACGAAGTGGTGGAGGGACTTCGGGACAGCTTTCGGATTTTGATTCCCGACCTGCCGGGTTACGGAGAGACTTCCAGAGACATCGCCAACGTGTCGAACCGGACGAGCGCGAGAATCGGGCTCGCTCTGATGGAAGAGTTGAACCTTGAAAACGTCCACGTCGCTGGCTTTTCGTCAGGTGCACTCGTGGCGGTCGATCTTCTGGAGATTGCGCCAGAGCGATGCCGGTCCCTGATGTTGATCGGCGGGATGGGCGTGGAGGAACTGGAGATGCTTGGCGAGTATTCGCTTAATCACGCAGTGCACACGGTGCAGTATGCCGTGACCTGGATCGTGCAGAACCTCACGCCGCACTTTGGTTGGTTCGACCGTACGATTATGAACCTTTCGTTCGCGAAGTCGGCCTTGCATCGTGACCAACGGGCGCACCGAAAGATGTTGGAGAAGGTCGAACAGCCCGCCCTGATTTTGCATGGAGACAGCGATCTCGTTGTGCCAATCGTCGTGGCCAAAGAACATGCGCGAATCCTTCCGCAGGCGGAGTTGGTTTGGTTCGACGGCGGGCACTGGATCGCCTCGAATCATTCGAGCGAAGTGGCGGAAAAGATGGATGCATTCATCCGGACGGCGGAGAGCGGAGCGGGGATTTCCCGATCGACAGCGCAGATCGAACGCGTCGCCTCTTCCCAGCAGCCATTCTCCTTCGATTTCTACCGGGAGGATCTCAGAAAGTGGACGTTTGTATTCATCATCCTCATCGCGTTGTCGACCCTCGTCAGTGAAGACATCGCCTGTGTCATGGCCGGCGTGCTCGCAGCACAGGGCTTTTTCTCTTTTGGAACGGCTTTGACTGGATGTTTTCTCGGGATCCTCGTCGGAGATGCTGGTCTCTACTTGATTGGCCGGTGGTTTGGCGCGCCCGCGATCTCCAAGCCGCCGCTGAAATGGTTGATCAAACCGAGGCAAGTTAAAGTGAGCGCGCGGTTTTTTGACCGGTATGGGCCGTTGATTATCATTGCCACTCGGTGGCTTCCCGGTCTTCGCGTGCCGGTTTATGTGACGGCGGGATTGCTCAAGCGGGGATTCTTGTGGTTTATGGGCTGGATGGTGATCGGGGCCGCGTTATGGACTCCGGTTTTGGTCGGGCTCTCGATGCTTCTTGGGGAACAGATTCTCGTGTGGGTTCGGAAGTTCGAGAACTACGCCGTCTTCGTGCTCTTTGGCGTTATGCTTGCCGTGATCTTGACGGCGAAGATTTTCATGGCGGTTTCGACGTGGAAAGGCCGTCGACTCACGCTTGGTTGGTGGCGCAGACTCACACGCTGGGAGTTCTGGCCGCCGTGGTTTGTTTACCCGCCAGTAGTTCTTCTCGCGCTTTGGAAGGGGTTGAAACACCGTTCTCTCACGCTGTTCACGGCAGTGAATCCCGCGATGCCCGCGGGTGGAGTGATCTACGAATCGAAAAGCCAAATCCTCGAAGGTCTGAAAGATGCCGGCGACGCAGTGGCAAGGCATGCGCTTGTGGCGGGTGACGGAGATTTGGATGAGAGGTGCGATGCGGTCGAGGAATTCATGGACAGGGAGAGCTTAGATTGGCCGATCGTGGTGAAGCCGGACCAAGGGGAGCGGGGAGCCGGGGTGGGAATTCTCAGTTCGTCGGAGCATGTTCGGGCGCATCTAGAAGCCTTGGGTTCCGTTGACTCGGTGGTTCAACAATATGTTCCCGGCGAGGAGTTCGGGGTTTTTTATGTGCGGCGTCCGGGCGAGGAAACCGGAAAGATTATTTCGGTCACGGAAAAGAAATTGATCTCAATCTTCGGTGATGGTCGCCGAACGATCGAGGAATTGATACTGGCGGATGATCGTGCGGTATGTATGGCGCATTACTTCCTCGAGAAACATGAGGAGGATCTGGACCGCGTCCTGAATGAGGGCGAGGAATTTGCGCTGACCGATCTCGGCACCCATTGTCGCGGAGCGATGTTTCTCGATGCAGCGGATCTGATGACTCCTGAATTAGCTGCGGAGATGAATCGGATCAGCAAGTGCTACGACGGTTTTTATTTTGGTCGATACGACCTGAGGGTGCCCTCCAAGGAGGCATTGTCCCGGGGCGAAGGAATCAAGGTGCTGGAGTTGAACGGGGTCACATCGGAAGCCACCCACATCTATGATCCGAAACACGGCTTGTGGAATGCTTGGAAGGTCCTTGTGGCCCAGTGGGCGACCGCCTTTGAGATTGCGGCCGAAAACAGGGATTTGGGAGTGAAACCGGTTGCGCTCTGGCCGCTTCTGCGGCTCGTATTCGGAGGCGGACAACGCTCGGAAAGAGCAGGAGGAGGTGGGCCTCAGCCAGTGTGAATTCCGGGATGAAACTTATCGATCTATCCAATGAGATTCGCTCGCCTATCCGGCGACGAGCCTACCGGTTGGTCGCACCGCCGATCGAGGCGTTCCTTGCTATCGGCAAGTTGAACAAGACCTACAAGGAGGTCAGCCAGAGAGATGTTTCACGGGACAACTTCCTTTCGGAGGTTTTGAAGAATCTGAATGTTACCTACAACGTTTCGGAGGAGGATCTTGATCGCATTCCCGAGGACGGTCCGTTGGTCACCGTGTCGAACCATCCCTTTGGGGGTCTCGACGCGATAATGGTTGCCGATCTGCTTCTCAAGCGCCGACCAGACTCGAAGTTTTTGGCGAATTCCCTTCTCAAGCGAGTTCCCGAGGCGGAACCGATCATCATTGGGGTAGATCCGTTCGGTGGTGAAGATGCGAAGGTCAGGAACTACCAGGGAATGCGGGAATCGATCAAGTGGCTGAGGAGCGGGCATTGTCTCGGAACCTTTCCCGCCGGGGAGGTGGCGCATTTCAAATTGCGGGAGCGATCCGTGATTGATCCTCCATGGTCTCCGCATGTGGCGGGCCTTATCGAGTCGAGTCGGGCGGCGACGCTTCCGGTTTTTGTCTCGGGAAGGAACAGCATCCTTTTTCAATTACTGGGGCTTGTGCACCCGCTTCTCCGGACATTGATGATTCCGCGCGAAGTCATGAACAAGACCTCGCGCAGTTTCGAGATTCACATTGGGAAGCCGATTCCCCACGGGAAACTGGCGAAGATTGATTCTCAAGAGCCACGCATGGACTACCTCCGCATGTGCACCTGTATCCTCGGACAGCGTGATTCGGGTTCGGAGATCCGTTTGGTGAGTCCGCAAAGCGAGCCAGCCCCGGTGGCGCGAGTGGACGTTGTGGCGCAAAGCTCGACGCCGGCCGAGCTGCGCGATGAAATCAATGCGTTGCCTCCCGGGACGGAGATTCACCGGAAAGGAGACTTCGCGGTCTATGTCACCAAGTCGAAATTCATCCCGCGGATGATGGAAGAGATCGGGCGGCTCCGTGAGGTGACCTTCCGCGAAGTCGGAGAAGGCTCAGGAAATGCCGCAGATCTGGAACCGTTCGATGACTACTATTGGCACCTTTTCGCGTGGGATCACAATGAGGAGGCGCTCGTGGGTGCCTATCGCATGGGAGAGACGCAGGAAATCGTCAGTCGCCACGGGATGGAGGGCCTTTATACGAACACCCTCTTCAGGTTTGCGCCGGAGTTTATCGAAAAGCTGGGGCCGTCACTGGAAATGGGGCGTTCATTTATCTGCTCGCGATACCAGCGAAAGCATGGACTTCTCGCCTTGCTGTGGCGGGGGATTCTGGATTGGATTGGAATTCACGCGCCCCACCTTCGAATGTTGTTTGGTCCCGTGAGCATCAGTCAGGAATACAATGCGCTTTCAAAAAACCTGATCGTCCAGTATTTGCGGCACCACCTGTTGCAGCCTGAAATGTCCATGTTTGTGAAGCCGCGCAACCCCTTCAAGGCGCCAAGGATGATGGGACTCTCCAGGAAGGACATCAGCCAAACGCTCCGCGGGGTGGAAGACATCTCGGCCCTGGTTTCCGAGATTGAAGAAGACGGGAAGGGGATTCCCGTGCTTTTGAAACACTACCTGAAACTGAATGCGACGTTATTGAGTTTCAACGTGGACCCGGACTTCAGCGACGTGCTGGACGGACTCATCGTCGTCGATATGCACAACATCGATGCCCGGATGCTGAAGCTCTATATGGGGCAGGATGCGAGGGAGCGATATTGTCGCCACAACTCACTCCCGGTTCCCTAATATAACAATCCACACAATCACCTCGGCCATTCTGCTGCTAATTGTGTGGAATGGTATCAGACGGCTTCCCCCAGCCGCCGCCTCCGGGTGTTTCGATACAGAGGCGATCTCCGGGCGAAGTACGGAAGGACACGATACTATCAAGTTGTTGCTTCGATCCGTCCGGACGAATGAGAGCCTGTCGGCCTGGCAGCCCGTCCTGCCCATCCTGCATCCCGCGGGCTCCGGTTGTTCGGTTTTGAGTGAGAAGAGAGACTTCAAGCGGGGCGAGAAACTCGAATGTCCTGCAAACACCTTCGCCGCCAATCCATGTGCCCGCTCCACCGGATTCACTCCGCAATTTGAAATCACGCAGTCGAATGGGGTATCGGGTTTCAATGATTTCTGGATCGGTGATGGAGGTGTTCGTCATGTGGGTGTGAATGCCGTCCGCGCCGTGATAGCCCTCCCCGGCACCGGAACCGCCGGCGATCGTTTCGTAAAACCCGAACGAGTCGTCGCCGAAGATCAAATTATTCATGGTTCCCTGGCTGTCCGCTTGGAGGCGAAGCGCGCGAATGAGGGCGCTCACTATGCGTTGGCTGGTTTCGACGTTTCCTCCGACGACGGCGGGGGAGGACGCGGGATCCTTGTCGAAATGGGGATTCAGGAAACAGGCAGGCAGCGTGATCTGAATCCTGTCCAGCAGTCCTTCGTTCAGTGGAACGTCCTCGCGAACAAGTAGCCGCAAGACGTAGAGAACAGCGCTCCGAACAATGGCGGGAGTTGCGTTCAGGTTGCCGGAATGGACGGGTGGGGAGGTGCCTGAAAAATCGATGGTGATCGTTCCGTCTGACTGGCGGAGGCTGACATGAATTTCCGATCCGTCATCGAGACATTCGATGGCGTCGGCACTGTCGAGGGGACTTTGCAAAAAGTAGGCGGTGATTTCCCTCGCGGAGACGGATTGGATCTGGCGAAAAGCGTTCTTGACCAGAACGGGGTCCAAGGCTTCCAAGGAGGTTTTGGCGCGAAGGAGGGCGGCGCATTGGGCTCGAAGGTCGGCGAGGTTGTCGTTGATGGCTCGCGTCGGGTAAGGCGCATTCTCGAGAACGTTTCGCATTCCGTCGAAATCTGCTTCGCCTTCGCGGTAGAGAAGCATGGGCGAGATAAGCACGCCTTCTTCTGCCAACGACGCCGCATTGGCGGGCATGGACCCTGGCTTAATGCCGCCGATCTCAGCGTGATGTGCCCGATTCGCGACGTAGCCGATTCGCGATTGGTTCCGATCAAAGACCGCGGCGATAACCGTCACATCCGGCAGGTGCGAGCCGCCGAAGGCGGGGTGATTGGTGATAGCGACATCGCCGGGACGTAGTGGGAGGCGCTTCACGACCTCGCGGACGCAGAGCCCCATCGCGCCCAGATGGACGGGAATGTGCGGGGCGTTGACGACGAGCTGCCCGTGGTGATCGAGGATGGCGCAGGAAAAATCCTCGCGCTCTTTCACGTTGGTGGAGACGGCGGTCCGCTGCAAGAGGGCGCCCATCTCGCCGACGATCGATTCCAGTCGGTGCCGGTAGAGTTCGGCCTCGATTTCTTTGGGGCGCGTTTTGCCGGATGAGCTTTGGAGTGAAGCGTCTTTCTCCAGAAGGAAGGAACCTTGGCTTCCGTGTCGAAGGTTCCAGCCCGGTTCCACGCAGACGGTGCTGAACGGATTGGAGGCGATGAAAACTTCGTCCCGCACTTCGCACCGACCATCGAAGGATTCATTCTCCAACTCATTCACCGGTGTGCGGGCAATGAGATGGATATCGACGACTTCAACGGCACGGTCCCGAGGGGGAGGGTAACCGAAGGTGCGACGAAACGCTTCGGCGAAGGCCTTTGCGAGTTCGGTCGGGTAACGAAAATCAACGGTCAAGGTCGAATCCTGCCCCGAGAGCCGCAGGTTTGCGAGTCGGCGGGCAATCACGGGTATTTCACCATCGGGTGCTTCCCGGGAAAGTGTGTTGAGCAGACTTTCCTCAAGCGGCTCGATCTCTTCGCCAGTGAAGTTCCTGAGTTCCGTCAAGAACTGGCGGGATGCGATGCGTTCGATGCCGCCGCACTGAAGTCCGCGGGCGCTGAGAACCCCCGCATCCGCTGGGATGAAGATTTGACGCATTCCGAGTTTCTTCGCGATAGCGCACGCGTGTTGAGGGCCAGCGCCGCCAAAGGCGACGAGTGAGTAATCGGCAGGATCGTACCCCTCCCTCGCGGAGATGCGCCGGATGGCTTCGGTCATCCGTTCAACCGCTATATCGAGAAGACCATGGAGAAGTTCGTCCGATTCGGGAACTTCCATCCCCGAGTTTGCCATCTCCTTCATTAATTCGCGTAACTTGGCCTCGCTGGCATCCGGATCGAGTGGGATGCGAACGAGGTCCAGATTGATTCGTCCGAGAAGTAAGTTCACGTCCGTGATCGTCAGTGGTCCGCCCGCGCCATAGCAAGCGGGACCGGGATGGGCGCCTGCGCTTTCAGGGCCGACGGAGAGGCAGCCTGCTTTGACGGAACAGATGGACCCGCCGCCGGCCGCGACCGTTTCGATTTTCAACGCCTTGGCGAGCAAGTGCGCGCTCCCGATGCGCTGCTCGAATTGATAAGTGTAGTCGCCCTCGAAGCGTGAGACATCGGTGCTGGTTCCTCCCATGTCGAAGGCGATGAAGCGATCAATGCCGACAGATCGGACGGTTGCGGCGGTTCCGACAACGCCTCCGGCGGGTCCACTGAGAAGGCTGTCTTTGGGTTGAAAGGTTCCCGACGGCTCCAATCCACCGGCGCTGGTCATCATCAGGAGTCTGGAGGAGTTGAGGGGCGCGCGGACTTCTTCGATGAAACTCTCCACAATCGGAGAGAGGGCGGCGTTCACCGCAGCCGTGGTGGTGCGTGGAAGAAAGCGAATGGACGGGCTGATTTGCGAGGAGGTGGAGACGAAGTCGAAACCCGTTTCGCGTAATATGGCCTCAGCGCGCTCTTCGTGCGCGGGATGCCGGTCGCTGTGCATGAAAGAAACAGCCGCGGCTTCGATTCCATCTTCACGGGCGCGTTGGGCGAGCCCACGGAGTTGCTCCTCGTCCAAGGGCGTCAACACGGAGCCATCTGCTCCGACCCGTTCGTCGACTTCTAGGCTCAGCGTATAGGGGAGTGGCCTTGGCGCGTGCTTGAGCGCGAAGAGATCAGCTCGTCGTTGATCCCCGATTCGAAGAAGGTCGCCAAATCCATGGGTGATGAACAAAACAGTGGGCGCCGTCCTGTTCTCGAGCAAAGCGTTCGTCGCGCGTGTGGTGGCGAGTCGAAAGTCGAGCGGAGGTAGAACGGAGTCCGCTGGCGTTCCCGTGACGATTCTCGCGCCGATGATGGGGGCGGGTTCACCGGTGAGAATACGGACTATGTCACCTGACCGAAGATTGGATGGCGCCTTTTCAAGGGTGGCTTTGTTCTCCCCGGCGTTCCATTCGGTGATCTTCGTGTGGTCGTCCCCGATGAGGCAATCAAATCCCCGTAAGGTGCCGTCGGGCGCGTCAAAGTTATCGTCGAGGATGACGTTTCCTGCCGCAGCGTCCATGGACACGATGCGGGCGCGCAGCTCGCCGGAAGAGAGGACTTTCGCGCGACGGGTGAATCCGTCGGGATCGACGGCGACGCAATCTGTGAAGGTGCCGCCGGTGTCGGCGCAGAATTGCCAGGCGTGCGCCGGGACTTGGTCGCTCACTGGAAACTGTCGATCCAGCCGATTTCGACGAGCGAATCGATGTAGATGTCGTTCTGGCTCTTGTCGTAGATGGATTTGGCCTGCCGAATCCAGTCCTGAGCTTGCTCCTCGTCATCGGCATGGAAGGCGATGGAGGCGTTCGAGTAGTAGAAGGCCGGGACGTCATCCATGAAGTGGAAGGTGTCGAGGATGCGCTGCACGTCACCCTCGTTGCCGAGAAGAAGGTGACAGATGAGCACCTTGTAATCCATCAAACGGATCGTGTCGCTGGTAGCTGCGATTCGAAGTTCATAGAGATTGGCTTTCTGGAGATCATTGGCGGCATTCGCATTGATCTGGGCTTGCTCGAGATCGAGAACGTCGGCGCGCAGTTGTTTGCCGAGAGCTTCGAAGCCTTCTGCGGCTTTTTGCAGGTCGGGAAGGCCAGCTCCTTTCTTTGAGCGTTCCTTGTTCGCGCCGCTGACAAAGTCGAGTTCGTTCAAGTTGAACTTGGCCATGAATGATCGCGGAGCCATGGAGACTGCTTTCTCGAACGATTCACGCGCTTTCTCGAAGTCGCGAATCTTCGTGTAGGCCGCGCCTTTCAGGTTGTGGAGCGCAAAAAGATCCGGGGCGATAGCCTCGACTTTAACCAACCGCTCGAAGGCTTCCTGAACGCGAATGCCCATGACGAATTCGGACGCTTCCTGGAGCATCTCGGTCACTTTTCTGCGATCTTCGACGCTCAATGCACGCAGCTTTTCGACGTCGCCTGTCTCCTCTTGTGCTTTTTGCACGACCTCAGCGCGCTTGGAAGGATCAAGCATTTCAGAACCCTGTTCCGTCGGCGCTTCCGGCTGCAGTGCGCCATCGTCGAGACTGACTTTCGCCATGTCCTCTTCCTTGGCGGATTTGTCTTCGAGCGTGATCGAGGCGCCCGAATCGCTCGGGGTGATTGCCGGTTCTTGAGCGAGGACGGAAACGGCAGTGAAAATACAAAGGAGGGAGAGCTGGAAGGCTTTCATGATGCTAGGGTGATACGTTGCCTGTCGGGCGGGAAATATGGTTTTTTGCGGCGTTTTGTCAATGCGCGCTGGTTTCGTAGAGCCGTTGTTTTTCAATGAATTCCCCGACGATTTCCGGGAGTAGGTCGTCAGGACTCCGACCGTTTGCGAGGAGTCGCCGCGCCTCGGTGCTGGAGCCATCAATGGAGAAATCGATAGTTTCATGGGAGAATCCCGCCATCTTCCGCGGTTCGTCGCCCCGGGGGAACACGATGAAGGTCAGGAGTTTGGCGAGAACTTCGGGGCGGCTCCAGGTGTCGATGATGTTCCATTGGTCCGACCCGAGAATCCAGTGGAGTTTGGCGCCGGGGAACGATTCCGCGAAGTGGGAGGCGGTGATCCACGAGTAGGCCGGAGTTTCTGTCTCCGCTGCACGATCCAGTTCCCAGGTGGAAATCTCCGCCCAGGCGAATCCGGCGGTCGCGAGGCGTAGCATTTCGACACGTTGTTCGGCCGTGGCCCTTGGTGCGTCGTCTTTGTGCGGCGATTGTGGGGAGGGGACGAAGATCACGCGGTCGAGCTGACACGTCGATTGTGCTTTCTCCGCGATGCCGATGTGGGCGCGATGAACGGGATCAAACGATCCTCCGAACAACGCGATCTTTTCAGGTTTCAAACTTACTCCGCCTCCGGGGCGTCGTCCGCGGCGTTCGGCGCGGGCGCGTCCTTTTCCGTGCTTTCTTCAAGATTTGAAAAGGCGGGAATCTCGATGGCGGATGTCGAGGCGGTGCCTTCCGGAAGCGATGCAGGCGGAACGGGAATGGTCGGCGGAAGCGATGGAGTCTCCTCCGCTTTCTCTTCCTCCGCCGGGGCAGGTGCCGGCCATTCGAATTCAGGTGCCGGGCTTTCAGCCTGGGCAATCATGCGACGGACATCCTGGCGACGGCTATCGACCAGATTGATAAAAGGATTCCCGACGAACTGCTGCATCACACCGTTGAGTGTTGATTCTGCGGCCTCCAGATTTCCGTCCGCGACTTCGAGATTCGCGATGCGAATCATGGCCAGCGAGCCGAGGTCACTGCCGCTGTCGGCGACGGATTGAAAGTGCTGTCGCGCGGTCGCGTAGTCACCGGCTTCTTCGGCAATTCCGCCCAACGCAAAATCCGCTTGGCTGCGGCGTGGGTGATCCGCGTAGTTTGAGAGGAACTCGTTCAGCCGAATCTTCGCATCCTCCGTTTTGCCGGTGGTGAGGTGGCGTTCGGCGATCATCAAGAGGGCGTTCCCGGCGGCGTTGGTGCCCTTGTGTTCGGTCGAAACCTTTTCAAGATCCGCTTGCGTCAGGGCGCTGGTAAAGGCTTCGGCAGCGCCCGCTTCCTTCACCTTTGCTGCCTCTTTCATGAAGATCCACGCTCCGAAGCCGACGGCGATGGCCAGCCCTCCGAGAAGGACTTTCTTCAAGTGGTTCTCGAAAAACTCTTCAAGCCTACTCTCGGCCTGAAGGGACTCGCCCACGTGGGTGGTATCGATGGTTTCTTCTTCGTTTTTTGGATCAGCCATAAATCTCGGGGGGAGGGAAAGGTGAATCAGGCGCCAACCGCAGCGCGGGCTTCGTCGGCAAGGGGGGTGCTCAGATAGCGTTCGCCGGTGGAGCAACCGATGGTGACAATCATCTTGCCTTTGTTTTCAGGACGCTTGGCGACTTCGATGGCGGCGATGACGTTCGCGCCTGTGCTGATGCCGCCGAGGATGCCTTCTTCGGCAGCGAGTTGGCGGGCCATAGCGAAGGCATCGTCGTTCGAGACCTTGATGCATTCGGCGATTTGCTGGTCACCGTTTTCGTTCTTTAAGTGAAGGTTGTCCGGGACGAAGCCGGCGCCGGTGCCTTGGATTTTGTGAGGTCCGGGCGTGAGTTCTTCACCGGCGAGGGTCTGCGAAATGACGGGGGAGTCGGTGGGTTCGACGGTGATGGCCTGGAACTCGGGCTTGCGCTCCTTGATCACTTCCACGCAACCGGTGGCTGTTCCGCCCGTGCCGACTGCGGAGATGACAATGTCGACCTTGCCATCGGTGTCGTTCCAAATTTCTTCCGCGGTGGTAGCGCGATGGATGGCGGGATTGGCGGGATTGGCGAACTGCTGGGGGATCCAGGAATTCGGCGTCTCTGCGGCTAGTTCCTCCGCTTTGGCGATCGCGCCCTTCATGCCTTTTGGTCCTTCGGTGAGGACGAGGTCCGCGCCGAGAAGCTTGAGGAGCGTGCGGCGTTCGAGGGACATCGTTTCGGGCATCGTGAGGACGAGCTTGTAGCCTTTTGCCGCGCAGACGAAGGCAAGGGCGATGCCGGTATTCCCGCTTGTCGGCTCGATGATGACCGTGTCTTCGTTCACAAGGCCTTCCTTTTCCGCAGCCTCGATCATGGCCATGCCGATCCGGTCCTTCACACTCCCGAGGGGGTTGAAAAATTCGCACTTCAGGTAAATATCGGCATCAACGCCCTCCGTGACTTTGTTCAGCCGGACGAGGGGTGTGTTGCCGATGGTTTCGACGATGTTGTTGTAGAGTTTGGCCATGATTGGGCGGGTCTCGGGGTGAAATTCCGCAGTTCTTGCGCGAGCCGGAGATTAAACGGGATCGCCCCCCGCTTTGCAACGTGAAAAACCCCCGGAATGAAGGCAAAAAGGCCATAATTTCCGGTTTGCTTTTCCCTCTGCTGGTGCTTTTGAGTTACCCCACGCCCCCGGACCTTCACCATGTCTGACTTAATTGAAGAAACCGACCTCGACTCCTGGATGAAAAAAGTCCCGGAGTGGGAATATAATGATGGCGCGATTTCCCGGCTTTTCGAATTCGACGAGTATATGATGGGAATCGATT
>JBCCWV010000001.1:0-103938 GCA_039192745.1 Verrucomicrobiota bacterium | reverse complement strand
CTTTGCTCTCGATGACACGCACAAACTTTACGACGGCGGCGCTTTGGTGCGTTTGTCAGGACCGGGGAAGCTGATTGAGACCCCGATCGCAGATCCCACTCCGGCGGACAAAATTGCAGGAGCAAAACTTCAGGCGGTGATTGATCAAATGATGCAGCCCCCGATGTCGAAGGCCGCACTCACGCCTGCCGACGAGTTTGGTGATCCGGAGTAACCGATGAGCGAAGAGCTTCTCGCGCCTTACCGCGATCTTCCGAGTGCGCGACGTCCTGGGAAGATCATCGTGGAAGGTCGCTGGGCGGTCGAGGCGTTGCTGCAAAGTCATTTTGTTGTCGAAAGTGTGATCCTTGAAGCGGATCTCGACAATCCGCCTTCCATTTCGCGGGATATTCCGACTCTCAAACTCCAGAAGGAAGAAATCGATTCTCTGGTCGGCTTCGAGTTTCACCACGGAGTGCTCGCCTGCGCAACGCGACCTTCACCGACTCGTCTTGTCGATTGGTTGAAAGACACCGGTGGACCTGAGACCACAACGTTCGCGATTTGTGTCCATCTTGCCGACGCCTCCAACCTGGGCGCCATTGTCCGAAGCGCCGCCGCCTTGGGGTTGGATGGCGTTCTCGTTCCTGCGGGAGCCGGCACCGATCCATTTTCGAGAAAGTCCATCCGCGCTTCCTCCGGCGCCGCCTTTCGTCTTCCGGTCTTGGAATGCTTGGACCTGCAGTCCGATCTGTCGGCGCTTCGCGAGAAAGCGACCGTCATCGCCTCGACCCTTTCCGAAGATTCCGTCTCCGTGGCGGAGATGGAGATTCCCTCTGGGTTGCGATTCATTTTGCTTGGTTCGGAAAAGGACGGGTTGCCCTCAGACTGGCTCGATCTGGCAACCATGAAGGTGAAAATCCCGGTCGGGAACGGAATCGATTCCCTCAACGTTGCCGCCGCCGCTGCGATACTCTTTTTCCTTCTTCGCTGATTTTTTCGTTTTTTGAATCTGCGATTCCCTGCTTCGCGAACCCATGGATGCGCGAAGGACTCGCGCTCAGAAACTGAAAAAACAGACATGAAAAACACCATACTTACCACCGCCCTTCTCTCCCTTGCGCTGGCAACAAACGCTGCGGCGGAGAAGCAGAATATCGTCGATACCGCCGTTGGAGCGGGAAGCTTCAAAACTCTGGCTGCTGCGTTAGGCGCGGCTGGACTTGTCGAAACCTTGAAGGGCGATGGGCCGTTCACGGTTTTTGCGCCAACCGACGAGGCTTTCGCCAAGCTCCCGGAAAGCACGGTTGAGACCTTGCTGAAACCGGAAAACAAGGATCAACTCATCGACATCCTCACTTATCACGTGGTGAGCGGAGAAGTTCCCTTCAGCATCGCAGCAGGGTTGGAAAACGCACAAGCGTTGAACAGGAAGTCCATCGCCATTTCGGTGAAGGGTGGCGCACTTACGCTGAACGAGTCAAAGGTCATTGAAAATGACATCGCCTGCACGAACGGGATCATCCACGTCATCGACACTGTTCTCATGCCGCCTGCGGCGAAGACGGAGACCTCACAGACTGCTTCCGATCTGATCAAGATGGCGATCAACAAAGGCGCACGTCTCTATAATCACGGACAGCACGAAGCCTCCGCCGCCATCTACCAAGTGACCGCGAAAGCGCTCATGACCATGCCCGATGGGTCCGTTTCCACTTCCGATCGTGCCCAACTCGAAAAGGCCATGAAAATGTGTGCCGCTTCACACTGCGCGACGACGAATGCTTGGACCATGCGCCACGCCCTGGACCGCGTCTTGGCCTCGAATGCGCGTTGATTAGGCAACCGTTTCACGCCCGCGGAACGAATCCCTTACACTGTGGCCGTCTCATCCATGCGTGAGGGAATTCTTCCGCGGGTTTCCCGCGGGGAACCGCGTGCCATGAACGAATGCATCCAGACCTATGGCGGCCTTGTCTGGACCATTACCCGCCGCTACGTCGGCAACGAATCCGACGCAGAAGACCTTGTGCAGGAGATATTTACAGAACTCTGGAAAGTCGCCGACCGCTACGACGAAGAGCGGGGAACCGAGTCCGCTTACATCGGGACGATGGCGCGCCGGAGATCGATTGACTGGCTACGCAAAGCCAAGCGCCACCCTGAAGCACAGCCCTTGCTGGAACTGGAAGACCGCTTGCCGCACGTGGATTCCAAGCCGACTAAATCCTACGACAGCGCCATGGTCTTCGAAGTATTGAAAAAGTTTCCCGAAGACACTCGCGAGCTTTTTGAGCTCCACTTTGAGTCTGGGCTCACCCATCCGGAAATCTCGGAGAAGACCGGGGTTCCCCTCGGCACCGTGAAGACAAAGCTTCGGCGAGGTCTTGTGAAGCTTCGCCAGGAAGTGAAACGTCTCGAGCCAGGAAGGGAGGCAGGTCGCCATGACTAACGAAAGCGACAAAGATCGTTTCGAATGGCTCGATGCGGGACGCGCCCTTGGTGACCTTTCGCCTCAGGAAGAAAGGGAGTGGAAGGAGCTTTCGGCGAAGCTTGAGGCGACCGCGGACCCGGAACTTGATTGGATTGTATCGTCGCTGGAGACGGAGTTTGCCCTGCGGAATAGCCGGTCACTTTCTCCGGCTCTCGTCGATCGCTTGAACGACGATGCGAAGGAGTTTGTCCACGAAGAAGAAGCGACGACGCCCCCTGGAAAGTTCGTGCCGATGCTCAGTTTCGCGGCGGCGGGTTGGCTTGCTGCCGCCTGTTTCGCCGTCTTATTCATCGCGAACCTCGGGCTCAATCAGAAATGCGACGAAGAACTGACCGCCGATGCCGCACGCAGCGCCCTCGTCGAACGTGCTGGCGATACCGAAGTTACCTTCACGACTTTCAGCGGAACCGCCGACTTCGCGTCGTTTTCTGGCGACGTCGTTTGGAGTGATTCCGACCAATCCGGTTTCATGCGGCTGAATGGTCTTGCCGCCAATGATCCGACGAAAGCGCAGTATCAGTTGTGGATCGTCGATCCTTCGCGCGCGACCGAACCGGTAGATGGGGGCGTTTTTGACATCGCGACGAGCGAAGGGGATTCCATTGTGCCTATTGATGCGAAGCTTCGGATTCAGAGTCCGCAGGCTTTCGTCATCACGCGCGAGAAGCCGGGTGGCGTGGTGATCTCAAAGCAGGAAGTCGTGGTCGCGATTGCACAGGCGAGTTAATCCCGCTTTCGGCGCAAGACGAAGAGCAGCGAGAGAAGTGTAAAAACGAGCGTCTCCGGTTCTGGCACGATCTCGCCGGTCAATGTCAGGACCAGCGGGGAACCTCCTCCGAAAGGGTCGGAAGGATCGGCGGCGATACCAAGGAGGCTCACGTTCGAAACGTCATCCAGCGGCGTGATGGTATAGACCACTTCGTAAAGTCCTTCCGGATTATTGGTATCGAAGTGGGCCTCGAAAACCGTAGCGAGCGCTCCGGCGGAAACATCGTCCAGAGTAATCGTATCCGTGTAGAGAACATTCGTCGCATTCGCATCAGGTTGACCATCCCGAATCGCGGATGAGACGGTCGGAGTGGTCGAGACTTCCAGTTGGACAGTGAAGGCAAGGCCATCGGTCGAAAAGTCGATGGGGAAGTTCGAAAGCCCGAAATCAACGTCGAGGATTCCGCTGTTCTGCTGCACGGAACCGAAATCAATTGCCCATGTGTCATCATCCATCGTCGGCCCCGCCGGTCCTCCGCTCACATCAACGAAGGTTCCGTTTGCGTGAGCATACGTCGAACCCGTGAGGTTAATGGTGTCGTTAGGGTCTTCCGTGCCGCGTTGGACGCCGGTGAGGTCGGTGACTGCATCGACGTTGTCATTGACGATCGTTCCCAAGGAGGCGCCCACGTTGGCGGCTGTCTCGAGGGTCGCTGTGAAGTTGACCGCTGCATTACCGCCATTTCGGCCGGTCACGCCGCTCACATCAGCTGTTCCATCAAGAGCAGTATTGGAACCAACGACGCTCGTCGTCGCGGCTCCCGAGGTGCCGAGATCAACGTTAGTCGCCTGGTTTCCCATGCTCGCAATTGTGATGGGCGTCGTGGAAAACGGTTGTCCAAGGAAGACGGATCCAAGGTCGATGCCAGTCGAGCCTCCATTCGCCACAGCGCCGAATGCGGTCTCGAAAATGATCTGGCTGTCCACGGCCGAGATCAAGTCAGTCAGACCGACGGCCTGTCCCGTGTTCGCACCGGAGTCCTGGCCGGAGAATCGACCATTGTCGAGCGAGTTCGTGTATTCGATGCTCACCGAGACGATGTCGTTGTAGTCGAATTGGAAATCGACGTTGCCATCGGAAGTCAACGACCCTGCTTGTTGCCCGTCGATGCCGATGAAGGTCGAAGCATCACTCCCTTGCTGCACGAAGGCGGTGTTGGCAATGAAGGTTGCGGTCGGAGCCACAATCGATCCGTCGGCGAGTTCGGCGGTCACGATCACTCGGTCAATGAAGGTGTGCCCGCTGGTGTTGTCAGCTTCACTATCAATGTCCCAGATAGCGAAGCGCAAATTGTCGACGCCCGCCGAACTGGTGAAGTCGAGCGTTTGCTCGATCCCATCATCGACAAAGGCCCCGCGGAAAAAGAGATCGACGTAGAATGGTCCCGGGTTCCCCTGTCCGCCGTTGAAAGCATAGCCCGTGTCCGGATAGCGGATGATCTCGGGACTCGGGCTGATGAAAGTGACATTTGGGGTCCCGCTATTGTCGATGACATTGATGGTATGGCTGGTCGTCACACCACCCTGAGTGGTTGATTGCGTGGAAATTTGTCCGTCCGTGAACGCCGCGTTCCATAGCTCCCAACTCAAGAGCGTCGAGCCTTGTGCCAGACCACCCAGGGCCACCATCCAGGCCCAAAAGCACCCCATCCCTCGGACTCGACGGAGTCCAAGGGAGCGCGATTGTTTGGGTCGGATTTGCCCAGTAATCATGATAATTATAAAAAGTCATCTAAAATCCAATACTTTCAAGTCTAAATATTTAATATTTATGAATATTTAATAGATCTATGACACAGAGAACTGGCCTCGACGGCCCGTGCCAGCCGCTATTTCTCCGCCTCTGGCTGTCGGAAAAGCTCGTCGATCAGCGGTCGCAACTGGCGAGCAAGGACGTCGTATCCCTCGCGCGAAAAATGCGTTCCATCCAGAGTGAGGCCTGGCTTCCAGCGTGACGATTCGTCGAGAAAAGCATCGTGAATATCGAGGAACCGGACTCCTTCCTGCCCGGAGAATTCTGCGAGCCGTTTGTTGGTTTCCACCACTCGCGCGCGAAGTGCCGAATCCGGATCTCGCCCATTCGGTGGGATTGAGATAAGGATCATCGCAGAGTTGGAACTGGCCCTGCGAAGGGACTCAACGATGGATCGCAAACCTGCCGCCGTTTCCGCCGGTGAATCAGGTGGAATCTTCGCGAGGTTGTTTGTGCCGGCCAAGAGAACAATCACCTTTGGCCGAGACTCCCGAATGGGAGAATTCTGAACCCGATAGAGAATGTGCTCGGTGCGATCACCGGAAATTCCGAGATTCACCGCACTGAACGCATTGAACTCCAGATCCCAAACCGGCTTTCCCGTATGTGCCCATAACTCCGTCAGCGAATCGCCCACGAACAAAAGATCAATGGGCGCTCCGAGTTCACTCTTTTGCTTTTCGAATTTTCGAATCCAGCCACCATCCGCGACAGGTTGAGGTTGCGCCGCGTCGGGCTCGTCGCCAAGCCCCGTTTGTAAAAGAGCCAAACCGAAAAAGATCCACAGACTCATCGGCAGCTTTTCCATAATGTCTTAAGAGAGTCTTTGAAACGCTCCCACTCAAGCCTTTCCGGCGAAATTGGCACTTGGGTTTTCGGCGTTTGCCCATTATGAAGTGCGCCTGTGAAAGTCTCGACCGCCATCATCACCGCCGCGGGCCGCACCCAGAGAAAACTGCCGCTGCAAACTCTCACCGACCGCGAAGGCCAAGCCCAAACGGTGCTACGGCTCTTCCTCGACGAGCTTCGCGACGCCGGCATCGACAAGATAGGAGTCATTATCCGCCCGGGAGATCGCCAAGTTTACGAGGAGGCGGCCGGCGACTTGAGCGAAACGTTGACCTTCATCGAACAAACCGAACCCCTCGGATACGGCCACGCCGTTCACTGCGCTAAGGAGTTCACCTCAGGCGAAGCCTTTCTCCTCATGGTCAGCGACCATCTCTTTGTCAGCGACGATCCGGAGCAGAACTGCGCCCAACAAGTCATCGAAGTCGCGGAAGCTCAGGAAAGCGTCATCTCCGCCGTGCAATCGACGCACGAAAGCAAGCTTCCCTACTTCGGCGCCGTCGCTGGCAAACTCTTCGAAGGCCAGCCCGGACTCTACGAAATCGAAAAAGTCATCGAAAAGCCGACGCCGACCGTCGCCGAACAGGAACTCATGGTGCCGGGACTCAAGCTCGGGCACTACCTCTGCTTCTTCGGCATGCATGTGCTCACACCGGCCATTATGGATCTGTTAGGGCAAGGGTTGGCCACTGCCAGCGAACAGAATCCCCTCCAGCTTTCCCCCGCCATCGCCGCGCTCGCGAACCGGGAACGCTGCCTCGCCCTCGAACTCAAAGGCCGCCGCTATGACCTTGAGCGACAGTTCGGACTTCTCATGGGCCAGTTCGCCGTCGCCCTCGATGGCAAACATCGCGACGAACTCCTCGAAGGCATTATCGAACTTTTGGCGCAAGCGCGAAGGTAACTTGTTAGGGCCGTGAGCAAACCCATGACCACCGCGCAACAGGAATCCGTCCTCATTCCGCTCATCGTCGCTGATGATTCGGAGACGCGGAACACACCGCTGGGCAAGATCTGTCGGGACCTGAGTGAAAGTGAGTTGCGGAAGGAATGCACCGCCCTCGACGCTTTCTGGCGCGCGAGCGACAACCTCTACGAACGAGTTCGCGCCCTCTTTTTTCTCTACGCCATTCACCGCTTCTACCTCCCCGCTGTCCTTTCCACGAAGGATCCCGGCCTCCTCTCCTTTGAAGCCTTCGAAAAATTCCTCGAGCGCCGCTTCGCCCAGTCCATCGAGATCCTCCTCGAGGAAGAAAGAACCTCGGGCTTGAGCGACACGCTCTGCAGTTCCTTCGCGCAAACCTATTATCAGCTCGGCCTGCAAAACCTTGCCGACCAGGTCCGCCGTAGCGTTCGCACCCTTCGCGGCAACCAATGGATGTTCCGCACCGGACAAGCACACGAACATCCACTCCGTGTGCGCAAAGAACTTCTCGAACTCAGCGAAACCGGCACTTTCCCCGTCATTCACGAAAAAACCGCGGTGCGCATGGACCTCTCGCACAGTTCATGGAGTGACATCTTTTTCCTCGGCATGGACTACCCCGAGGGCGCCCGAGTTCTCAATATCTCCGTCGATCTCGCTGTGCGCGGACGCGATGAAACTCCGCGCCCTCCGGTCGAAGCCTGCTTCCGCGTCATCGACCGACCCGTCATTCGACTCGTCAGCGTTGACCTCGAAGCAAGCGCGGAAATCACTGATCTCGCGGACATGTTCCACTTTGCGAAGGATTACCTCGGACTTCTCAAAGGTGCCCTCATCGCCGCTGGCGTCGTTCCCATCGCCATGGAAGGCTCGCGCCAGGAATTGGGAGACTTGTTAGAGCGGCTCGTTGGTCCAGGCCGTGGAATCGAACTCGTGAGCTGCGTGAACAACATTCCCAAAGGTTCACGCCTCGCTGTTTCCACCAATCTCCTCGGCGGCCTCATCGCCGCCTGCATGCGCGCCACCGGCCAGGCCAAATCGTTGTCAGGACCTCTTCAAGAAAGCGAACGTCGTATCGTTGCCGCACGCGCCATCCTCGGCGAATGGCTCGGAGGCTCCGGCGGCGGTTGGCAGGATTCGGGCGGCGTTTGGCCCGGAATCAAGGTCATCGAAGGCTCCGCCGCCGGCGAAGAAGACCCGGAATTCGGCATCAGCCGGGGCCGACTCCTGCCGCATCACACGTTGATTGGCAACGACTTGGTGAGCGGCGAAACCCGCCAAAAACTCCAAGACAGTCTCGTCCTCGTCCACGGCGGAATGGCGCAGAACGTGGGACCGATCCTCGAAATGGTGACGGAGAAATACCTGCTTCGATCAGAAAGCGAATGGCAGGGACGCAGAGAGTCGATCGCCCTCTTCGACCAAATCGTCAATGCCCTGAAAGGCGGTGACATCCGCCTCCTCGCGGAACTAACAACCCAACATTTTTTTGGCCCTCTGCAGACGATTATCCCGTGGGCGACGACGTATTTTACCGAGCGCGTCATCGACGCCGCACAGGAGGAGTTCGGCGACAAATTCTGGGGCTTCCTCATGCTCGGAGGTATGTCCGGCGGCGGCATGGGATTTTTCTTCGATCCCTCGGTGAAGGAGAAAGCCAGCGATCGCGTGTTGGAGATCATGTTAGAGCAAAAGCGACAACTACAAAAATCACTGCCGTTTGCGATGGATCCGGTTGTTTATGATTTCCTCGTGAACGAACACGGCTCGGCCTCGAAGTTGAAAAAGGGTGATGAAGCCATGATGCCACCGGGCTACTACGCCATGGTCATGCCGGAACTGATCAAGCGTGACTCGCGCACCCTTTCACCTGGAATCAAAGCGGAGATGGATCTCTTTGCCCGGCGCAGGAAGACAGGAAAAGACTTCAAGGGAACGACGACCAAATTGCTCTCTAACTTGTTCTCCAGCAACGGGGAATCGAAGGAGGCCGAAGCAGGTCTGGACGACCTCCTCGACCTCCATGGCTTCGATCCGCTCCAACACCAGCAAATCCGCGAGGACATGCAGCAAGGTCTCCTCGGACTTTCCAAGAACCGTCTCTCACTGAACAGCCAGATCGAAGACGTCCGCGACGATGACGTCGCCATGGCCGAACGTGACATTACCGAAAGCGATATCGAAGCAGGAAAGGCCGCACTCACCAATGGCGAAGTCGCCGTCGTCACGCTCGCGGCCGGAGCAGCCAGCCGATGGACGGAAGGCGCCGGTGTTGTGAAAGCCCTTCACCCATTCTGCAAGTTCGCTGAAAGCCATCGCAGCTTTCTTGAAGTCCACTTGAGCAAAACCCGCCGCGTTGGGAGGGAGAACGGAGCCTGGCCCGCCCACCTTGTCACGACGAGCTACATGACACATGAGCCGATTTCGGACTATCTCGATGTTCGGAACGGATTCGGTTACGAAGGAAAGTTGAGTCTCTCGCTTGGTCGCTCCATCGGACTGCGCATGATTCCCATGGAACGTGACTTGCGTTTTCTCTGGGAGGAGATGCCACAACAAGTGCTCGACGAACGCGCGCAAAAGATGCGCGAAAGTTTGCGCACAGCGCTCATCGATTGGGCGAAATCACAGGGCGAAGGCAGCGATTACCGCGACAATCTTCCGCTGCAATGCCTTCATCCTGTGGGACATTGGTTTGAGGTCCCCAACCTGCTTCTGAATGGAACCCTCGCGGGCCTCATCGCCGAAAATCCGAATCTGAAGACGCTGATGCTGCACAACATCGACACGCTCGGCGCCGACCTCGACGCAGGTTTGTTAGGACTGCACCGGCGCAACGGCGACTGCATCACTTACGAAGTCATCACACGCCGCCTGGAAGACCGCGGCGGTGGGCTCGCACGCATCAACGGCCAGACGCGGCTTATCGAAGGGCTGGCCATGCCGCGCGAAAGCGACGAGTTCAAGCTTTCCTACTACAACACTCTGACCTCCTGGATCGATATCGATCAGTTGCTCGCCAACTTTGGTCTGGCCCGCGCCGACCTTGGCGACATGGACAAAGTTAGCCGGGCCATCCGCGAATTTGGCGTGAAGCTTCCAACTTACATCACGATCAAGGAAGTGAAAAAGCGTTGGGGGCACGGTCAGGAAGACGTCTTCCCTGTCGCCCAGTTTGAAAAACTTTGGGGCGACATGACCGCCGTCCCCGGCGTGAACTGCGGGTTCGTCGTCGTCCCCCGCTCCCGCGGCCAACAACTCAAGGAGCAGGCCCAACTCGACGGCTGGCTTCGTGATGGATCGAAAGCGGTTGTCGAAGAGTTGTGTGACTTCGGCTGAGTGGTTAAATTAAAACTGTATCCGGTATCCGTCCGTCGCGAAGCGACGGTTTAACTGTAACCGGACGTTTCAACGTCCGGTCGCTCGCAAAACCTCTCGCGTCGCGAAGCGACCGCTTAATGACCTGCGTGACCAATACTGGTTAAACGGTCGCTTCGCGACGTAGCACATTGGAGTCGCACTACCGGGGGCTAAAGCGCCCCGGCTACAAGTTATGAGGTCGCTTTGCGACTCCATTCAATACCATCTACCTTCGGCTAACGTTTAATTCTATCCGCTCTAACTATGTGGGTGCAGCTTCCAGCTGCAACGCATCCTGAGACTGTGCAGCTGGAAGCTGCAACCACTACTACTCCAATCGATCCCGCATTTCCCGGCTCAGTGAACTTCGCGGCGTGGGCAATAACGACCACTCGTTGATCCAGAATCGAGGCAGCGTGAAGTCCTCAACCGTCTTCACCGGATACTCCTGCCCAATGGCGGCATTTTTCTGGAGCGCAGCATCATAATCAACAGCTTGTACTCGCAACACCGTACGTTCAACCGCGTGCTCCAACCCGAGCCGTTCTTTCGCCATCGACGTGTAGCCAACAAGCGTGATGTCCTTTCCGATGAGATCTTCAACCCCGCCAAGAACCGTGCAACGCAGCTCGGAAATCGTGTTTTGATAGGGTAAATCCTTGACCATTTGATGGAACTTCGAGTTTGAGATTCCCATTCCTTCCTTCACTTGCACAAAGAGGTCTGCACCTCCACCGCTAGACTTTTCCTTCGGCGATGTTTCCAGCGGCGGGAACGCTTCCTGCGACAAAAGTTCGTAGGGAATCAGCCAGACCACGCGCCGGACATCCTCAAGGTAAGTATCGGCAAACGTGAAGAGCAAGTTCGGCACACGCCCGCGGTCGCCGTAAGCGCGCAACACCTCGAGACGCCCATCGACCGCTTTGCGAGCCTTGGCGACCTTGCCGAATTGCAAGGCAAAGCACTCACCCATCATGACGATCTTGCTCTTGTCTTCAGAATCAAAGAAACCTTCCGCCGCAATGTCCTTCGCCACCTCGTCGCCAAGCGCCCAGGCACCGTCGTTGGACAGGTGCCAGCGATCATCTTCCCAGAGATTCTGTTCCGCAGACATGGTGTGGAAGTCCGAATAAAGATCGAGCGTGCGGATGCCCGCCAGTTCAAGCCGATGCAATGCCGTCCATGCCGCGAGGGAAATGAGGTCGGGCGTGTCGCGGACTTCTGCATATGTGGCTTCAGGATGCGGATAAAGATTCGCCCAGTAGGGCATGGCCACGACCACCAGTTCGACCTTGCGTTCGGCGAGCGCGGAATGGAGCGCTTTCACGTATTCGACTGCGACATCGGACCGCTGGTAAAGCGCCGCTGCGACTTCCGAGTCTTTGGCTGGCTCCACGGTTTGCGCCTCGTTGAAATAAGGCTTCTTCTCGCAACTTCCGAGACACGCCAAAACGAGACCGGCAGCGACGTAAACCGTGGTGACGGACGCAGACTTATGGCGGCGCAATTTGTTGGATGGAATCGAAGGCGTCATCCGAGGGCGCCCATTGTGGATGGAAAAGGAAAAAGATGCACCCGGCAAATTTGGTCAATCGCGATTCGGCGAAGAGGTAAACATTCTCTAACAATCGTCGATTCCGTTTCCGAAAACGCAGGAAAACCGACCCGAAATCGCTTATACTGCCGCACGACGGGCAAGGCGCGAATCTTGGGAGATTGGAATTGCCGCGTGTAGCCCCTCGACGAGAAACAGCACATTTGAGCCGCGGGAAGGCTCGCCGATTGCTTCGAATAGCGCTGGTGCTAGCGTACCTGCCCGTTTGCCATTGACTATGAATCCCTCTGATACCATCCGCTCTTTCCCGACCGGATCCGGTCAGGAAGCGAAACTCTATTCCCTACCCGCGCTCGCGGAACAGGGATTCGAGAACCTTTCGCGCCTGCCCGTGTCCATCCGAATCGTCCT
The DNA here is from genome assembly GCA_039192745.1 of Verrucomicrobiota bacterium. Classification (GTDB taxonomy): domain Bacteria; phylum Verrucomicrobiota; class Verrucomicrobiia; order Verrucomicrobiales; family DEV007; genus JBCCWV01. The sequence goes on along the minus strand of JBCCWV010000001.1, from coordinate 91,844 downwards.
CGAATCCGTCCTGCGAAATTGCGACGGGCGCAAGGTCACTGCCCAGGACGTGACGAATCTTGCGGCCTGGAACGCCAAGTCGCCCGGCGACTACGAAATCCCTTTCACTGTCGCGCGGATTGTCCTGCAGGACTTTACAGGTGTGCCTTTGTTAGTCGATGTCGCCGCCATGCGGGATGCTGCCGTCAGCCAGGGCGCGAGCCCGGAAGCAGTCGAACCGCTCGTCCCCGTGGATCTCGTCGTCGATCACTCCGTGCAGGTCGACTTCGCCGGTTCGCAACAGGCGCTCGACTTGAACATGCAGATAGAATTCATTCGCAATCGCGAACGGTATGAATTTCTCAAGTGGGGGCAGCAAGCCTTCGACACGTTTTCCGTTGTCCCTCCGGGAATCGGCATCGTTCATCAGGTGAACCTTGAGTATCTGGCCAAAGGAGTTCTCAGCCGGAAGTCGGAGATCGGAGGTCAGATGTCGGAAATCTTTTATCCCGACACGCTCGTCGGGACGGATTCACACACGACGATGATCAATGGCATTGGCGTCGTCGGCTGGGGTGTCGGCGGTATCGAAGCCGAGGCGGGTATGTTAGGGCAACCAGTGACGTTCCTCGTTCCGGAGGTGGTCGGGGTCTATCTGCATGGCGAGTTGGCCGAAGGCGTGACCGCGACCGACCTCACCTTACGCGTCACCGAGATGCTGCGCGCTCATGGCGTAGTCGGGAAATTCGTCGAATTCCACGGCCCGGGCGCAACGGCACTGACCCTTCCCGACCGGGCGACAATTGCCAACATGGCCCCCGAATACGGGGCAACGATGGGCTTCTTTCCCATTGATGCTGAGACGATTAACTACCTTCGCGGCACCGGGAGGCCAGAGGAGTTGTGCACGACGGTCGAGAATTACTTCAAGGCGCAGGACCTCTTTGGCATCCCGCAAAAGGATGAGTGCGACTACACCGATCTCCTCGAACTCGACCTCGCGACCATCGTCCCTTCCGTCTCCGGCCCGAAGCGTCCGCAAGACCGCATCGATGTCCCGGAACTTGGCAGCCGTTTCAACGAACTCTTCTCGGCCACTCCCGGCGACGGCGGCTTCGGGATGGATCCGGACTCGCGGGATGAAACCGTTGCACTTCATCTCGACAGCCCGGCTGGTGAGTTCGACAACCCGCTCATCGAAGGTGAAACGATCACGGCCACGAGCATTGACACGCACCTGCGCCACGGCTCCGTCCTCATCGCCGCTATCACGAGCTGTACGAACACCTCAAACCCGAGTGTCATGCTTGCCGCCGGACTGCTCGCGAAAAAAGCCAACGAACGTGGCTTGCAAGTCGCGCCTTACGTGAAGACATCGTTAGGCCCGGGCTCACGCGTGGTTACCGACTACCTTGAGAAGACAGGCTTGCAAACGGAACTCGACCAACTCGGATTTGAAACCGTCGGTTACGGATGCACGACTTGCATTGGCAACTCCGGACCGCTGCACCCCACCATCGAAACTGCGGTCAAGGACGGCGATCTCGTCTGCGCGTCGGTGCTTTCGGGCAATCGAAACTTCGAGGCGCGCATCCACGGCAACATCAAATCGAACTTCCTCATGTCGCCGCCACTCGTCGTTGCCTACGCGCTGGCCGGTCGCGTCGATCTCGACCTCACGACCGAGCCGCTCGGCTTCGACTCCGACGATAACCCAGTCTTTCTCAAAGACATCTGGCCCGATCAGATCGAAGTCCGCGAGCAGCTTGACCGGGCCTTGAAACCCGAAGTTTACGAGAAACTCTACGGGAACATTGACGACGCGAATCCGAAGTGGGGCGAAATCAACGGCTCGACAGGCGCGACTTACGCTTGGGATGAGAAGTCGACCTACGTGCAGCTTCCCCCATTCTTCGATGGCTACACCGGCGAGGCCAGTGACGTCGTCGACGTCCTCGATGCGAGGCCGCTCGGCATCTTTGGAGACTCAGTCACCACCGACCACATCTCTCCGGCGGGTGCGATCAAAGAAGATTCACCGGCGGGAAAATACCTCCTCGAGAACGGCGTGGAGAAAGCCCAGTTCAACAGCTTCGGCTCACGCCGTGGCAACGACCGTGTCATGACGCGCGGAACTTTTGGCAATGTTAGGATCAAGAACCTGATGGTGCCGGGGACCGAAGGCGGCTACACGACCTTTTTCGGGAGCGGCAACGTTCCTGTTCTCGACAATCCCAAAAGCACCGACGACGGCAAGCCCACCCACATTTACGACGCCTGCATGGCCTACAAAAAAGAAGGAACACCACTCATCGTCATCGGCGGCGAAGATTATGGTATGGGTTCCAGCCGTGACTGGGCCGCAAAAGGAACGCGCCTTCTCGGCGTGAAGGCCGTCGTCACGAAGAGCTTCGAGCGCATTCACCGGTCCAACCTCATTGGGATGGGAGTTTTGCCGTTGAACTTCAAGGACGCCGCCGACTACGAGAAGGTAACAGCCGTGCATGACGCCACCTTCAGTATCACCGGCCTCGATAACTCGATCCGTCCGCGCAACGAAGTGACTCTCACCGCGAAGTCCCCGGATGGTTCTACCGTCGAAGTGCCCGTCATCGTCCGCCTCGACACGCCCGTCGAGATCGACTACTACCGCGCCGGCGGAATCCTCCCCTACGTCCTTGCGCAAATTCTGCGCGGATAGGTAAAGGTGGATCGTGACCTCCGGGCACGATGGATTCCACTGCGCGCGAAGCGCGGAAGTCTTTCGTGGAAACGCTCCCATTACCCGGAACACGAACCAAAAAAGCTCGCACCGCTCGACGAATTCGGCATCGCGCTTGGAAATCGCGATCCACCATTTTGCTTCGATCGCACAATGGACGAATTTAAGCTTGTCAGAGTATGCGGATTTTGGTTCCCTCATTCCATGAAATTGCGGGATTTTTGTTTCGTCGTTGTGGCAGTCAGTTTCGTGGGTTTGTTAGGGCTTGAGGCCGCAGGACCCACCGAAGAACGCGAGTGGACATCGACGGCAGGCACAAAACTCACGGCGACCGCCACGGGCGTCGAAAACGGATCGGTTGCCTTCAAGGCCGCAAATGGGCGGGCGATTTCCGTGCCACTTGATAAGCTCGTTGAGGCAGATCGTGCTTTTCTCACGGAGCATTTCGAACTCAACAAGCCGTCCTCCAGTGAGTCCACGCAGGCCACCGACCTTGCTCATCCACTCGGAGAAACCGTTCAAAACATCGAGGCCACTTCCGATTCCAGTTATCACGTTTATTTGCCTGAATCGCTGAAGGCGGGCCGAAAGGCGCCGCTTCTCTTCTTCACCAGCGCGGGCGGCGGCAAACCGGCCAACATCGAACTCATGAAAGTCGGTTCCGAACTTTGCGGCTGGATCGTGGCGGCTTGCGTCGAGTCGCGGAACGGAAATCCCAATGGGCTTGCCGGCAATCACGAGCACACGAAGGATTGCCTCGAGCACATCTTCCGCACGCTTCCGGTGGATGAGGAGCGGGTTTACTTCACCGGCGGATCCGGCGGAGGGGCGACTTCGATGTACAACGCTTCGCTTCTCGATCATGCAGGGGTCATTTGCTGCATTGGATACATTCCTGAAGGTATCCCGAGTGGCGGGTTTTACATCTTCATCAATGGCGCCACGGACTACAACCGCACGCCTTCCGCGCACTGGCGCAATAAATTGGGAGAGGATGCGATGCAACTCTATCACTCCGGCGGTCATCGCCTTCCGCCCGAATGGATCATGACCGACGCGATGGTCCGGTTGAACGGCATGTGGCTCACAAAGGAGAAGGAAGATCATCCTGATGAGCGTGTCGATTTCGAGGCCTCAATGATCGAGTGGATCGGCAAATTGAAAGCCCGTGAACCTTGGCGCGCGTATGCGTGGTCGCATTTCCTGCAAAACGATTACGAAGTCGACTCGGCTAACAAATCGATCGTCGACGATCTCGTGCGTGAATTGGAAGCGGACGAGAAGAATGTGAAATATCGCGAAGGTCTCATCGCTCTCGACAAGTTCGCTCTCGATGAGTTCTCATCCTTCGGCCAAGGCTCTCAAGCCGAACACGTCACTTCCTCCATCAGCCGAGCCGCCGCCAACCTCGGCGAGGAGTACGCCGGTGTCCCCCACATCGCGGAGATCGCCACAAATCTCGGCAAGCCTTCGGTCGCTATTGGCGGTGGACGAAAGAAGTAGAAGGTTTCTTCGCGGCGGACCGCGGGTGTCCACACCCGCACCAACTCCGGCGCGAAGCGCGATTGTTTTGGGATGGCGGGTTGGATAGCCATTCGGTAGTCGCGCAGCAAAAAGTGCCTCCCTTCGGTCGGTGATGTTCGATGCGAGTGTGAACACTCGCGGTCCGGCGTGGATTTACTCCAAGTTGGAGTTGGTCATGCCTGCGGCCTACAGGACTCCGGATTCAAAACGCTTTCGCCACTTCCGCCGTTGAAGTAACGAGATCAGAATGCCGATCGAAAAGATCACGACACCGAGAATGCCAATCGTGGTCCCCGTCATAGCCATCCCTATTCCATCCGATAATTCCTCAGTTTTCCCAGCTCCCTTGCTAATAGTTTCGAACGCGTTGAGCATCCCCATCACATTCACCACCACACCCCCGATCAGACTCACCATCCCGCTCACCGCGCACACAAAAAAGCACCGGCCCCAGAACTGGCACCGGCGCTTTACTTGAGAATCGACGTGGTCGTTGGCGGGGGAACCGTCCGGGACCATCGTTTGCAGGTTTTTACGCGTCCGTCGGCGCGTTGTCCTTGAGGATCTTTTCGAACTCTTTCAAGACGGCATTAGGTCCGCGGTATTGGCGTTTGTCGGAACCTTCGACATCTACATAGCTGTCGGAGAGAACCTCGCCCGCCGCGTTCACGACGACGAGACAAGGAATGCCGCCGCCAGCGTATTTGGTAGCTTCCTTGGTCCGCCCCTTCGCTTTGTACTCAAGCGCGGGGTATTCCATCTTGTAGTCGTCCATGTATTCCTCCATGTCGTCTTCGCTGTTGTCGGAGCTGACGAACACGATTTCGAAGTTTGGATGCTTCCGCTTTTGCGTGTTGTAGAACTTCACGAGATCCGGAGTGAATCCACGGCAAGGCGGGCACCAGCTCGCCGAATAATAAAACGCGTAAAAGTCAGGAGCACCGTCGGGACTTTCCGCGAGACTAAAGTCGACCAGCTTTTTACCGTCGAACTTCACCAGCTTGCCTTCCAAGGCTTTCGGAATGAGCGCGGAAAGTTTCTCTTGGTCTGCAGCGCTCGGACCTGAGGCTTCGGCGGTGAGTTCCTCGATGAACTTTTGATCCTCTTCGGAGAGCTGGTCGAGCTTCACCGTCATTTGGTCGCCGTCCTCCTTCTTGAGGAGAACCTTGTCCCCGATCATGCGAACATACTCCGCCTTGAGAGTCGACCCGGCCGTGCTCGTCCAATCGCGGAGATCGGCACCCGCAAAAGTAAGGCCGAGAATACTGATAATCGCGGCCACAACAGCCGCCCGACTTCCAATTCCACATGCTTTCATAATCGCGGATTATCCGGTTTTAATCCGCGACGGTCAATTCTATTCGACCCGGCTCAATTCGGCGTAAACACAAGCTCTAGGTCCGCTTCTTTCCACGCAGCTACGAAATCCGAGGTCAATTTTTCCATGCTGCGGCCGGCGAAGAGATGCTCCCGGGCTTTCAATTCCCGTTCGCCTTCCGCGAGCGCGGAGAGGTAGGCCTTGATGCCTTCACCGTGCCCACGACCGTCGAGGTGGAAGAAAAAAGTCACTAAAAGCAGGCTCGCACGATAACGGCGCATGATCGTGTCGTCCTCGCCGAAATAAAATTCACGCGGCCCCATGTCTAACATTTTCGCTACGGAGGGAATTTCGAACGTGTCCTTGCCGCCCATGTTGTGTTCGACGGACTCCACGACCTTTTCGGCACGGTCCTCGAAGAAGAACCGGCCGCTACGAAAAGGCGCGGAGGCGATGTAATCGGCGGAACCCTCGACATACCATGTCGGTGCATTGCGGCGCTCCAGCGCGGTGAGCTGATGCACGAGTTCGTGCATGAGGGTGTTGTTGATGCCCTTCGGATCGAGGGTGACACGACGACCTACCACGCGAAGACCGAGACTGCTCATGGGAATCAAGACCTCGCCGGATTGGCCCATATAGATGCCCCCCGTGTTTACCCTGCCGCCCGCTTCGTAGTAGTCATTGATGTCGCTGAAAAGGCGCGTGCGGAAATGCTGGCGATTGCGGCCAGGCGCAAGTTTGTGGTCGAGGGGCAAAGCGGCCAGCGCGGCGTACGTCGCTTCAAAGATGCGGGAAAATTCCTTGATGACCGTGTTCGACAAACGGATGTCGGCGACGAACTCAAAGTGATCGCTGCGGTAGATGTAGCTTTCGGTATCCGCGTTCTCTTCGACGACCTCCACATTTTCAGTCGCCTTGGCGATGACGTCCTTAGGCCACGGCGCGTCGAAACCCGCGGTCGGGCGCGACTTCGGCAGGGCGGCTGCATTGTTGGCGGCTGGAGCGATGCGCCAGCTGCTGACGTAGCTTTGATCCGGCTTGCTCAAGGTTTCGAGGGGGATTGTGTAAGTCCGGCCATTGTCGAGGCGCAGGACCACTTCCGTTTCGCTCGCCCGCACGACCGACCCGCGAATCGTCTTGCCCTCGCGGTTCGTCCAGGTGCGATCCGAGTTTTCCGCGCCGTCGCCGGTCTGACCGAGACACATCCCGGCGGCGGCGAGCCATCCGCAAAGGAACGCGCCCGCGAGGCGGCACATCAGTTTCCGACCCTTCATCGAACCTCCAGAATCCCCGCATTTCCCCCGGTGGTAAAGGCGAATTCACTGGCAAAAACCGGGCTTTTGCGCTAAGACTCCCGCCCCCCAGCCACCGCGATGGCCGAAAACCCAAAACTCACGATGGGCCTGCCCAAGGGCAGCCTCCAGCAACCCACCCTCGACCTCTTCCGCAAGGCCGGCTACTCGATCCATGTCTCGTCGCGGTCTTATCGCCCGGTCGTTGACGATGAGGAACTCGAGATCCGCCTCCTCCGCGCGCAGGAAATCGGGCGCTACATCGACCACGGCTTCCTCGAATGCGGGATCACCGGTCGCGACTGGATCGCGGACAACGACGCAAACGTCGAAGTCATCACCGACCTCCCCTACTCCCGGGCCTCCGCCGCACCCACCCGCTGGATCATCGCCGTCCCCGAAGACTCGCCGATCAAGACCATCGAAGACCTCGAAGGCAAACGCATCGCCACCGAGTCCGTCAACCTCACCCGCCGCTTCCTCGAATCGAAAGGCGTGACCGCCGAGATCGAATTCAGCTGGGGCGCGACCGAAGTGAAGGTCCCCGAACTCGTCGATGCCATCGTCGATATCACCGAAACCGGCTCGTCGCTGCGGGCAAACAAGCTCCGCATCGTCGATACCATCATGCAGTCCTTCCCGCAGTTCGTCGTCCGGCCCGGAATCATGGACGACCCGTGGAAACGGGCGAAAATCGAGAAAATCGTCCTCCTTCTCAAAGGCGCTCTGGCGGCCCGCGACCACGTCGGGCTCAAGATGAACCTCCCTGAAAACCAGTTGAAAAACGTGATCGAAACCCTACCTTCCCTCCGCAAACCGACCGTGGCATCCCTGGCCGATGAAGCTTGGGTTGCCGTGGAAACGGTGATCGAAGAGAGGGTCGTGCGCGAGATCATCCCCGAACTCAAAGCACTCGGCGCAGAGGGCATCATCGAATTCCCCCTGAACAAAATCGTCCACTAGGACCGCCTCCGGCGGGAATGACGAAACCCGACTCCCCGAAATCCGAAACAGACAGTTTGCCTCAACCCAAAAACGAACCTCGTAACACGCAAAACTCGAAACCCATATGGGATCACTAAAGAAAAGACGTAAAACGAAGATCAACAAGCACAAGCGACGCAAGCGCATGAAGGCCAACCGCCACAAGAAGCGCCTCCGCTACAAGTCGTAAATTTTATGCTTTGTTAGGCTGCGTCGTATTCAAAAGCGTAGCCACAAGATTTTCCACCCCGTGGAAACGAACCCCGGGTTCCTGACTCGCTCCGGCTGATGAGGAAACTGGTGTTCGTTTCTTCGTGTACGGAGCGGGATGGTGACGACGAAAATCCGGTCATTCTAGATAACAACTTACGTTTCAGAGTCCCTGACTACTCATTTGATCAGCATCAAAAGAAACTCGACTCGACTTGGACCGCATCTTCATTAAGGTCCATGAATGAATCAGCCGTTTCTAACCACCTCGCATGGGGCTCTCTTCGATACGGACTGCCTTAAAATTCTGCGTGGTCTGAAAACAGGTGTGATTGATACGGTATTTGCGGACCCCCCTTTCAATATTGGGAAGGATTATAAGAACGGCTATAATGATCGCGTCTCCCAAAGCAAGTATCTAGAGTGGTGCGAGGAATGGATCGAGCAGTGCTGTCGAGTCATCAAACCTGGCGGAGCATTCTTTTTATATGCCACGCCGGAATTGGCGGTCCAGTTTGCGCCGATCATTGGCGAATTTCTAGAATTCCGCCATTGGATTGCGCTAACGATGAAAGGAACATATCCACGCGGCAAAAAGCTTTATCCAGCACACTACGCATTGTTATATTACACACGCGGAGTTCCACGTGTTTTCAATAAGCTGCGCCTGCCCATCGAGACGTGTCGACATTGCGGGAAAGAGATCAGAGACTACGGCGGACATCGGAACAAGATGAATCCAGAAGGAGTAAACCTTACAGATTTCTGGACAGACACTTCCCCAAATCGTCATCGAAAGTTCAAAGTTCGCCCTGGTGTCAATGAATTGAAACTGATCATTCCTGAGCGAGCCATTTTGATCTCCACTGAACCAGGGGATTTGGTATTCGATCCATTCGGCGGAGGCGGGTCTACATTCCAGGCGGCTGAAAAACATCACCGGTATTGGATCGGCGCAGAGCTCTATGACTCGGCGCATATACGAAATCGTATGGAAGAGGAGTTCAGTTTATCCGCTGCACAAGAACCGCATTTCAAACTTCAGGAATTGTTCACCAATGAAATTAAGCAAGATAAAATTTTACGGAGGTTCGAGAGAGAAGGTTTGCCGACTCGGACTGGCACACATCTTTCTTGAACTTCAGGAAATACTCATTTCGACTGAAGTCCGCGTTTTAGACGAGAAACAAGCGAATAGTGCTGGAGTCGTACGCGAAATGATAGACTCCACATTCGGTGAATTCCCTGATTGGGTTCAGTCGAAGTCTGGAAACATAGATTGGGTTAAGCGGCTCCGCTTCAACCAAACTATCGTCTCGCGCGTTGGAGTAGAAATTCAAGTATCGGGACGTAGCGATCTACTCGCTCGTGACATTGTTCACATACGAAACAATTTACAAGACAGTCACATTGATGTTGGTGTTATTGTCGTTCCCTCCGATGATTTTGAATATCGGCTAACTGATCGGGTTGCAAATTATTCCTATGCAGTTCGATACGTAGAGGAGGAACTTCGCGAAGCCCAATCTTATCCGATAGTCTTAATTGCTGTAGAGCACGATGGATTCTCTGACACGGCTCTTCCAAAGAAGAAGACAAACAAGGGCAAGGTTTAGCAGTCCAACAATCAATCGAAATCAACGACCATATTCTCGAGAACTCTGAATATATTCGTTCTTGAGTCAGGCTTGAGCGAACAGGAGTGCTACACTTATAGACTTCTGTTCAATCCGCCTTGGGCCCTCCGCAGCCGTTGTCCAAATTGCCCATACCATGCGTCACTTCCCTCGACTTTGACCGTGTTTGCGCGGGCAGTTTACTTGTTTTTAAGGGGGGGCTCCGATTCCATTCTTGAGCCACTATTCTCCTAAACGCACCCCTCTAAACCACTCCACTTGACAATATATACCATTAATATATACTTTTCTCGATGGATACCGCAAAGATCTTTCTCAACGGCCGAAGCCAAGCGGTCCGGCTTCCGAAGGAGTTTCGGTTCGACGCGGACGAAGTCTTCGTCACGCGGCTGGGTTCGGCGGTGGTCCTGATTCCCATGCGGGAATCTTGGGACGTGCTGTTCAATGCGTTTGAGAGTTTCTCGGATGATTTCATGGACGAGCGAAACCAGCCGACTGAACAGCAAGAACGTGATCTGAACCTCTAGCGGTGGCATGACTCATTTGCTGGACACGTGCATCTGTGTCTTCCTCATTCGGCAACGTTCTGAGAACGTCCGTGACCTGCCCCCGTTGACTGGAACAGTTTGAATGAGAGTCGAGGCTACAGGGAGAGCGTCTTGGTTGGTGTTTTGTGTTGTTGTATTGGGGATGGATTTCGCTCAGAAGGAGCGCAGGGCGTAGCCCGGAGCGGATTCTGAGCGAACTGCGCCGCATACTCCCGGGGACTGATTCTGCCCAAGGAACTGTGCGACCGGATTCGATTGTAGTCCTCTCGCCAGAGGTCAATGATCTCGCGAGCGTCTTCCAAGCTCAAGAACCAATGTTCATTGAGGCATTCGTCGCGACAGGTGCCGTTGAAGCTTTCGACGAAGCACTTCTGAACGGGTTTTCCGGGCTGGATGAACTGCTGCTCGACGCAGTGCTCATAGGCCCAGCGGTCGAGTGCCTTGCCGGTGAACTCAGGACCGTTGTCGGTGAGGATCTTTTCGGGACGACCGCGCTCAGCCACGAGCCTGTCGAGCACGCGGCAGACGCGGTTCCCGTTGATGGAGGTGTCGACCTCGATGGCCAGGCACTCTCGCGTGAAGTCGTCGATGATGTTCAGCGTGCGGATGCGGCGACCGTTGGCGAGTTGATCACTCATGAAGTCCATGCTCCAGCGCTGGTTGGGGCCAGTCGGTGAAACTGGTTTCTCGCCCCGCCAGCGGCCTTTTTTGTGCCTTTTGCGCACCGGCACCTGGAGCCCCTCCTCGCGGTAGATCCGGTAGATGCGCTTGTGATTATCCTCGAAGCCCTGGCGCCGAAGCATGTCCGTGAGCATCCGATAGCCCCACCGCCGTCGGCGACTCGCTCCTTCCCGCAGGGCCACCCGCAGTGGCCCGTCATCGCGGGCCGAGCCTCCACGGTAGTAGTAGCTGCTTATGCTCAATCTCATCAGTCCACAGGCCCGCCGCAGGCTCACCTCGAAGCTCTTCTGGAGCTCCTTCACGGCCTCACGTTTGGCGGCGGGCTTTACCACTTTTTTGAGTTCACGTGTTTGAGCATGTCGATGTCCAGCGCCTGCTCGGCTACTAGCTTCTTCAAACGCCGGTTCTCTTCCTCGAGTTCCTTGAGCCGTCTCGCCTCGGAGACTTCCATGCCTCCATACTTCGACTTCCAGCGGTAGAACGTCTGCTCACTGATCCCGTATTTGCGCACCAATTCAGACACGCTCAGGCCCGCCTCTGCCTCCTTCAAAATCGGGATGATTTCCTCTTCCTTGAATCGTTTTCTCTTCATTTGGGTCTCGTGCGCTCACCCTCGGGCAGCACTCAGAGACTCTCATCCATTTTACTCCAGTTTCTTGGGGGCAGGTCATCCGGAAACGATTCGATTCCTTCGAAGTTGGTGACCTCGTGGTGTCGTCGATCACGGAAGCGGAATTGAGAGACGGGGCGGAGAGAAGCGCGGACCCTCAAAAGAACCACCGGGGTCTCGATCAACTTTTCCTCACGTTGCCTGTTGTTCCATTCGATAAGGCCGCCGCGAGGGAATACGGGAACATCCGGAGAACCTTGGAACGAAACGCCACGACCATCGGGCCACTCGATCTCCTCATTGCTTCCCATGCCAGAGCTCTCGCCCTAACGGTAGTAACGAACAATTTCGGCGAGTTCTCGCGTGTCGCGGATCTGAAAGTAGAAGACTGGGGACAGGATTGAGTAGGCTGGACCAGTTTGCAGTGGACGTGCTCGAACTAATTCGCTGGCGGACTCTCCGCCAGATCACGCCTTCCGAACCGTCCGGGGCGGCGCGTATCTCAACCGAGTCTTGCATCCCTCGTCAGCACCCGGTTGAATGAAGAAGAAATGTAAGTCCCTCCCTATGACGGGAATACATTCGATGACTTGATGAGAAGTGATTTTACCGTGGCCCTTCATATCCTGGGATTCCTCACCGCGAAGGATGGGGAGCCGCTTTCCTCGGAAATTCTCGCGGAAACCTACGGCACTCATCCTGTGGTGGTTCGCCGCATCCTGCTAAAGCTGAGCGAGGCGGGTATGGTGACTTCCCAACGAGGGGCTGGAGGCGGGACGGTCTTGTCGCGAGATCCGAAGGAAATCACCCTTCTCGATGTCTTCGAAGCGGTGGAGGAAGACATGCAGATATTGCCACGGTATCCCGAAGAAGAGGATGACCTTTCGAAAGTCATCGGCGCTTACATCAACGGCATGATGGAAAACGCGGAAGCGGATTTGCTCGCCCGGTTCAAGAACCTCAACCTGCTGGAGATGGACAAAGCTCTTCGTCCGGCGGTACATGAAATGCTCCGTGATCGATGGCGGTGATAACGATTGAGTTGAATTCGTAACAAGAGTAGTTACAAATTGGAACCATGGCCCTCAACCTCGAGCCGTCTGACTCCGCAACTCACGATATAGGGAACTTTTCCCGAGGGAGTCGCACTCTTCAGTGATGGCGACTTCGATCACAACAGGTGCTCATTTGCACGGTATTGTGAACTCGTTGCAATGCCGCCTTGCACATCTTTCCCGATCCCGCTTACTAATGGGTATTGTGAGTCACTCCCCTCGACTCCGGCTGCGCGGCGGCGTGTTCATCATCGGTCTCTTTTTGGGATGGATGTTGCCGTTGGTCGTCGTTGGCCAGGAAACTGATACCGCGACTACCGAGAATACACCGGCTGAAACCCGGACCCTCGGCATCGTACGCGACGGAGATTCGTGGTATTTCGACATGTTCGTCGAAGCGATGGAAAAAGAGCTGCTCGCGCTGGCCAAGGGAAATTATTCGTTGGTAGTCGACGACCAGTTCCACGGCGGAGATGATCCTCAAAAGATCGGCGCCGAGCTGAAACGGGCGATCGATAACCTACAAGTCGATGCCATTTACGCCGCCGGCGTTGTTGCGACGGAACGTGCCGCCCGCATGCCGGATGCCGAACGGACAAAACCGGTAGTGGGCGGGGCTCTGCAATTCTCCAACGAACGCGAGAAGATCAACGACCTCGGTCGATCGACGGCGCCGAACTTCAGTTTCACAACCGCACCTCAGCGCGTGACTGCCGACCTTGCTTTGGCCAAACGATTGAGCGGCAGCCGAAGCGTTCACGTCATCATCGATCAAATCATGCGCGGTGAAATGCCGCACATCGACGAGGCCAAGGCGCGCATCGAAGAAGAACTCGACAGTGTCTCGACCTTCGTCTGGACCGGACCGACCGCGAGCGACGCCCTCTCGAAGATTCCCGCTTCGGCCGAGATCGCCTACGTCACGATCCTTCCCCGCATGCCAGATGTGGAGCGGGAGAAGCTTTACACCGGACTCGCCGAGCGTGGCATTCCGACGATCAGCATGTATGGCGTGCCCGAGGTGCGGAACGTCGGGGCCATGGCGAGCCTTAACCCGGACAACCTCAATGCGATCGCACGCCGGGCCGCGCTGAACCTGCACCAGCTCTTCACGGGTTCGAAAACGCAGGACCTGCCCGTCTTGCTCCCCGTTCAGGATCAACTCGTCATCAATGAAACCACCGCGGAGAAAACCGGCTGGTCGCCGACTTATGACGTTTCGCTGGAGGCCGATTTCGTGAACGAAACCCGCGCCGGATTCAAGGACATTACACTGGAAAAAGCGATGAGTCTCGCAGCCGAGCAAAACATCGATATCCTCATCGCGCGCGAGGACGAAGCCATCGCTCGTGGCGACGTTGCCATCGGTCGTTCCTTTCTGCTGCCGCAAGTTAGTGTCGCCGCCAGTCACGCGCGCATCGATCGCTCGGACCGCATCGACCCGAGCATGACCCCGGACTACAATCACCAGGGAAGCTACGGACTGGAGTTGCGACAGATCCTTTTCAACGACGAAGCCATTGCCAGTTTCCGCGCGCAGAAACGAAACCTGACATCCATACAACTGGACACTTTTTCGATTCAATTCGACGCGATCGAGATTGCGGCTCTCGCCTACTTCGACTTGCTCACGGCCGAAGCGCTTTACGCCATCGAGAAAGAGAACCTTCGCCTCACCGAGGATAACCTGCAGCTCGCCCGGCTCCGGCAGAACATCGGAGCCGCCGACCGCACGGAGGTCTTCCGCTGGGAACAGGACCGAGCGCGAAGCAAATCCTCGCTCATTCAGCGCGACTTCAACCGTCGCGACGCCATGGTCGCCCTCAACGTCGCCCTCGGCGTGCCCCGCGAAACCATGTGGACCAGCGATGAATGGGTGAACCCCGATTTCGATCCTGCCGAAGAATCGGGCCCAAATTCCAAGCCCTACCGTACTCTTGGTCCCGAGGAATCCGCCTTTCTCGACGAGTCGATGAACAACCTCATCAAGCGCAAAAGCGATTTCGAGAACTTCGGCGCGTTCGTGCAATTTCTCGCCGTCGACAATTCGCCGGAGCTGCTCTCCTTCGACGAGTTGCTCGCCGCCCAGGGAATCATTCTCGAACAGCGGCAGCGTAGTTTCTTTCTTCCGGAAATCTCCGGTTCTCTGGACGCCGATCGGGTGGTTTCGGGAAGCGAGTTTGCTTCGACCGATGGTGAAAACGAAATCACGGCGGGAGTGCAGTTGAGCTTTCCCCTGTTTGAAGGCGGTAAGCGGAAGGCAGAGGTGGAGCAACAGGGAGCCAACATCCGCAAGCTCGCCGCGCAACGTGAAAGTGCGGTGCAACAAATCGAACAACGCGCCCTCGCCGCCGTCCATGGCATCGGCGCGACACACCCTAACATTTTGCTCAGCAACGAGGCTCTCGTTGCCGCGAGGAAAAATTTCTCCTCCGTGCAGGACAAATATCAAATCGGCGCCGCGAGCATTCTCGACCTCCTCGACGCCCAGAGTAGCCTCCTCGCGCAGGCGCAGGAAGACGCCATTGCCTCTTTCTCCTACATGCAGCAGGTCAACAGCTTACAACGATCCATCGCCTGGTTTGAATTCCAGAAATCCGCGGAAGAAAAGGCCCAAATGGAACAAATGCTTCGCGTCTTCCTCGAAGGCGGAACCATCACGACGCGCAACGGAACTTTTCCACCGGCGGCGCAAAAGAAGCCGGAACAGCCTGCACCAACTCCCGCCAAACCATCTTCACCGCCAGAAACCTCTGCAGAAGAAACGCCTTTGTCCGACCAACCTGAACCTGGTCCCGTTCGGAAAAGGCTTCGTCAATTGTTCCAAAAAAAGAAGTGATGAAATCCATCCACTCCGCTTTCGCACTCTCAGTCCTTCTCGTGATCGCGACGTCTTCCTGTCGGGGAAAGAAAGAAGAGTTAGTCGTCAAACCACGACCAGTTTATTTCTTCACCGTGGAGAAACCACTGGCGACCGAAGATCGGTCTTTTTCCGGAATTCTCTCTCCGGCTGAAGGTGCTTCGATTTCCTTCGAAGTGACCGGGCGTGTGATCGAGGTTGTGGGCAGTACCGGCAAGCGTTACAAGAAAGGCGATGTTCTCGCGCGCATTAATCCCCGGGACTTTCAGGCGGAACTGAATGCAGCAACCGCAACGAAAACGGAAGCTGCCCAAGCCGAAGCCCGCAATCGTCTCCTTTGGGAAAGCGGAAACCTGAGTGACGCCGAGTATGAAGCTTCGGTCGCCGCCCTGCGTAATGCCGAAGCCAATCTCGACGCCGCGCAAAAGAAGGTCGAAGACGCGACGCTCCGCATGCCCTACGACGGTGTCATTGCGCAGAAATCCATTGATAACCAAACAGTTGTAAACGCCGGTCAGACGGTCTTTACCCTCGAAGGCGAAGGCGGAATGGAGATCGAAATCGGCATTCCCGCCGCTGACATTGCGCAGATCGAGGTCGGGATGCCCGCCGTTCTCACCCTCGGCAGCCTGCCCGGAAAAACCTACCCAGCGGAGGTCTTATCGATTGCGACGCAGCCTTCGGCCAACAGCACATATCCGGTCAACCTCACCGTCGAAGTCGAAGACGATTCCGCCGTGCGCGCCGGGATGGATGGGGAAGCAACCCTCACATTACAACAAGGAGACGGTCCGACCATGGCCATTCCTGTCGAATGCGTCGCCGCCGCGCCACCCGGCGAACAGTTTGTCTGGCTTCTCGAAGCCGCGGAGAACGATGCTTACCAAGTGAAAAAGACGCCGGTCGAAACCGGAAGCTTGAAGGCTGACGGACGAATCGCCGTTCTTGGCGATGCGCTGACAGTGGGCCAGAAGATCGTGAGCCGGGGTGTCAATCGTTTGGTCGAAGGACAGGCCGTCACCCTTGTCGAATCCAAGTAATCCGCGAAGGAAGATTCTCTCCGCCATGAATCCCGCCGCCTTCGCCCTGAAGAACAATCGCACGACGCTCGTGCTCTACGGCATCCTCATGATGCTGGGCATCCAAACGTTCTTCACGATTGGTCGGCTCGAATACCCGGAGTTCACCATCCGAAACGCGCAAGTCATCACGTCTTACCCGGGCCGGACGAGCGTGCAGGTGGAGCAAGAGGTAAGCGACCCCCTTGAGGCATCGATCCGGCAGATGGCGGAGGTCGATACCATTGAATCGACCTCCAAACCCGGCCTCTCCATTGTCCAGGTCGAGGTGAAAGAGGAGTATTTCGAACTCGACGACATCTGGACAAAACTCCGCGACAAGGTCAATGAAACTCAACTTCCCGACGGCGCCGGACCCGCCTCTGTCCTCGATGATGTGGGCGACGTTTACCCTTATGTTTACGGACTGCGCGGCGACGGATACAGCGAGGCAGAACTGCTCGACATTGCCGAAGACATCCGGGACATCGTGCTCGCTCTCGATGGAGTGGCGAAGGTCGAATTCCACGGCGATCAGGAAGAGAAAATTTACCTCGAGGTATCGAGTTCCGAACTCGCGGCGCGGGGATACGATCCCGATCAAGTCATCCAACTCCTGGGTGCGCAAAATGCGATCGCCACCAGCGGCAGCGTCCTGAGCGGCACCCAACGCATCAACATCGTGACACTCGGTGAGTTCGAATCGATCGAGGAGTTGGCCAACTACCGGATTTCTGGAACCGATGGCGCGAGCTCCATTCGCATCGCCGACGTTTTCGACATCGTGCGCGGCTATGCCGATCCGGTCACTTCCCGCGCGCACCTGACCATGGACAAGCAGATGGAAGGAGGCGCGCTCGCGGCAGACGATTACAAAAAACGGCGGGTCCTCTGCATTGCCATCTCCATGGTGCCGGGCGGCGTTGTCACGGAAATCGGCGAGCGCATCAACACGAAGATGAAGGAGATCGAAGCCAATCTCCCCGCCGGTCTCGACATCGAATCGATGTTCTACCAGCCGAAGTACGTGACAAAGTCCATTCAGGATTTCATCGAAAACCTCGGGCAAGCCTTCTTTTTTGTCATCGTCGTCATGCTGCTCTTCGCCGGGTGGCGTCTCGCCGTTATTGTCGGAGTGTTAGTTCCCTCGGCAGTCGCGTTGTGTTTCGTTTTCATGCCCTCCCTCGACGTCCTCCTTGAGATGATGTCGATCGCGGCCCTCATCATTGCTCTCGGCCTCCTCGTCGACAATGCGGTGGTCGTTTGCGAACAGATTCTTGTGCGGCGCGGCAACGGCGAAGAGCCTTTCGAGGCCGTGACGAAGGCAGTCAAGGGCCTACAAATTCCGCTTCTTGCCGCGAGCGGCACGACCATCGCCGCGTTTTCGACCATCGCGCTGGCGCCGGGAAGCGCGAGTGAGTTTACCTTCAGTCTCTTCGCCGTCATCACGTTGACCCTTCTCGCCAGTTGGGTGCTCTCTATCACGGTCATTCCGCTGCTTTGCTATTATTTCCTCAAGCCCTTGAAGCGGGACACGCTCGTCGGACGCGGCTTGGCCAAACTCTACGATCCCTACGAGTCGCTCCTGCGCTTCATCCTCAAACTTCGATGGGTCTATCCCATCGCCATCCTCGTTTTGACGATCCTTGCCGGCATGGGCATGCGCTTCGTGCCGAATATCTTCTTCCCGCCCAATGAACGTGGGCAATTCATCATCGATTTCGAACTGCCCCTCGGGACGGACATCGAAGAAACGGAACGGCAGGTGGCCATGGTCGAAAACCATTTGTTCAGCGCATACGACGGTGATGTTTCGAGTGTTTCGGCCTGGATCGGAAATGGCGGACCACGGTGGTATCTCTCGCTTTCGCCGGAGAAAGCGAACCCGAACTATTCACTTCTCAGCGTGCTGACCCACACCGAGGAGGCCGCGCGCGTGAAGGAAATCGTCGAATCGGTGAACCGTTGGGGAGAGGAAAATGTCCCCGACGCCCGGATTACGGCGAAGGCCCTCGAAAGCGGTCCCCCCGTTGGTGATCCCATCCAAATCCAGATCTTCGGTCGCGACATGGACACGCTCTACGATCTTCGTGATCGCATCGTGGACGTACTGGATGACGTCGATGGCATCTATGACGCACGGGACGATTGGGGCGCATGGGTGAAACAGATTTCCGTCGACCCCGACCCCGTGCGGTCCGTCCGCCTTGGACTCACGACGTCAACAATCTCGAATGCACTCGCTTCCCAGTTCAGCGGTTCCACCGCGACCACGCTTCGTGAAGGAGACAACACCACGCCCATCGTTCTGCGATCGCAGTCCGACTTCCGCGAACGCCCTGAACGGCTCGCCGACCTTCCCATTTACGCCGATGCCGGCTCGCTTGATCCGGTTCCGCTGGGACAGGTCGCGGACATCAAAGTCGAATTCCTCCCCGGATCGATCCTGCGCGAAGACACGCTGCGCGTCATGACAGTGAAGGCACGGGTCCGCGGGCGATTCGCAAGCGAAGCTCTTGCCGACATCCAGCCTCAGATCGCGGCGCTGACCGCCAGCGACGAGTGGCCAGTGGGATACCGCATCGAATACGCGGGCGAGCAGGCGGAAAGCGCTGAGGCTCAGGGAAATATCGGATCCGCCTTGCCCATTTCGATGTCCATTCTCGCCCTCATTCTGATCAGCCAGTTCAACAGCCTCCGCCGCTTCGCCATCATCGCCTTCACCATTCCGCCAATGCTCATCGGCGTCGTGCCCGGATTGATCATTACTGGGTCTTCCTTCGGTTTTATGACGTTGTTAGGGTTGATCGCGCTCATGGGCATCATCGTGAACAACGCCATTTTGCTTATTGATGAGTTTGACGCTCAGCTCAAGGAAGGGTTGGAACTGACCGATGCCGTTGTCGCCGCGTCGCGCTCGCGATTCCGGCCCATTCTCATGACGACGGTGACGACAATCATCGGGCTTCTTCCGCTCGCGCTTGGTGGCGGAGGCATGTGGAGTTCGATGGCCTACGCGATGATCTTCGGTCTGGCTTTCGCAACGGCGCTCACACTTTTGCTCTGTCCGGTTCTGTTCTTTCTCTTCTTCCAAAAAGACAAATCCATCACCGCGAGCTGATCCATGGCTAATCTTCCGAAGCACCGTTGCCTGCCGCTTCTCGTGGTCGTGCTGGCAATGATTGTGTTCTCGCCCCTGATGACTCCCGGCTCCGGGGTCCGCATTCTCTTCGGTTTGATTTGGGCGGTCGTTTTCGGGGTTGCCAGCTATTTTGTTTTTCCGACGCGGAAGTGGCTCCTTCGCTACGTGGTCATGGTGGTGCTGCTCGTGACGATTCGGTCCCTGGAACCCGCGCTCGACTATCCCGTCTGGGCGGCGGGCACTTCCGCAGTCCTCACCATTTTGATTACTTCCGCGGCCCTCATCGGTCTCGTCCAACACGCCTTGTTCGCCAAAGTCCGGACAGAGTTTGATCGGACGTTGGCCGCAATCGCAGGATACTTTCTCATCGCGCTTCTCTGGGCCCGATTTTATGAGCTGATTACACTCGTCGATCCGCAGACTTTCATCGGTCGCAATGGTCCCATCGTCGGTCCCACGGAAGACACCATCCTCTACTTCAGTCTCATTTCGCTCACGACGGTGGGTTTCGGTGACGTCACGGCGATCAACCCCTATGCAAGGCTACTTGCTGGCATGGAAGGCGCGGTGGGTACGCTTTACATCGCGGTCGTGATCGCATCCCTGATCGGGCGACTCCTCGCAAAAACCAAATGAGTTCCTCTATCTTTGCGGAGCGGAAGTGGATCTGAGATCGAAAGAAGTCCCGTAAGAAGTGGGTGCCGGTGATCGGACTCCGGGTTAATCTCTCTCCCACATTCATGGCGATAGCAGATCGAAAAAAACGGGAATTCCTGGCTCGCGAAGAGCTTGTCGTGAAGACGGCGGACTCGCTCATCACCGTGCACGGGTATCTCGGTCTCAACCTCGACGAACTCGCGGAGGCCGTGGAATATTCGAAAGCGACGCTCTATCATCACTTCCGAAGCAAGGAGGATCTCGTGCTCGCGGTCGTGAATCATCATCTGCAAATCCGACGCGACTACTTCACCCGGGCTCGGAATTTCCAAAGTATCTCTCGCGAGCGGATCCTCGCCTTCGGTGTGGGTGATCGCATTCTCTCTCGCGACTACGAACACAGTTTTCCTCTCGTCCAACTCGTGCGCTCGCCTTCGATCTGGTCCAAGACCTCGGAAACACGACAAAACGAATTCTTCAAGACAAGCGGTGAGTGCTTCCAGCTCTGCGTCGATGTCGTTCAGGACGCGCTAAAGGCGGGCGACCTCGCGATGGAGAGTGATCAGGCCGCACGGATTGTTTGGGGACTTGTTAGTCTCTCCAAGGGAGCGCATCTCGTTTCGGAAGAATCGACGTTCGGTCCCGAGAATTCCTCGCAACCTTTGCACCACCTTTTCGACAACTACAGCCTCTATCTCGATGGCGCGGGGTGGAAACCGCTTAGTTCCGATCACGACTACGAGAGCGCGAGGGAGAGGATCGCCAACGAACTCTTCGACACCAGTTTCTCCCCGCAAATGGTCGCCGAGCCGGTGTGAATCCTTTTTTAGCTGCAACCAAACCCGGATTCCATGCGAAGTGACTCAGAGTAAAAAAATGAAATGAAGTCATTTTTGCCGGTTTTCCTTAGTTTTTCCCTGTTTTTGACGGGCTGCAGCCGCGATTCGGGGGACGGCGCGGGAGAGGTTTCTATGCGGCTCAACCCGGTGCCGGTGGTGCGGGTGGAGGCCTCGGATTCCTATCCGAGTCGAGCCCGGTATGTCGGCGAAGTGGAAGCGCGACAGAAAACGGAAATGGGTTTTGAGATCGCCGGAACTCTGGAAACCATCTATTTCGAAGAAGGCGACAAGGTCGAAAAAGGCGAGCTGCTCGCGGAGATCGACACGTCGAGACTCGACGCGAGGAAAGCGGAACTCGTCGCCGGCCGCGCAGAAGTGCAAGCCACGCTCGACTTCAATGAACGGAAGTCGGCACGCGAGGAAAGGCTGGTGAAGTCCGGTGCGGTTTCCGCGCAGCAACTTGATGCCACCCGCGAAGCGCGTGATCGCGCAGAAGCTTCGCTGCGCCGCATTGCGGCACAGGTCGAGAGCGTCGAAGTGGATTTGAACAAGAGCCAGCTTCGTGCGCCTTACGAAGGGACAATCGCCAAACGGATGTTGGACTCCGGCGCCATCGTTTCCCAGAACCAACCGGTCTTCGAAATCATCGAAACCGGCCAACTGGAAATCCGCGTCTCTCTTCCCAACGCCGCCGTCGAAAATCTCGAACCCGGAAATCGGCTGACTGTGACTTGGGAACCTGATCACCGAAAGGAACTCAAGGTGACTCGCATCCTTCCAACTCGTCTTTCCGAAACGCAGACCATCGACATCATCCTCGCCGTTCCCGCTGATGCGGTCGGATTGCGCGACGGAGATACCGTTGAAGTTGAACAATTTAGAGAAATTCAAAAAGCGGGGTTCTTCCTTCCCCGGGACGCACTGACAGAAGGCAATCGCGGGCTTTGGACCTGTTACCTTGTGGTGAAGGACGAGGAAGTCGGCGGCGAAGCATCGCGTCTGGAACCGTGCGATTTGGAAATCATCGAGGCCTACGCCGATCGCGTATTCGTGCGTGGCGGTCTTCAAGGCGGTGACCTTGTCCTCGCCGCGGGACTCCAAAAAGTGGTACCGGGCCAGCGCGTGCGTGCCATCGAAAAAACCACGAATGATGAACCCGTGGGCTCGCTGGGCAGTTTGCCATGAAGTCCGTTCCGTTCCAGCGACTGACGGCAAGCTTCTTTGACAACCGTTATCTGTTAGTGCTCGCCATCCTCGTGACATTCGTCGCGGGCTTTTCGGCGATCAATGGACTTCCCCGTCTGGAGGATCCGGTCATCACGAATCGCGGCGCGCAAATCCTCACCATTTTCCCCGGCGCTTCCGCCGAACGGGTCGAAGCACTCGTCACGGAAAAGATCGAGCGGGAGTTGGAAGAGATTTCGCAAATCAAAACGATCCAATCCACTTCGCGTTCCAGTGTCTCTTTCATCTTCGTTGAGTTGAAGGACGCGGTGCAACGCGATGAAGTGGAGCCGATCTCTGCCGAGATCCGCGACGCGGTCAGTGATGCGGCGACGAACTTTCCGCCGGGCGTCCTCCCGCCGCAGTTCGACAACAAGCGGGGCGCCGTGGCCTACACGCTTCTGGCATCGTTGCGATGGACGGAGGCGGAAAAAGGGGCCGACGAATTGGGCATTCTTTCACGTAGGGCGGAAGATCTGGCGGACCGGCTGCGGGGGATTTCTGGGACGAAAATCGTTCGCGTTTACGGACAACCGGAAGAGGAAATCACCGTCGAAATCGATGCCTCCGCACTGGCGCAGCGGGGATTGACGCCCCGGGAAGTCGCGACGGCTCTGACCAGAGCGGACGCGAAAGTGGAGGCCGGCCAACTCCGCGGGGAGAACGCGCGGCTCCTCATGGAAGTCGACGGGCGGTTCGACTCCCTGCAACGCGTCAGCGAGGTCATTGTTTTTCAAGATGCCGAAAGCGGACGCACGGTGCGGGTCGGCGACGTGGCTACGGTGAAAAGAAGTTGGGTCGATCCCCCGCGGCAGATGGCATTCAACAACGGACAACGGGCGGTCTTTGTCGCGGCAAGGGTGGACGACGATCAACGCGTGGACCTTTGGGACGCGGCGGCACTGGAGGCGGTTGGTGAATTCGAAAAGACAACGGGCCCACGGATGGAAACGGAGATCCTTTACCGGCAGAACCTCTACACCGAGGAAAGACTGAACGACCTCGTCGGAAACCTCATGCTCGGAGCGGGCGTCGTGGTCCTCGTGATCTTCATCACGATGGGATGGCGGCGCTCCTTGATCGTCGGACTTGCGCTTCCGTTGACGGCCGCGGCGACGCTCTTCGTGCTTTCGATGCAAGGCGGAAAGCTGCACCAGATGTCGATCTTCGGCATGATCATCGCGCTTGGCCTGCTTATCGACACGGCCATTGTCGTGACCGACGAAGTGCGCAAATTCCTTGAAGCGGGCAAGTCGCGCCGCGAAGCCGTTCTCAGCGCGGTGCGGCATCTCTTCATTCCGCTCTCCAGCTCCACACTCACTTCCGTCCTCGCCTTCCTGCCCATCCTGTTGCTGCCTGGAAATGCCGGGGACTTCGTGGGCTCGATTGGCAACAGCGTGATCCTCGCGATCTCGCTTTCCTTTCTGCTTTCCATGACCGTAATCGCGGCTTTGGCGGGTTTGATTTCCAAAAAGGCGCGCTCTGGCTCGACGAATCCCGGGCGTTTCCATTGGGTGCGGGAGGGCGTCCGCTTCAAGTGGTTCACATCCCTGATGCATCGGTTGATCGCCCAATCGGTCCGCTATCCCATCCTCGGCCTCGCCCTCGGTGTCGCCATTCCCTTGCTCGGCTTTGTCGCGGCCTCCACGCTCGGGAGCCAATTTTTTCCACGCACTGACCGGAACATGTTTACCGTGCAGTTCAATCTCCCGACCACGGCCACCATCGAACGGACCGTCGAGGTCGCGACGGAGATGGAGAAACTTATTCGCGAAGCCGGGGCGGTGGAAGACGTGCACTGGCTCGCCGGCGCGACCTTTCCTCCGGTTTACTACAACCTCATCGAGAATCGCGACAACTCTCCGGAATACGCGATGGCCGCGGTGAAGGCGGACACCTTCAAGACCGTCGATCGGATCGTCCCGAAGCTACAACGCCAACTGGATGAGGCGTTCCCCGAAGCATTGGTCAGAGTTTCCAAGTTCGCGCAGGGACCGCCCGCGGACGCCGACGTGGAGATCCGCTTGCTCGGGCCGGACGTCGTCATGCTGCAGTCGCTTGGTGACGAAGTGCAAAGGCGGCTCGGCGAACATCCGGGTATCCTCCATGCCGAATCGACGATGAAGCGCGGGGAGCCGAAGCTTTGGTTCAAGGCGGATGAAGTCAAGGCGAGACGGGCCGGGCTTGAATTGGGAGCCATCGCCGACCAACTCCAGACCAACCTCGAAGGAGCGGTCGGTGGAAGTCTTCTTGAAGCCGTCGAGGAACTTCCCGTCCGCGTCCGCGTTCCCTCGGAAGAACGCCGTGAACTCGAAGCCATTGAAGATCTGCGCTTCGTCGGTCGCGATGGAAGTCGCGTGCCGCTGAGAGCCCTCGGTGAACTTGAACTCCAGCCGTCCAGTGGCGTGATCACGCGGCGCAACGGAGAGCGCACGAATACCATTCGCGGTTACGCGGCCCTTGGTTCCCTGCCCATTGATATCACCAACGAGGTCGTCGCGGAGATTCGCAATTCGGATTTCCAACTACCGCCGGGATACCGCCTTGAAGTCGGCGGTGAGTCCGAGAACCAATCGGACGCCGTCGGGAACCTCATGCTCTACCTGCCGGTCATCGTGACCGTGACCATCGCCATTCTCATCCTTTCGTTCCGAAGTGTCAGGGTCGCTTCCATCCTCCTGGCCACCGCGCCACTCGCTGCTGGCTACGGACTACTCGCGACCTGGATCATGGGATTTCCCATCAGCTTCAACACGATTCTCGGCTGCATCGGACTCGTCGGACTCGCCTTCAATGACAACATCGTGACCCTCGCTGCCATATACAGCGACGAGAAAGCAAAGCGCGGGGACATCGACGCGATCACCGCGCAAGTCATGGGATGCGGGCGCCATCTCATCAGCACCACGTTCACAACCATCGGAAGTTTTCTTCCGCTCCTCGTCTTTGTCGGCGGTCAATTTTGGCCTCCGCTCGCCATCGTCCTCGCCGGTGGAGTCGGCGGAGCGACCTTTCTTGCTGCGGTCTTCACCCCCGCCGCCTATCGCGCCTTCGTCGCCCGCAAATACCGCAAAACGGAGGCTCAAGTTATAGCCGCCTCCTGAAACGAGCCTCGTCCGTACGAAAAAAAACGACGCCTAGTTTGACCAGACGTCGTCGCGAAAAATTGATTCGGTCCTTAGAAGCGGAGGACGAAGTCGAAGTAGAATCGATCTTCGATCACGCTGGCATCGGAATCAGTCACCGGGAATTCCCAGGCGAAGCCGAGGTCGAGACGGTCGGTGATGCGGGCGCGGCTACCGAGGGCGAAGGTCACGAGGTGACGATTGTCTTCCGCATTGGCGGCGCCGAAGTTGAAGAGGTCATGGCCTTCAAAGGTGGCCACGGCCGGGACCAGTCCGCCGACTTGTTCATTGAAGCGTTGTCCACCATCGCCGGCGTCGAGAACGGAGAACCAGTTCACTTCGAACATCGGAAAGATACGGTCGGTCAACTTGTAACTGACGTTCATGCTGTTGTAGAACGTGCTGCTTTCTGCACCGCTATCGACGGGAATTTCGAAGCCGAACTGATTGGCGAATTGCCAGCGGTTGTGCAGCTTCAAGACATTGAGAGAAGGAATGAACGTGCCGTCGCCTTCGCCTTGGAAGACTTCGCGGCTTCCGCTTGGCACCTCGTAAACGAGCTGCGTGCTCACGGCGAGCTGCTTTTCATGATTCAGGATTAAGGCGTATTTGAGACCGGCTCCGATGTTGCCCCAGCCTTCCGTATTGCTGAGTGTCGCGTCCGGCTCGAAGATGAAATAGCCGTCCTTCACCGCGTTCAGGGACAGCCGCTCGGTAAGAGCGATTTCCAGTTGGACGGCGTAGGCTTCCACATGTCCGCCCACGGGAACATCGCCGAGAGTAGTCTTGAACGAGCTGGGCAGCCGATGGTAAGCGAAGATCGGGTGCAACTGCGTTTGCGGAATCGCGAGATCAAAGAGCGTCGGGTTGGAGATGGGCCTCCGCGCATCTTCAAATCCACCGACGAAGGGCGAGTGGACAGGTTCTTTGGCAAAAACAGAAGGTTCTCCGGCCTCGGCAAAAACAACAAACGCCAGAGTGACCGCCAGCAAGGAAGGAAGAATTTTCATGGTAGCGAGTATGACTAATGGTGGTCTGAAACTATCCTCAGCTTACTTGTAAAAACCAAATAGTTTATATCTGAAAAATATTTCAGACTTTCCATGACACCTATTCGCAAAGGTGAACTCTAACATCCCTGCTAAGAGCTTCGACGAACTCAGTCGGCTCACCGGCGACGTTTCCGCCGCCCCCGAAAAGTGGTTGCCGCTAACGACGAAGAAAAGAACGGCTACGCCGCGTCCTCTTCAGGCTGAGCCTTGCGGAGCATGGCGGGCTTTTTACCTTCGACGACGGAACGATTAATTGTGACTTTCTCAATGTCGTCGCGGGACGGAAGGTCATACATGACGTCGAGCATGATGCGCTCAAAGATTGATCGCAACGCGCGCGCGCCAGTGCCACGTTTTTTGGCTTCTTCGACCATCGCCTGCAGACCGTCTTTCGTGATGTTGAGCTGCGCGCCTTCCATGGCAACGAGTTTGCCGAATTGCTTGAGAAGCGCGTTCTTTGGCTCCGTCACGACGCGGATGAGTTCTTCCTCGCTGAGTTCGGTGAGCGTGGAGATAACAGGCAAGCGACCGATGAACTCCGGGATGAGGCCGAAGCCGAGGAGGTCTTCCGGCTCGGTGCGCTGAAGAACTTGCGGTCCCGAAAGGGCGTTGACGTCCAACTGGTCTTTGTTTTCCGCATGTGCGGCCCCGAAACCGAGGACGCTTTTGCCAAGGCGGCGGCGGACAATGTCTTCGAGTCCCACAAAGGCACCGCCGCAGATGAAGAGGATCTTCTCCGTGTTGACCTGGATGTATTCCTGCTGCGGATGCTTGCGTCCACCTTGTGGAGGGACGTTGCAGACGGAGCCTTCGAGAATTTTCAAGAGCGCCTGCTGCACGCCTTCGCCGGAAACGTCGCGGGTGATGCTGACGTTTTCGGTTTTGCGGCCGATCTTGTCGATCTCGTCGATGTAGATGATTCCTAGCTCGGCCTTTTGCACGTCGAAGTCGGCGGCTTGAAGGAGTCGCAGGATGATGTTTTCCACGTCCTCGCCGACATAACCGGCTTCGGTCAAGGTGGTGGCATCGACGATGGTGAACGGGACGTTCAGGATGTTCGCGAGCGTTTTCGCGAGGAGCGTTTTCCCGCAACCGGTGGGACCGAGGAGAAGGACATTCGACTTCTCAATCGTGACATCAGCAAACTCATCGAAGTTCGCAGCACGGCGTCCGGCGCCGACACTTTCGTTGTCGTGAATCCGCTTGTAGTGCGTGTGCACGGCGACGGAGAGGACGCGCTTGGCGATGTCCTGACCGATGACAAACTCGTTGAGCTTGTTGTTGATGTAGTCAGGCCGCGGAACCTTGAAAGCACCGCCCAAACCTTCGGTCGCTCCAACGTCTTCGGCGAGTTCCTTATCGAGGATATCCTTGCAGACGAGGATGCAGCTGTCGCAGATGTAAACGCCGGGGCCGGCGATGAGTTTGTTGACCTCGGAATGGCTCTTCCCGCAGAAAGAACACATCGTCAGGTTGGAGGGGCGGGCCATGGTTCGCGAGTTTGAGTGATGTTAGGATTTTTCGCCGTCGGGAAGTTCGCTCTTGTTGACGAGTTTGGAATCGACAATGCCGTATTCGACCGCTTCGTCCGCATTCATCCAGTGGTCACGGTCGGCGTCATTCTCGACTTCTTCCTCGGTTTTTCCCGTGTGTTGGGCGATGATTTTGTTGAGGCGCTTTTTGAGCGAATACATGTGCTCGACGGTGCGTTCGACGTCGCTGGCCGTGCCTTGCGCGCCACCGGAAACCTGATGGATCATGATGTCGGCGTTGGGCAGAGCGAAGCGTTTGCCTTTCGTGCCGGCGCATAGCAAAACCGCTCCCATGCTCGCCGCCATTCCAATGCAGTAGGTATTGATGTCGCAGGTGACGAACTGCATCGTGTCGTAAATCGCCAACCCAGCGGAGACGGATCCACCGGGAGAGTTGATGTAAATATTGATGTCCTTTTTCGGATCCTGCATTTGCAGGAAGAGGAGCTGGGCGATGACGGAATTTGAAACCTGATTGTATCCATCGATTTCGGAACCGATGAAAATGATCCTGTCCTTAAGAAGACGCGAATAGATGTCATAAGCGCGCTCCACGCGGCCATCCTGTTCAATGACGGTGGGAATGACGTGATTGGTGAAGCGTTGAGCCGAGGACAACAATCCGGGATTAGACACGGAAGAGGGAAAATCTGACTGCATAGGGTTAAACATTAAACGTAAGTGGCATTTTGCGCTAATCGAATGCACGCAGGGCTTTAGCCTATACCGGCGGGCGTTATCGATTGATGATTAATAAGTTAAGAAAGGTCTGTGGCCCCTTCCCAACGGAGGAAACATTACGCCTCGCTGGGCTCCGCGGATTCTTCGGGCGTTGCTTCCTCTTCCACCGCGTGCTGCTTCAGGAACTCGATCGTTTTGTCCATGCGCAATCGGTGATGGATACCGGTGAGCTTCCCGGACTTTCGCAACTGCTCGATCATCTTCTTCTGCGAAAGTTTGTAGTGCTTCGCCATCGCATCGACTTGCGCGAGGATCTCGCTCTGCTCGACTTCCACTTTCTCCGCATCGGCGATTTGCTCGAGGATAAAACTCGCCTTGATGCTGAGCATCGCTTGCGCGCCCGCTGACTGAATGATGTCCTGTTCGGCTTCGCGAAGCTGTTCCTCCTGCGCGCCACGTTGCATTTGTTCGGAGACGATGTTCTGGGCCCGGCTCTGCGTTTCCTGCTTCAACATTTCCGGCGGAACTTCGAACTCCAGCTTCTCGTTGAGATGCTGAATGATCTGGTTCGTCTTCATCGTTTCATTTTGCTGACGACGCTCTTCCGCAAGTCGATGGCGCATGTCTTCGCGAATGTCGGCGAGCGTCGAATCCTTGCGAAGCTTGGAGGCGAATTCGTCGTTCAATTCAGGAAGAATCTGTTCCCGTATCTCCTTGACGGTCACCGCATAATCGATGATGCGCCCGCCGATCTCGCCCTGTTTCACCTGTTCGGGGACGGTGACTGTCACCGACTTCTCCGCGCCTTTTTCTGCGCCGGTCAATGCTTCAAACATACCGGGTAGCATCTGGTTGTCCGCCATGCGAAACCAATAATCTTCGCCACGCGCATACATCGCAGGAGCATCGGGAACCACTTCGCCGACGGGCTGTCCATCGATGGTGCCGACGTAATCGATGATGGCAAGATCGTCCGCTTCCAATGCACGTCCCTCGACTTCCTCGTAGTCGGCAAATTGTGCGCGGAGTCCCTCCATCGTCTGATCGACATCTTCATCGCTGATCGCCGACGGCATGACCTTGACGGGAATGCCCTTGTATTCGGGAAGGTCGAATTCCGGCGCGATGACGAGTTCCGCCGTGAAGGAATAGGAACCGTCGGGATTGTGAAACTTTTCACGCACGTCTGAAACGGAAAGCACATCGAGCTTTCCATCCTCCACCGCTTCGCTGACACCATTTTGGATTAGACGGCTTTCCAATTCTTCGGCGATCTCCTTTTGGTAGCGCTTCTCGATGACCTTGGCGGGCACCTTGCCGGGACGGAAACCGGGGATTTTCGCCTGTTTGCTGAAGGCAGTGAGAATCTGTCCACGCTCTTTTTCGACGGTGTCTTTTGGGAGTTCCACACGCGCAATCGCCTTGCACTCAGGGAGTTTATCGATGGTCACACTCATGAAATTGATTCGATCCCGGGGTTCGCGGGGACGCCGAGTTTAGACGGGGTCGGCGGGGGGTGCAACGGGTAGCGGTGAGGACCTTGATCTTGACTGCAGCACCCACAGATACGAAACTTTCAAGCGGAGGATTTGCGATGGTATGATCGTGACGACGTTTATTCTCGGGGCCCTTATTGTCTTCATGAGTGGAGACGAAGAAGTTGATTGGTTTAACTTGGTCGTCCTAATGGCCTTAATTATGGTCGTCAGAATCGTGTTCTTCAGAGGGCTCGACCCACTTGCAGGCCTGATTGTTTACTCACTTCTTTTGTTTCTCGGGCTCATGTTTTTCATGAAGATTCCACCCGCTAATTCACTCAAGATCCTCGGAGCGCTTATTGTCGTTGAGATAGTCCTTGTCCTGCTACCTTTATAGCCAATCGATCAAAGTTTCAGTTTTTCAGCGAACGAAATGTCGGCTTTAAAAGTGATCTTGGGGTTTTGGTGATAGTTCTCAATTACCCGCACCCCTTTCCCGAAATGCTGCATGGCACTAACTTCATCGGTTATAAAAAGCCCATCTTTCAGTACGACCGAGTATGCTTCACGAAGTAAATCTAGTCGGAAGCATTGCGGGGTTTCCATCGCCCAGAGATTGTTGCGGTCGAGGCTTTCAGTCACGAATCCGGATTCGTCGGCACGTTTCACCGTCTCGGTGATGCGATGGGCAAGTGAGGCGGCGCCATGTTCCCGGGCCGCCGCCAAACAGGCGGAGATTTGTTCGGCCTGAATAAGCGGGCGCGCCGCATCATGAACGGCGACAAACTCCGTCTCCTGAGGTACTGCCGCGAGCCCGTTGGCGACCGAGTGATGCCGCTCTGCTCCGCCTTCAACAATCGCGACGACGTTCGTTAGTCCAAGTCCCTCGATGAAGACCCGTCGTTCCTCGCCCGCGACCACAACGATGCCGTCAATATCCTCACATTGTGACAAAGCTTCCAGCGAGTGCTGAAGGACGGCCTTGCCTGCCAACGGAGCCATGAGTTTGTCGAAACCCATCCGTTGGCTGGTCCCGGCGGCAACGACGATGGCGCAGGTTTTCATGTATGGACGAACCATTCCGGGCTGCGGGAATGAATCAACGAGGACCACGATAATTCCGAAAATCTTCCTCCCATCTGGAATCTTGATTCCTTACTTTTTTACTCTAAAGTAAGGAATCAAGGCGACATTGACATCGAAGGGGCAGATCACCATTCCCAAGAAGTTGCGGGAGAAGCTCAATCTCCGGCCCGGTGATGTTTTGGATTTCCAAGCGGAGGAGGAAGGTTTCGTTGCGAAGAAGCCGGAGCCGCAATTTGACTTCGAAGGCTTTCGGAAGATTGGCCTTCGCGGTGGGCGAGATCCATACGGGGATCTGACTTCGGAGGAGGTCCTCGATGAGATTCGTGGCCCGGTGACTCCCGAGGATATCGGCGCGCCTCAAGAATGATCACCGCTCTAGACACCTCCGTTCTTCTAACATTGTTCAAAGAAGAGCCCGGCTTCGAGGGCTGGTTGCGAGTTTTGGAAGATGCGGTCGAGCAGGGGAACGTCGTCTTTTGTCCCGTCGTTCTCGCCGAATTCTCCCAGCACTTTGCCAGCCTTGACGATTGTCTGTCGGCATGCGCAAAACTCGGAGCATCATCTGATTCGATTTCTGATGATGCTGCTTTTCTCGCCGGGCAGATCTTCAAGCAATACCGTCGCAACAAGGGGCCGCGAAAGACGCTGATTCCTGATTTTCTGATCGCCGCCCACGCTCAAGTGCAGGCTGACCGCATTGCCGCCATTGATCGCGGGTTTTTGCGGAGCTATTTCCCCGATCTTGAAGTCGTGACTCCTTGATGCGCTTGCGGTCTTAACTCAATCGCTTCCCGACCGCTTGCGACAGGGCTTTCCCGTCGGCGCGACCGGCCGCTTTTTCTTGGAGGGCTTTCATCACTTTGCCCATGTCGGCCTTTGAGGTGGCACCCAGTTCCGCGATGGTGTCTTCGACGAGCTTTTCGATTTCCGCTTCGCTCATGGCGGCGGGCAGATAGCCTTCGAGCACTTTGATCTCTGCGTTTTCGTTCTCGGCCAACTCGGCGCGGCCCGCCTTTTCAAACTGGTCGGCGGAATCCTGGCGTTGTTTGATCTGCTTCCGGATGACGGCCATGGCCTCGCTTTCGTTCAGCTCATAGTCCGCGCCTCCCTTATCAATGGCCGCGTTCTTCATCGCCGATTTCAGGGCGCGAAGGACGGTCAGCGCGGTGCTGTCTTTCGCTTTCATGGCGGCCTTGAGGTCGTCCATGACACGAGTCGCTAGGGATGAATCGCTCATGCGAATACCCTAGCGCGTTCTTGAAGCGTGGCCAAGAATTCAGTCTACAGGGGATGGAAGAGAAAGATTCAGGAAGGCCGGAGTCCTGCGGACCGCGGATGTCCACATCCGCATCGCCCGGCCTGACCGAAGGGAGGCATTCTCTTCAGTGTGCGCACACTGGATCAGAATAAGTGCGGCGCCATGCGCCGGGGTGGTGGTGCGGACGATGGACCGCCGCGGTCCGCCGGGTAGCCGCGTTTCTTTGTGAATCAAACGCCCGGCCCAGCGGAGCCTACTATGCTCCAGGAATTGCGTTGCCGTGAGAGGCGGGCCTGTCCGTGCGGACGATGGACGTTCGCCGGGGATTGACTCTCTAGCTGGCTTTGGCCTGGTCGCGGGAGAGGCGGTCGCCCATTTCCCGGAGAACGTCGCCAAGGGTGAAGCGGTCGGTGAGTTTGGAATCCATGTCGGCAAGCTCATTGCTCACGCGCTCATAGACGCGGCGACCGGTTTCTTCGATTTGCTTCGCAAGAGAGGCGGAGCGCTGGGAGAGTTCTTCGGCGGCGGCGTCTTGTGCGGCTTTTGTTTCCTTTTCCACCTTGAGCATGCGCTCTTCGGTCTCGCGGATCTTTCGCTCGACGCTTTCTTTCGTTTCCTTCATCTCCCGAACCTTTTCCGCCACGTCGCTATTGATCTTCTCCGATGCTGAGGTCATCTCGCGACGAAGAAATTTTTCGAAAGACGAGAAGCCTTCCGCAACGTGCTTTTTGATCTCGTCGCGATGTTCAATGAGTTCGGACTCGATGCGATTGACTTCGTGCGAGAGGCCTTCGATACGGTCACCGAAGACGGCCTTACGGATCGCTTCGAGCGGGTCTTCAGAACCATTTTGGCCAACCGCATCAGCAAATGAATCTTCAGCGGGGCGTGGTGGGATGCTCACAATCTGAGGTGCCTTGCCACCAGAACCGGCAGTTTTGCTATCACGCCCCGCGGCCTTGTTTTCGGCGTGGGCGCTGCCAAGGATCTTGGCGAGAGGGTCTATGCTTCTCTCTGAATTCTTGGAAAATTCCATGGGTTTTCGCGAGGTTGAGAATCTGAATTGCTAAAATTTACAATATTGATAGGCCTATTCAAGCAAAAAGAGGAATTATTATAATTTTTAGATAAATTTTCCCAATCTAGAAGGCTTTCAGCCTGAGCCCACTACAGAAATCGCCGCACCCCTCGCGCCTTGGTTGCGTCAGCGAGCCCCTAAGTCTGCTACTTTTCGAAGTAATCCCGCCAATCGACCTCTTTGGGACCTTCGGGGATCGATGGTGTCGGCTCGCCGGGACTGGCGGTCGGCTCCGAACTCGGTGGGTCTTCTTCTTTGGGCTCGGCGACTTCGCGAATCTGGTCCGGCGATTCGACGACTATCTGCGGCCGACCGGCGTCGTCCTGATGGAGTTCAATCATGCCGCTCACTTCAATCCACTTGCCCTTGTAGATCGTCGCCGGCTCACCGCCGGTGAAATTCGTGAGAGCCTTTCCAAAAATGACGACCGTGAAATCGCTGTCCTGCAGGTTTAAAAAGTTCGCGCCGGTCGTTGCCGTTTTGTTTGACTCGGAAACGAATCCACGCACGCGGGCCTTCTTTCCGGCTGACGCAACCACGGCTGTTTGATCGGAAGCATCAATTAACTCTAACACTTCCACCTCTTCGTTCGTGTCCGGGGGCGGTGGCACGGGATCGGTTGGAGGAGTTGGCATTCCGCCAGCGACGGTCACTTGGTCGGGCGAGTTGAGGACGATCTGAGGCTTTCCGTTGTACTCGGCGATCTCGCCTCTGAAGGTGACTTCCAGGCCGCGGTAAACGTCCGCGGGTTCACCATCAGGGAACTTCGAAATCGCGCTCGACGGAACGAAGACGTTGAACTCCGTGCCAGCAAAATCGAGGAAGTTGTGACCCGACCGCGACTTCCCCGTATCGGCGACCACGCCCGTCACCTTTGCCTCTGTTCCTATCGCCGTGCGGATGGCGTCAATGTCCGTGACCGCGAAAGCCGGAAGTTCGGTTTCTTGAGCCAGCGCCGAGAGCGGGAGCCAAACCGAGACGCTAATAAGCGCCACGCACCGCATCATCGATTTCGAATTCATAAAGCTCGTGGAGTTCATCATGGGAATCTTTCGTCAGAGTTTTCAAGCCGGAAGCGGCAGCATTTTCACGGGCCTGATCCGCAGTTTTTGCGCCGGGGATAACCGTCGTGACCGTCGGGTGATCGAGAATCCACCGCAATGACTTTTGCGCGAGCGTGGCATCGGGCGCTTCCTCGATGAGAATTCTGTCGATCTTCGAAGCGAAAGCGACCGCGCGGTCGAAAGGCACGCCGGCGAAGGTTTCGCCGACGTTGAAAAACTCGCCATTGGCATTGAATCCCCGGTGGTCTTCCGCGCCGAATTGATGATCATTCGTGAACTTGCCGGACAAAACACCGCTAGCGAGAGGAACCCTAACGATGATGCCAACATTGTTGGCTTTCGCTGCCGGCAGGAGGTCGGTGACAATGCGTTGGCGGAAAAGATTGAAAATGATCTGCAAGGTGACGCAAGGCGTTTCGCGAATGCAGAAAAGCCCCTCCTCAATGGTCTCGATGCTGGCTCCGTAGTGCTTGATCAATCCACGGTCCTTCACTTTCTCGAGATTCTCGAAAACCTTGCCCGCCTTGATCTGGTCGAAAGGAATGCAATGAAGCTGCACGAGGTCCAGCGCATCGACGCCGAGTCGTTTGATCGAACCCTCTGCGGCGCGGGCAATACTGTCCTCGTCGTCCGTCCACCCCTCGCCGCGCCCCATCTTCGTTGCGACGACCACTTCCTCTTTTCGCTCTTTCAAGACAGAGCCAACGATCCGCTCTGATCGACCGTCCTCACCGTAGATGTCGGCGGTATCGATGAAATTCATCCCGGCATCGAGCCCCGCGTGTATCGCTTCCCGCGCCTGGTCTTCCGGCACTTCGTCACCCCATGCGCCGCCAATGGCCCATGCTCCAAATCCGATTTCTGAAACCGGGAAATTCGTGTTGCCGAGAATGCGCCGAGGGATGGAGGACATGTTGCGAGTTAAGCACAATCGCTAATGATTGGAAGACGGGATGGAGAACAATATCGATGGGCGAGGAGTTCTCGAGCAGCTTGAATTTGCGGCTACCACTCGTATCTTGAAAAATGGAGAAAGTATCGTTCTTGGAAATGCTTGGTTCCAATCTTCCATTCACCATCGTGTGTGTGAGCGGAGAACGATACGAAGTCGCTCACCCTGACTTTATCTCCGTCGCTCCTGGGGAAGGTACCTCCGTTATTGTGTACGGAAAAGACGGCGTCGGTTTCAGCCTGCTCGATCTCTCCACCATTTCCGATGTTCAGCTGAAACGCGACAGCCAGCCGACAGCTTAGTATCGCGATCTTTCTCGCGGCCTTTCGCGGTTAATCCACCATTCCGAAGACCTCGACCTTTCGATCGATGCCCTTCAATTCGAATTCACCTTCTGGCAAAAACATGGCCCGGCCAGCATCCCAGCCTTCGAAAAACGCCGCCGTCGCGACGATGTCAGGAGTGAGTTCGCGCGTCAGTTTCTCCACACGGAAAGTCAGGTTCACTTCGTCTCCGAGAGCGGTCTTGTTCCCGCGGCCGAAAGAGCCCACCGCCGCCTCGCCGATGTGCAAAGCCACGCCGCACTTCAAATCGACTGATGTGCTGTTGAGAAGCGTCGTTTGTTCCGAGGAAGGCGTGAGATGGTACTCTGTTAGTTGCCGCGCCGCGTTCAACGCCGAGGCCCGTTCGCGTGGGCTCGTCATTTTCCAATAAGCGAATACACAGTCGCCGATGAACTTGTCGAGTTGCCCGCCGGTAGATTTGAGCACCTTCCGGCAATGCTCATACCAGGGCGCCATCAGTTCTCCGAGTTGGTCATCCGGCAGCTTCGAACTGATCTCGGTGTAGCCCATAACGTCGGCGACGAGGAAGACCATGGGCTGGCTTTGCGCCGTCAGCATCATCGTCGAGCTGGCGTCGATACCGCCGCCGAGCGGTTCCGAGGCGTGCCGCTCGTGAAAAACAAATTCAAAGTCCGCGACCCCGATGCGATCGCCGTTGGCCAAAGTGACCGGTTCGCTCACCGGCGCGCCATTCACCGTGCTTCCATTGGCGCTGTCGAGATCGAAAAGAGAGTAACCGCCGTCGGACCGCCGGATCATCGCATGTTGGCGGGAGATGTTCGGCTCCTCAATCATAATGTCCGCCGACGCTGAGCGCCCGATGACACAAGTCTCGCCAATGGGCCAGACGGTGCCGTCGTTCGAAGCGACGAGCTCGGCGGGTTCGGGATCCATAAAATCGGGGGGACCCCATGGTGGAGACGACGGGCCGTATCGTCAACTGCCACCGTGAGCCAATTCGCCCACGGAATTTCCGCTGGATGGACCGCCCTCTCTCCCGAAAGTGCCGGGTGCAAAACGCCTTCGTCCTCGGGGCCGGCAAGGGAACCCGGCTCCGCCCGCTCACCGAGGAAATCCCCAAACCACTTGTCCCCCTCGTTCATCGTCCGCTGGTTACCTACGCCTTCGACCATCTGGCATCGGTCGGAATCGAGCGCTTCGTCGTCAACACTCACCACTGTGCCGAGGCTTGGGAAACGTCGTTTCCGGACAGTGACTACCTCGGCAAACCCGTCGACTTCCGCTTCGAACCCGTCCTCCTCGAAACCGGCGGCGGCATCGCCAATGTCGCGGACTTGCTCGGCAACGATCCATTCCTGGTTTACAACGGCGACATCCTAACAGACCTACCACTGGAGCCTGCCCTCGAACGACACGCGTCCAGCGATGCCATCGTCACCATGATCCTGCGCAGCGAGGGACACGCTTTGCACGTCGGGTTCGACGCCACAACCGGACTCGTCCCCGACATTCGCAACCTTCTCGAAACGGGCCAACCTTCAACGCACCAGTTCACCGGCATCTACCTTTGCAATCCCGAGATCCACCAACATCTCCGAGGTGCAACTCCCCACAGCGTCATCGGACCCTTCCTCGAACTGGCGAAAATCGGAAAGCTCGGTGGCGTGGTCATCGACGAAGGGAGCTGGCTCGATCTCGGCACCCGCGATGCCTATCTCGACGCGCAAATAGCGGTTTTGGAGGAAAAAATCATGGTTTTCAGAGACCTTGAGCCCCCCATTCATCCTTCCGCGCAAGTCCATGCGGAGGCGGAAATCGGTCCTGGATCGGTCATTGGTTCCGGCGCGACCGTCGGAGCCAACGTGCGCATAAGCCAATCGGTTCTGTGGCCCGGGTCGAAGGTGATAGGCGGATCAAACCTTGAGCGTTGTATTGTCCGAACTGGACGCACCGCCACCGGCACGCTAACGAATGAAGATATATAACCGAATCGCCTTGTCTTTTGTGAGTGCTGTTAGGGTTATTCCATGTTGACTGAAACCGCCATTCTCGAACGCACCCGCGCCGTTTTTCCTGAACTGGAGAAAGCCGAAATTTCGATTTCTCCCGTCGGCGAAGGAGGCTCTGATCGTGTCTATTGGCGAATAGAATCGGAATCGCCTTCGCGTTCCCTCATCTTCATGGAATACACCGACGCCCGTCCGGACAATGCGCTCTTCGTCCCGGTCTCAAGCTTCCTCGAGAAAAACGGCATTGCCGCTCCGCGAGTATATTCATGGGTTGAGGACGAGCGTCTGGTCTGGCTGGAGGATCTCGGAAACAACGAACTTTGGAATCTACGCAACGAACCCTGGGAAACGCTTCGTCCCGCTTACGAGGCGGCTCTGACCGAAGTTTCCAAACTGCACAATATCAACGAGTCCGAACTCGCCAAGTATGACCCTCCCGAGTTGTCGCCTGCCTTCGACGCCGATCTCTACCGATGGGAGCACGACTACTTTTTCGACCAATTCGCCACCCGCTTCGCCGCGATGAACGGAGCAACGCGAGCGGCTATGGAGTACGATCTCGGCGAAATGATCGATGGCTTACTCCGTCGCCCGCGCTCGCTCATCCATCGTGACTTTCAATCGCAAAACATCCTCATCCGCAGTGGAGAGGCCGTTCTTATCGACTACCAGGGAATGCGTCTCGGGCTACCGGAGTATGATGTGGCTTCGTTAGTGTTTGATCCGTATGTCGAACTCAAGGCTGATCAGCGCTCAGACTTGCTGAACTTCTATCACGAACATCGAGACATTGACGAGTCGTTCAAGGAGTGGGCGACCTTTGTCGATCATTGTGCGGCGCAACGACTCATGCAGGCGCTCGGTGCTTATGGATACATCGGACAAGTGATGGGAAAAACCGCCTTCTTCCGCCACATTCCTCCGGCGATGAAGACGCTCGACGAGGCCCTCGCCCGCGCGGATCTGCTCCCGGGAGTCCGCGAGATCCTCGCCAAGGCGGAGGCCCCGGAAGTTCCTTAGCCTTCGACGCCGGAGCGGGTTGCGATTTCTCCGCAAAACGGTTACAACCAACGCGCGTGAATTACCCCACCCGAGCCGTCTTGTTCCTGCTTCTCGGAGGCCTCTGTATCTTCCTTCTGCAACGGGAAGAGAACCGCGGAACGTTCACTGCCGCGAACCGCGCGTGGATCGACGGCCTCCTCTCCATCAGTGAACAACAGATCCGCGAACCGTCGGTCACCTTCCTCAAAATCGACGATCAAACTCGGGAAATGCTTGAAGCGGAAGGTCCGCTTGGACCCCTCGACTATGCGCTTCTTTGCAAAAAACTCTCAATCTACAGTCCGAAAGTGGCCGCCATCGAACCGGTCCTCGCGTGGGAAGGAGAACCAGAACTCGCCCTGAATAGCTTGAAGACCGCCACCCTCGAACTTGATGCCTTGTTGTTGGGATGCGAACTGGAGGATAATCCGGTAGGGGCCGACATCTCCGGGTCCATCCTCGATCTGTTTCCTTCGATCACTAACGTGCAAGGCGACTTGAGCGGTCTCCCCTCGTTCACCGGTTCGCGTTCGCTCCCGGACCTTACTTTGCGCATTCTTGGAAATATCGGATTCATACGAATCGACCTTTCGGATGTCGACGGAGACGAGGAAGATGCGTTGTTGGTGCCGCTACTTGCCATCAACGGAGGGAGGGTGGTGCCTTCTTTTGTTCTACAGGCGGTCATGCTCGAGAATGATGTCGAAGAGAGCGATGTCCGCGCCGTCCTCGGCGATGCCATCTATCTGGGCGACGACCTCCGCGTCCCCATCGACGCCCGCGGCCGCCTCACCGTCTTCTCCAAATTGCGTGGCGCGCTCCCTGTGCACGACGCGGATATTCTCATCCCGGACCCTGCAGCCATTGTGGATGAAGATGCCATAGACACCGTCGAACTGACTGATAATGAACGAAAAGCGCTGGAGGAACGCGTTGTCCTCATCGGTCTGAACGACGAGAGACTCAGGAGCATTCCACTCGACGGCAGCGAGGAGAAAATCTCCCCAGCCGAACTTTCCGCACTTGCCATTGCCACCGTGCAAAGCGGGCGCTACATCCGCAAACTCGCCACGCCCCAGCAGGCCTTTATCTGGACCGCGCTTTTGCTGGCCGGTCTCGGGTTGCTCGCGGCAAATGCGGGGACGGCAAGAATTCTCTGGTTTGTGCTGGTCATCGTGTTTCTCATCTCAAGCCTCATCGCCTTCAAAGTCGGCCAATTCTGGCAGCCACCCATCATCCCGGCGGCTCTTGTTATTTGTATATTTGTTAGTGTTTTCCTTCCCCGAAAACCCACGGCAGGAGAAGAAACCAATCCCGAAGACGACATCATCGTATGAACCAGTTTCCCGACAACGTCACCGACCTTGGCAGCCATCCGCTCATCGCCGACCGCATGGCGCGGATTCGCAACGAGAACGCCACGACCGAGGAGTTTCGCCAAGGAGTTCACGACCTTTCCCAACTCATGGCCTTCGAAGTCACACGTGATTTCTCCACGGAAACCACAGCTGTCGTCACCCCCCTCGAATCGATGACGACGCCCGTCCTCGCCCGTCCCAGTGTCCTCGTTCCTATCCTGCGTGCCGGGCTTGGGATGTTGAATGGCTTTCTCCAGGTCCTGCGGGAAGCGCGCGTGGGACACATCGGACTGTTCCGGAACGAGGAGACGCTTCGCCCGGAGAGCTACTACCAGAAGCTTCCGGAAAACCTTGGAGAATGTGAAGTCATCCTCCTCGACCCGATGCTCGCCACGGGCCACAGCGGCGCCGAAGCAGCAAAGCAAATCCGGGCCGCAGGCGCCCAACACCTGCGGTTCGCCTGCCTCGTGGCCGCACCAGAGGGGATCGAACACTTCTCCGCCGCACACCCGGATGTCCCCTTGTTTGCGGCGACCGTCGATCGTGGATTGAATGAAGTCGGCTACATCGTCCCTGGTTTGGGCGATGCGGGAGATCGATACTTTGGGACGTTGTAACCGGATTTTTCAAACCACGAAAAAACGCGAAAGTTCGCGAAAAGTTTTTACCAAGATCCTTTCGCGGATTTTCGTGACCTTTCGTGGTCTCTATGATCAAACGTCCTCAGTAGCGCCGCGCTCGAGGGTCACGATCTACCTTGGCAAGCCCCCTTGAAAAGATCAAGATAGCGACTTCCATGCCCGTCACCCTCGCTACCGATAATCTCAACGAATGCTGGCCTGAAGAGTTTCGAAACGAACGTGTGAAAGTGGGCGCCCTCCTTCATCCCGCCTCCATCAACGGATCTTTCGTTCATACGGAGAGTGTTCTGCAAAAACTGGCTGCGGACAACTGCTTCAAATTCTCCGCGCTCTTCGGGCCGCAGCATGGCTTTCACGGCACAACGCAGGACAACATGATCGAGTGGCAGTCCTTCCGGCACCCGCGGCTCGACATTCCTGTCCACAGTCTTTACGGCCAACACCGGGAACCGACGGCGGACATGCTCGACGGTATCGATGTCCTCTTCGTCGATCTGCAGGACGTCGGCGCCCGCTACTACACTTTCATCTGGTCGTTGTTTTTATGCATGAGGGCTTGCGAAAAGTTTGGGGTACACGTTGTGGTTAATGATCGGCCCAACCCGATCGGGAATGCGGTGGAATTTGAGAATTTCGATCCCGAGTATTCCTCGTTCGTCGGCTTGCATCCGATTCCCATTCGCCACGGTAAAACCATCGGCCAATCGGCGCGCCAATTCCGCGAAGAAGCCTTTCACGGATGCGGCCTGACCGTTCTGGAAATGGAAGGCTGGGACCCGGCCCAGTGGCACGACGAGACGGGGCTGCCGTGGATCTCTCCTTCGCCAAATATGCCGACGCTCCACACGGCCACCGTTTACCCCGGGATGTGCCTCCTGGAGGGGACCAACCTCAGCGAAGGGCGAGGGACTACGCGGCCCTTCGAGTTTTTCGGCGCACCGTGGATCAAATCGGACGCGCTTTGTGCCAAACTCGCTGATTGTGAACTACCTGGGGTGGTGTTTCGACCGATTTCCTTTGAGCCAACGTTTCAAAAGCATGCTCAAGCGATTTGTGAGGGTGCCCAGCTGCATATTACTGATCGCCAACAATTTGTGCCAGTGAATGCCGGGATCGAAGTGATTCGCACCGTACGGTCTCTCTGGCCCGAAAAGTTTGCTTGGAAGCAGCCGCCTTATGAGTACGAGACCGAGAAATTGCCGATCGAAGTGCTCCTCGGAGGGCCCGTTGAGAATGTGTTCGGCGAGGAATAGTAAGACAGGCATCCTGCCTATCGGCGGCGGCGGACTCGGGCTTAGAATATATTTCGGAGGCTTTTCGAATTGATTGATGGTTTGGCGGAGGATTGTTAGCGTTCAATGACAGGCTGGAAGCCTGTCCTACTGTTATGGAACCTCTCGCCGCTGCTCTTCTTTGGTCGTTCGGGCTTCCGTTCTATCTTGAGCCGCCCATTCCAAATCTCAGCGAGATCAGTGTCCTCCGTTATCCGGTTCCCGTCCTCGGTGAACAACAAGCCCTGCCCAGTGCCTATTGGTTCGGGAGCTTGAAGATTCCGGTCGAAAGCGAACCGCTCCATCGTGACCACTATGACGATTTAACGAACAAAGACACTTCCTTCTGGGATGCCGCGTTGCTCGACCTTCACCACGATCCTGTGAAGACGAAGTTCGCTCGTGTTCTTGTCACCGTTTACTACACGCCTCGCGAAAGCGGTTTCACGGCCGAGCGAGGATTCGACATGACGCAGGAGACCCGCTCGGGCCTCGGCGGTCGCTACTTTTCGAAAGACTTTTTGCGGGCGGTGACGGTCGAGGGGTTCGGCGTTCTTGCCGAGCCTTACAACGGGAAGAAATACATCAAGTACGACGGTCGTTGGGGATACGGTGATCGCCAACTCGGCAACCGGAACAACACCCTCGTCCCTCGCGTTTCCGTGGCTGCCCATCGGCGAAGTCCGTTTTTTCAGCGGGGAAAACCGATCCGCGCCCTCGACGACGATGTCTATAACGCGTTGGGCAGCATCGACTGGGAGCTGGCTGACACCGGCGGCGGACTGAACATGTGGCAACTCGACCTCTTCTGGGGCGTCGACGACCCCCTCGGCCCCGGCATGGATCGATTCCGCCCCATGGGTTGCCCGTTGGCGGTAAAGTTCTGGGTTTTGGTCGCGCATTGATTGGCTGGCCAAAGCGGACACCTCGCAGTATCGAAGGCTTCTGAGTATGCCCGGACCCACCCCCGACATCACGCGCCGCACCTTTCGCATCGAGTTGGCGCGGTCGATTCCTGTGGGTATCCTCGAGGCGCTGATGGCGACGTTTGCCATCCTCTTTGTGCTGCGTATCTACCGGCCGGAGGGAGACATGGAAAAGGTGTGGTTGTTAGGGAGTTCTCAGCTGGGGCTGGTCGCCAGTCTTTTCATCGTTCCTCTCACCTTTCGCCTTCGGATGTCCATCCCGCGAAAGATGGCCTTCTCCGGCGCCATCGCGACGGCGTTTTTTTTCGTCTCTGCCGTCGCCCACGAATCGCTCCTCGTTTTCACTGTCTGTCATTGCATCGCCTACTTCATCATGATGATGCAGACGCCGCTGCAGACTCAACTTTACCAGGACAACTATCCCACAGAGAACCGAGGCTTCCTCTTCGGCATCACCTCCATCGTGCGGGGCTCATCGACCGTCATATTTGGACTGCTCGCCGGAATGTTGCTTGCACAAGACCTTGGTTATTACCGGGTTTTGCTGTGGGTCTTTGTCGCCGCCGCCGCCGCCGCGACTTTCGCGCTCTTCGTCACACCAGGGAAACCGGCAGAGGACGACGGGGATCGGATTCCGCTTTTGCACTCGCTTCGATGGGTGAAGGAGGATCCCGCATTCCGGCGTTTGCTCGTCTCATGGATGTTTATGGGTCTGGGCAACCTCGTCGCGCTTCGGCTCTGGGTGGAGTATCTCGGTAATGAACGGTTCGGACTGAATTTTTCCGAAGCACGGATCGCTTATCTGACGCTGGCCATTCCTTTCGGGTGCAAGCTCCTCACCACCTTTTTCTGGGGTCGGCTCTTTGATCGCATCAACTTCTATCTTCTGCGGACCATCCTGAACATGGTTTTCCTTGCGGCCATTCTCTGCGTCTATGTCGGCGGCAGCTACCCATGGATCTTCGCCGGCGTCATTCTGCAGGGGGTCGCTTTCGGCGGTGGCAATATCGTCTGGAGCCTTTGGGTGACCAAGCTTGCCAAGCCCGAGCACACTTCCGAATACATGTCGGTCCACACCTTCTTCACCGGCATTCGCGGTTTCGCAGCGCCCTTCATCGGCTTCTGGATCCTGCGCGATTTTGGCTCAACCGCGCTCGGTGTGTTCTCCGCCGTCATGATCACCATCGCCACCTTGATCGTCCTCCCCGACGTCCGTCTCGGCAAAGCCCGTCGCCCCGCGACGATGCTCGAACCGCGTGGGCCGGGGATTTGAGATTCACGCTTGAATCTCGACAATGGTCACATCTCGAGCGGGAACAGTAACGCGCAACGCGTTCCCGCTGAGAAGCTTCCCATCCTCGCCGCTCAAGGATTGCAGCCCATTCATTTCGCCTCCGAAACGCGGTAATTGGATCTCCGCGGTTTCCGGCTGGCGGGTGGCATTCGTGATCCAAAGGTAGGTGCGGTTGTCATCTTGGTGAGTTTGAAGGCGCGTGATTAGGTTCGGGTTGCTGCAGATGACTTGCGGAGTCTTGCCCGTCCAACGGAGGACATCGGCGAAGTATTGGCGAGTTCGATCATTGGGAGTCCGGCGAAAACGGTAACCGGGGAAAGTGCCGAGGAGCCGGGTCTTACCCTGGCCATAAACGTTGTCGACGCCAGCAATGCGTCCGTCTTCATAGTGCGCGAAGGGTTTGCCCGTGGTCGGTTCGTAAGCCTGAAGGTAGATACCACCATCGACCTTTTTGCCATCATCGAGTTCCACTTCGAGTTTTGTCAGTAGATCGGGCGTGTACTGA
Organism: Verrucomicrobiota bacterium; assembly: GCA_039192745.1. Classification (GTDB taxonomy): domain Bacteria; phylum Verrucomicrobiota; class Verrucomicrobiia; order Verrucomicrobiales; family DEV007; genus JBCCWV01. The sequence goes on along the minus strand of JBCCWV010000001.1, from coordinate 46,845 downwards.
ACGAAGGATTCCCTGGCGCCGAAAAGCTCGTCGAGACCGTGATTGGGTTGGCTGGTTCCCGCCCGCCCGAGGTCGCCGAAATAGCCTGGGCAACCTTCGGAAATGAGAATGCCACCGTTGCGTACCCAGTTTTTCAGCGTCTCTGCGACCTTGGCTGGGAGCATGGCAGGGAAAGGAAGGTAGAGCACCTCAAGATCCTCAGGAATGTCATCGGGCGGGACAAACTCGACCTGAAGGTTGTTGAAAAGCATGGCTTGGTAGGCTCCTTCGACCGAGTCGCTGTAGAAAGCAGTCGACCCCTGGCTGCAGAAGGTGTGGATCTGGGAATCGGGAACAATCAGGAGACCGATATCGCTTTTCACCGGCTTTGCGGCGAGAAGGGAGCGATGGCCGTCGCGTGCGAGCCAGTCGATCATTTCGCGTGCGGCTTCCGAGCGTTCCGTGGGCGAGCCGTCCATGGCGTAAAAGGCGAAGTTGCCGAAGGACTTGCCATCAAGGAGCGGGCGCCAACGCGGGGAAAGCAGGCCACGGGTGCCTCCGGCAAGGTTCATCAGCGTATAGAAACGGACGTCCTCGGCAGTTGTGATGCGGCCTTCGTCGAGCTTCTTGAGCGATGCCATGGGCCAGGTATTGCCGACCGTTATCTCGGACGCCCAGAAGGGTTTACCCCGAGATGCCGAACGGGTGATGTCCATTTTCATCCAGTGACCCCAGCGCAGTTTGTAGCGGTCGTCATGATTCCCGCCACCGGAAAAGCCGCTGATATCCACGAGCTTCGTCGCCGGAAAAACCGGATAGGTTCCGCCTTCGGGGTAAGTCCCGGGGTGGACTTTTTCGATCGCTCCCATCGGGATGGTGTGATTAGTGATCGGATGATCGGGATCAAGCTCGCGAACCAGTTTCACGCGCCGCTCGAAGAGGCGAATGGCATTTTCGATGCGGAATAGGCCCCAGTCGTTGGCGTCGGGGTAGTTGCCAATCGTGCGGGGAATGCGCACTTGGCTCCAGTCGGTGTAGGAATAGCGATACCAGGCTTTTCCGAGTGTTTCGAGATCACCATACTTTTCCTTGAGCCAGGCACGGAACTTCTCCGCCGAAGCTGCGCTGTAGGATCCGCCGGCGTCTCCAAGCTGGTTAAGTTCATTCCAAAGGTCGTAGGCACCCATGGCCGGATGGTCCTTGTATCGAAGGACGAGCTGCCGCAGGAACTCTTCCGCGATTTCAAGGACGTCGTCATCGTCGAGGCAAAGTCCCGGCCAACCTCCCACGGCGGCGGCGACCGAATAGTGCGGTCCGACCTTGCGCCCGTCCGCCGCTTCCATCTGCGCGTGCGGGAACTTATCGAAGGCCCATTGTGGGGCACTTGTTAGGATTTCGCCAACGACCGTGGAGATGCCATACTTCTCGGCAAGATCGAATTGGCGGTCGTAGTCGGACCAGTCGTACTTTCCAGGTGCGACTTCGATGGCGGCCCAGATGAACCAATGCCGGAAGGTGTTCATGCCGTCCTTCGCAGCCTGGGCATAATCGCGTTCCCAATCTTCTTTTGGAGGCGCGGTTTTGCGGAAATAGACGGCGCCGTAGGGAACGTCGGGGAGTTCCGATGCAACAGCACCAGACTCGTTTGCCCTCAACCATTGGTCCGGTCCAAGCGCCAGAGACGCTCCTCCGAGCACGGATGATTTGCCGAGAAATTGTCGTCGATTCATCTTCATGAGCTCTTGGTTTAAAGGGGTTTTCGGAACGGCCGAAGGAAACCAGTGGGTCAGGTTAAACCACTACAGAAGATCTTGTCCAGATCCGTTCCGGCTCTCGGGTTTTGACCTCGAACTAAAATTCTTTTACGCGAAACGCTTGGGCGCCAACTGACTGTAAACGTGGATCCTTCGACAACATTTTCATTTCCGGCGTCTCCGCGTTCTCCAGTTTGGGATCCACTTGATAAATGCCCTCCAATTCGTCGGTGGGCAAAGTAGGGCGGCGATCGCTGTCGGCGCTGAACCACGCGTTTTTTCGGAAGGTGAAAGTCTCGGGCAAAGTGTCAGGACCGATGTTGACGAAGGATTGCACGCGATTGTCGAAGACGATGAGGTTGGCTTCGAACACTCCGCCTTGGCAGGGCTTGAACTGGTCGAGCGGTTGCTCCTGGAGGATACGGAGCACCCATTTTTTCGGAAAAACGATCATGTTTTGGCGCACGACGCAGTCGCGCGAAGTCGCAAACGCGAACGGTGACACGCTGCCCACAAAGTGGTTTCCCTCGACGACAATGCCCCGCGCTTCGAAGTCCTGCACCTTCGGCCGGAAGTAAGCCAGGCCCGTGCTGCCGCCGAGATTGATCGAACGCAAGCCGGCGTCGTGAAAGTAACTCGTGCGAATGCGGACGTTCTCCGTGCCACCTTTGGCCTGGATGCCCGTGGTCTGGGAAAAGCCTTCCTTGCCGACGAATTCGCATCCTTCAATCAATCCCTCGCGGCATCCAACCATATCGATGGCCCCGCCGCCCCAGCCGCTGAAGCGGCAATTCCTCACGGTGAAGTGTTTCAATCCCGAGATCTTCAGGCCATCGAAGTTCCCCTGCGGGCCGATATTTTCGACCGTCACGTTTTCGAAAACCATACCGACCGACGGCGAATCATAACTGCCTCCATCATCAGCGTTGATCCCATTCGCCTTGCAACCGGTCACTTGGACATGGCGGAGAGTCACGTAATTACAATCCACAAAATGCATCCCCTGGTTTCCACCTTCGAACACCGGCGGGTTCTCTTCATCAGCACCGGTGATGACAATGGGGTGCTCTTCAGTCCCGGCAATCCTTTCAAAGCGGACGCCATTCCCGTAGTTCCCCGGCGCGAGCTGGATCGTCGTCCCGGGCTTCGCACGATGAGCCTCTTCCCGCAATTCCTTGGCGTTGTTGACCGTGATTTCAGTGGCCAATATCGGAGATACCAGCATCGGGAACAAGGTGTTGGCCAATGCCAATCGCCTCATCGTTTTCGGTAATTGAGTCTGCATGGGGGTAAGAAGCGTGAATCATTTGTGAGTGGTGTTGGAAACCTGCCAACACGCTCCCTTCTAACTCGGATTCATCGGCGACATCGGTTCGTCCTTCTTGGGCAGGTGGGCTTTTAAGCGTGCGATGACTTCGGCGTGGTCGGGGTCCTTCGCCAAGTTCGTCCATTCCATCGGATCTTTCTTATGGTCGTAAAGCTGTTCGATCCCCCGGCGCCGGTGAAGGATGTAACTGTAACGTCCGTCGTAGATGCGGTGATGGCCCAGGCCATGCGTGGTCAAAGTCGGCTCATTCCATTCCATTTCAGGGTTCTTCAACAAGGGGGCAAAACTGCGGCCATCGTTTTCCGGATTTGGAGGGAGTCCGCACAGTTCGATGAGCGTCGGATACAAATCGATCAAGTTCACGACGCCGTGACATTGCCGGCTCTTCGGGGTAACGCCGGGAACCCTAACCATCAACGGCACGCGACAAGCCTCCTGCCACAACTCGGTTTTTCCATATCGCTGCTTTTCACCGAGATACCATCCGTGATCACCCCAAAGCACCACGATCGTGTTCTCGGCGTATGGACTCGCGGCCAGGCCATCGAGTATGACGCCGATGCAATCATCGACAAAAGTGATCGCGGCGAGGTATGCGCGGACGGCCTCCTTGTGCCGTCCGTGTTTCTCCGCACGCATCCATGAGGGCTTCGGTTCATAGGCAGGCTGACCATTTCGATCAACGATATCGTCGAGGTCAGCGGGCTTGAACTCCGGCACTTGAATCTCTTCCAAGGGATAGAGATCAAAATACTTTTGCGGAAGATACCAGCTGAGGTGTGGCTGGCTGATTCCTACGGCCATGAAGAACGGCTTGCCGAAGTCTCGCGTCTGCAACTGGTTCGCGGCCCAAGTTGCCGTGATGTGGTCCTTCATCTTTGTCTCATCATTCCCAACCGTCGGTCCCCAATCGAAAGCCTTGGTATGATAGTGCGGCTTTTCATCGGGGAGATTCGGCAACCCATTCACCGGTCGCTCCTTGCTGATCGGTCCAACTCCCTGCTCGGCCGGCAACCATTCATCAAAGGACCATTGGCCCGCGTCAAAACGCTGTTTCCCAGGGATCTTGTGAAAGTGAAAGATCTTGCCCCGCGAAATCGAATGATAACCATGCTGGCTGAAATACTCCGGTAAGGTCGCGAGATCCTTCGCCTTGGGCGCGGCCCTCAAGTTGTTCTGGTTTCCATACACACCCGTCCGGTGCGCATGCGCTCCCGTGAGCAACGCCGATCGTGAAGGCCCGCAAACCGTGGCTGGAGCGGAGGCATTGAGCATGACCATTCCGCCCTCGGCGTTGAACTTGTCGAGGTTCGGCGTCTTCACCTGCGGATTGCCTCCGATGCAGCCCACCCAGTCGTTCAAATCGTCAACGGCGATAAAGAGAACGTTCTGCTTCTCGACGGGCGCCGATCGCACCTCTGTCGCTATGAAAGGGATGAGTCCCAAAATGGCGATGCGTGCGAAGGGGACCTCGAGGATTCTCTGGTGCATTCCTTCTACTACAGAACCGGCCCTTACTTCACGGGTTCACCCTGAATCTCCAGTTCGCGCAGGAAGATGAAGCCGTTCTTTTTGCGCTGGAAGGAAGTGTCGTGGACGTCCGGAAAAACGAGGCGGACGTGGCTTACGGGATCTGGCTTCAAGTCGATTAAAGCGAAAACATCGAGGGTGTAGTTCTCGAACTCGGTCTGACCGGCGGGAGTGAAGGTCTCGCCATCGGCAGAGAGCTGGACTTCCACGGTCTTGGTGCCGCCGAGCGCGGAGTTGTGGACGCGGATCGCAGTCAGACGGTGCGGGCCTTCGAGGTCGACGGTGACGTGCTTGGGAAACTTAGTCGCACCGTTGGTGGCCCATGAGTAGTCTCGGGAATCGCGCAGGTCGCCGTCGGTCAGACCTCCGTATTTTCCATTTTGGATCGGAGCATTGCTCTCGAAGGGTTTGCCCACACCGATGCCGTCGACGGTGCCGGTGCCCAGTCGCGCGAACTCGTCGGTGCGGAAAGGAACGGCGGGAAAGCCCTCGCGGTTGTAGAGATTGCAGAGCGGGAAGTTCGCCCAGGCATACCGCACGGCGACGGGTTCATCGACCTCGGGACTGGATACGCGAACACGGTCGCCTTCGATGATCGCGTCGGCCCAGTGAAACTCTCGATCGGAGCCGCAAATGGCAAAGCCTTTCAAAGTGTCGGCGGGCACGGTGTAGCCGTCGAGTTCGACCGTCTTCGTCACAAGTCCACCGCCCACGTGATCGAGTTCAATCACCGCTTGGTTACCCTCGATGGTCGTCTTCTTGAACATCGGACCGGAGGCAACGACGTCACGGTCGTAGGCGACCTTCAAGGCTTGCGCCGCGAGACGTTTACCGACCGTGGGTTTGTCCGGCGGATGAATGTCGGTTTGGTTTCCGGCGTCAATGATCGTCGCCATGCCGGTGTTCGGCAGGGAGAGCGTCATCGTTTGCGCTTCGCGTAGCCACGCCCAATCGGGGTCTTCCGGCTCCGGGTTCATCTCGCGGAAGGCGGCCAGCTGGACAAAGAGAAAGGGGAAATCCCCCTGGCCCCACGCCTCACGCCACGAGGTGATCATCGCGGGGAACAGTGTGCGGTATTGCACGGGCCGGCCGGAGTTGCCCTCGCCCTGATACCAAATCGCGCCTTTGACGGGGAACTGCTGGAGAGGCGCGATCATGAAATTGTAGAGACCGGAGGGACGTTTCGGATGATCGGGACCCATCGGCGGTTGCGGAGCGCGGCTCCCGCGGCGTTCGGCGAGCGGCTTGGCTTTCCATTCGGCCAAGCGCTTTTCATACTGGGCGAAAGCCTCGGGAAAGTTGTCCACGGCAGCCTCGTAATCGTCAATGATCACCTGGAACTCCGGACTGCTGCGCAACGTTCCCGCCGGCGTCCAACTCTCCGCCTTCGTGCCGCCAAGCGTGGCGTAGATCAAGCCGATGGGAACGTCGATCTCCGGCTGCAACTCGCGGGCAAAGAGGTAGCCGGTCGCGGAAAACTGCAGGGCGCTTTCCTCATCACAAAGCCGCCACTCAGATCCGAATTCCTGGTTGGTAACGACATCGCGCCGCGGCGTATCGGCGCCGTCCTGTTTGAGTTTGAAAAGGCGAATCATCGGGTTCGCCTCGGGCACACCTTCGTAAAGAGGCTGTAGCTCCGGAAACTGATCGGCCTTGTTCAAATACCCGGAGAGCGTGCCCGCCATGTTCGATTGGCCGGTGCACAACCACACGTCACCGAGGAGAATGTTCTCAATAGTGATCGTGTTATTGCCGGTAACCGTCATCGTGTGCGGACCGCCAGCGGGCATCGCAGGAAGAGTCACTTTCCATTCGCCATCGGCTACGGTGGCCTTCGCGGATTGGTCGTTGAGCCCAACGGTAATCACCTCTCCATCATCCCCTGTGCCGTACACGGAAATGGGCATCTCGCGCTGGAGCACCATGTTGTCCGTAAACAAGCCGTGCAGACTGACGGCATGGACCGGCGTGGCGAGGAGGAGGAGGGTTTGGAGGAGTTTGATCATGTTCTTAGACGTCAGAACACAGTCACTGCCTGCCGACTGCGCGCTCCGAATTCAGGATTAAGGTTGTAGCGTTCATTCGGATTTCAACTCGCAACGGGCAGGCAGTTGATCTGCTGCGCCTTGTTCTGCCCGTGTTGTCCAGACGCATTCCGGGCCTCATGATGATTGATTCTGGCTGCGAATGAAATCCAAATACTCATCTTGAACGACGCCCTTATTCACCCACCGCTCAGAGTCTGCATCGAACTCTGCTGACGCGTATCGAAGAGCATCCTCCATCGTATTGAATTCGGTTGGAAATGGCTCGAATCGATCCTCAGGCATCTCAAGATATTCGAATGCGTAAAGATCGAGATAGTCCTCACTCCCCTCGTCGTAGACCTCGTGGTTGTGGAGCCAGAATTTATCGCCTTGCTTGCGGATGGTGAGATAACGAATCGCCCGCTCGCCATTCCGCTCGAATGCACCCATGAACTGCTCGACGGTCTTGCCTGCGCCTATGGCGTAGTCGAGATGCATCCCTTGGAGATAGCGCTTTCCCATTTTCTTGGCAGAACGTCAAGGGTCTGCCACAGGCTACCGGCAGCGCCCCTTCGATTTCAAGGTTGAGGTTGTCACTGTCATAACGCTTTCGACTCGCGGCGGGTAGCCTGTTGGTAGCACCCGCTTGTTCTCTCATTGTTTCGGCATCACGGACGCTCGGATGGCACCATCGATGACTACGAGAATCGGGCTGGTCGAATCCTTAATCCGAATTGTTGCATTCGGGAATCGGACTCGAATGTAGTCTCGATACAATGGCTCGATCTGCGAAGAAGCTTTCGATGTGAGGGACTGGACGTCCACCAATGCGGATTCATTAAGACCCGTTGCGAACCGAGCATCTGTCCACTCGGAGTCCATCCGCGAGTTGAGGTCGGCAAGGAATGGCGAAATGTCGTGTGTATGTGTCGGCGTGGCCAGCATCTCCTCAATCGGATCTGGAAAGGTCTCTCCCAGTTCGAGAAACGCGCCATCCGACCAAATGCGGGTTGCTTCGTCGGCGTCCAAAATGATCTTGCCCCGGCTGACCTTCGCGTGCGTGACCATCCGAGATGCGAGATCAGCAACCGATTCTTGCGTAGGCGGTTCTGGTGAGTTGCGCTCCTGGCACCCCAAGCAAAGGAGCATCGTCGCAAGAAGTAGCAGCGATCGACTTGAGGGCATTTTCTTGAGAGAACAGTCTAATTAGATGACTTGGGAATCACAGGTCTTTTTCTGTTTCTTGTAGTTTACCCCCACTATGATTTGAAAGTTAACGCCTTACTGTTCTAGATCTCGTTCAAGTCTCCTTTATTATCCTAAATTCCGTTCCATTCATATCGGCCATCCTTCGTGATATTAAAACCCGGATATACTGACTTCGCGGAGTTAGCTGATGTGATAGTACGACCCGGATATACTGACGGAGTGGTTTTGATTATAATAAGACGATTTTATTTTTCCGGTTGTTCTGGAAATTTCCTGCGCGAGGAGACGTGAACGGTCCGAGCCTCATCAAGTGTCTTCTGTCCCTCAAGGCCCACTCGAATTCGGGCCGGGTCAGGCGTCACTCTCCTTTCGTTTGTTGTTCCTCCGCTCATCCCGACCGAAACTATCTGGCACGAATGAAATTAAGCACGGCGTTGCGAGACTGGACGGGTTGTTCTACCCAAACGATGTGGGTCGCGCCTTCCAATACGACTCGTTTTCGCGATCCCTCGGGGATTAACCGTTCGAGTTCCACATCCGTGTACTTCGCGACCGCTTCGCTTTCGCTCCCGGACAAAATCAGCGTTGGGACATCAAGCTGGCGCACACGGTCACGATCCACGTCAGGATAAATGTCCTTCGAGGAGACGAGCGCCTTCATCTCATTGATGTTTCGCCGGCAACGGTCTTTCACGAACTCGGGCATACCGTCAAAGGTCGCCTTCGCCGCAATGCAATCGAACATCGTCCGCATGGCGACTTCATCGTTTCCAGCCTCGAATTCCTTTCTCGCCGGCATCACTCCTTCTTCGAAGATTCAAATGCGCCTTGCCCGCCTCGGATTGCTCTCCGGGCAAATCGGCAAGCCATTGAGATATGGGCGGTTCGGCCAAGGTCAGAGTCTTGACCATTTCGGTATGCTCAAGAGCCATCATGAGCGCGGTATAGGCACCGTAGGAAAAACCCACGATGTGAGCTTCTCTCAACTTCAGCTTTTTCATGAACTCGGCGAGGTCGTTCGCTTCGACGATTGCCGAGTGATTCGGGCGAAGCGTATTCTTATTCGGATAGTTGTAACGCCGACTATAGGAAATGGCTCGATATCCTTCCGCAGCGAACGCCTCGATCTGGCGACTCCACACGGAGTAATCACCCGTCAGGCCGTGGATAAAGATAATCGGTTCACCGTCTCCCCGTTCGATAAAGTGCAATTCCACGCCCTCACTGATCTCCACCCTTGCCGGTTCATTCTCCTGCCCGAACAATGGAGCGTGAATCGCAAAAGAGAGGACGACTAGGATTGTCGGAAGGATTTTTGCTTTCATGTCTTCGATTTGTTCTTGGGCAAAGTTTGAGTGTTGCGACAGGCTACCTGAGGGCGCGCTCCGATTTCAAAGTTGGGTCTCTAGTCGCCCTCCCTCGCTGGACTCGGCACAGGCCGCCTGTTGGTAGCCAATCCTTTCTCGGCATTAGTTGTTTCAGCGGAATCATCAGTCTCGCCTGCCAGCGCCTCGTAAACGACCCGGACCTCGTTTGTGAGATCAAATTCGGGCTTCGCGAAGAGCAAAACCGGTGCTTCGGAAGTCGTGATGGCATCCGCGTCAAAAACCATTGGTCGATGCCGTAGCCCGTCCGACACCGTGGTTACTGCTTCGCGGAGCCACTCGATCTCCATCTCCGAACTCTCAGACGTTCCTGTGATCTGCGTCGATCTAATGAAGTGCAGATGCGACAACTCGACCGTGAAGTTCTGCGCGATATTTGAGGAATTGTCAGGATCGTTGGGCTGGGTGCTCAGATCGGCATTGGGGCCCTGGGTAGCACTGGCTAAACTGCCGTGCGGCGCCCACTCATCGCCCCTCGGCTTCGGCCCGGGCAAATCCATCGATTCGATATTCTGGGTCTGTCGTGGTGTCGGGTGATCCGATATGAGAAATTGAAGCCCTTCCCGAAATCGCTCGAATCCGATGATCGCCGTCAGGAACAGCAAGACCAAGATGATGGCGCTCGCTCGTTTCATTTCTTCGCGACAAGTCTAATTGGATGCCTTGTCATTCACAGGCCTTTTCCTTTCATTTGGTTAACCGCCACAATAGTCTGAATTCTAACGTCTTGCGGTTTTGGAATTCAGCCCATTCTCCCTTTTAGTCCTGAATACCGTTCACCTTGTATCTGTTGTCTTTTGTGAGGTTTTGACCCGCATCTACTGACGGTATGGATTGGTCTTGATGGGGATTTTTGAGCTTTTAAAATTAAACTGTCGCCGAGAGTAGATGGTATTGGCGGAGTCGCGAAGCGACCTCATAACTTGTAGCCGGGGTGCTTTAGCCCCCGGAACAGCGCCCCAATGAGCAACGCCGCGAAGCGACCGTTTAACCAGTTTTGGTCACGCAGGCCTTTAAGCGGTCGCTTCGCGACGGGTGGATTCTGGTTACAGTTTTCATTTAGACGATCTAAAACGGGGGAATGGGAGCGTCAGTGCCCTAGGCCGCTTGGTCGCGACGGACCCTTCCTGGGGTCGTGCCGATGTATTTCTTGAAGGCGCGGTTGAAGGCGGCCTCGGACTGGTATCCGAGGCGGTCGGCGAGATCGGCGATGGGGGTGTCCGATTCCTTCAGGTAAGTCACGGCGACATTCATGCGCCAGCGACGCACATAGGTCATCGGTGGTTCCCCGACCAATTCCATGAACCGCGCCGCAAACGCGGAGCGTGACATGCCAATCGTTTCCGCCAGCGAGGCTACCGTCCACGGATGCATCGGATCACGATGCACGAGGGCAATGGCGCGGCCGATCTGCTTGTCCTGAAGCGCCCCGAGCCAACCAGCCTTCGCCGCTTCGTCATTGTCGAGCCAAGAGCGAATGGCTTGAATCACGAGGATGTCGGAAACGCGGGTGATAATGGTGTCGCCGCCCGGGCGCATCGCCTGCGCTTCGGCCATCATGAAACGGATGGCACTGATCATCCATTCGCTCTCCGGTCGATTCGCTTCCATCGTGATGATTCGCGGCAACATGCCCACGACGCGCTTCGCCGCAGGATGTTCGAATTGCACGGCACCGCAAATCATGATCGTTCGTTCGCCGGTGCCTTTGACTTTCATCGTTCCGTAACGTTCGCTCAATTGCTCTTGCGGAAGATCAAACAAGTCGGCGATCTCGACGCCGTCGCCGCTTCGCAAATCGTGACCACGTCCATGCGGCACGAGGGCGAAGTCGCCCGCACGAAGAAGGCAGCTCTTTGTTCCCGGCACGTCGACCCAGCAACTGCCTTCCGTGATGAGATGAAACATCAGGCAATCGGGAAAAGCGGGCATGGCCACTCCCCAAGGCGCGCTCAAGTCCGAGCGGCAGTAAAAGGTTCCGCTCATGCGAAGCGAGTGTAGGGCCTCGCCCAGAGGGTCATCCACCGGGGCGAAGGCAGCGGCAATCGGGTCATCGACAGGCATTTTTGAGGATGGACCCAATTTGCCTAAAAGTCCACAGAATTTGGACTTTTAAGCAATTTTTGAGGACTAAGTGGCATTGTTCGTCCGTTTTAGGCCATTACACTGGACTCAATGAAAACACAAACTATCCACAATCATCCTGAATCAAAACCCCAAACCACCCTGGTCCTTGGCGGAACCGGCAAGACCGGGCGACGCATCGTCCAGCGATTGCAGGCCAAAGGCGTGCCGGTGAGAGTCGCGTCCCGGTCGGGCGAAACACCGTTCGAGTGGAATGATCCGACGACGTGGGCGCCTGCTATACAGGGGGTCCATTCCATCTACATCGCCTTCCATCCAGACCTCGCTGTCCCGGGTGCGAAAGAAGCAATTCAACAACTCGTCGATCTCGCCAAGGAAGCCGATGTGAAAAAACTCGTCCTCCTCTCCGGTCGTGGCGAGGAAGAAGCCCAACGCTGCGAGAAGATCGTTCAAGAGTCCGGTCTCGATTGGACGGTTGTTCGCTGCGGATGGTTTAATCAAAATTTTAGCGAGAACTTCATGCTCGACATGGTCCTCGACGGCGTCATCGCCCTTCCTTTCTCCGGACACGCTGAACCCTTCGTCGACGTCGACGACATCGCCGACGTCGCCACGGCGGCATTGACCGAAACGGGTCACTCGGGGCAAGTTTACGAACTCACCGGACCCGAGCTTCTTACCTTCCCGGAGATAGCCGAGAAGATCTCGAAGGCATCGGGCAAAGAGGTGCGCTTCCAACCCATCAGTCGCGAGGAGTTTGTCCAAGGGCTTTTGGATCAGCAAGTTCCAAAGGAATTCGTCGACCTGCTCGACTACCTGTTCACCTTCGTTCTCGACGGTCGCAATTCCTACCTCGCCGACGGCGTCCAGCGTGCTCTCGGACGTGCTCCACGCGACTTTGACTCCTACGCCCGCGATGTCGCCGCCACTGGATGCTGGAATCCCGAAGAGGAACCCATGAAACACGCTGCCTGAACTTCGAACCTGAAAACCCCGGACACGACACGCGACCAGACTCCGTTCGTGTCCGGGCAAACCCAAAAATATTCATCCCTAACAAAATCATATAATGATCGATTTCATTTTTCTTCTCGTCCTGTTCACCGCCGTCGGCGTTGGCATCATTTCAGGTCTTCTCTTCACGTTCTCGAATTTCGCCATGAGTGCCCTCGGCAGTCTTCCCGCTGAAAGCGGCATCTCCGCGATGCAGGCGATCAATATCAAGATTATCAATCCCGTCTTTCTTCTCGTTTTCGCGGGTTCCGGTGTGAGCAGCATCGCGCTTTCCGCGATTGCCATGACTCGTTGGCAAGAAGCGGGCATGCCCTGGGTTCTCGCCGGCTCCCTGCTTTACCTGGCCGGAGGGATTTTCATCACCGCGCGTTTCAATGTCCCCTTGAACGATCGTCTCGCCGCCATCAATCCCGCCGCTTCGGGAAGCGAACTGATCTGGCGCGAATACATCAGGAGCTGGCTCCCGTGGAACCACCTGCGGACCGTCGCAACCAGCGCTTCCGTGGCCGCTTTCGCCTTGGGTTTAGCGGAGATGGGAATGCGATGACATCAACTGGGGTCGGGGAAGCAAGGCCATCCGGCTGGTAGTCAAACACCTTGCTTGTCCGAAACAAGTAGCTATTCCTATGCGCTTGGATTCCCATCCGTGCTGACTTTTGATTCAGCAGAAAGAAGCACAGCCGATTGATCCCAGGAGTCGGCAAGATTGTACTGAATCCACTCAGGACTGAGGTGAATATCGAGGGAATCGAGTCGGCCGGGGCCGAGGTTCTGATAGCCGTGCGGAATATTCGCCGGCCCGAAAACAACGTCACCCGCCTCCGCATCGATCGTCTTGTTACCAACGGTAAAGCGCGCCCGGCCTTCGGTGATAGTGAAGATTTCATCGTAGGGATGGACATGAAGAGTCGGGCCTTCGCCGACGACATCGGTCCTGTAACGAATTAGTGTGACGTCGGTCTGCAAGCTTTTGCCTTCCAAGAGACTGCTAAGTTCACGATTGGGATCCTTCCAATCGTCTGCGGCAACCTTCGCAGGTTCTGATTTCGATGGAATGGGCATGGCTGTTTTTTAAGTTATTTAGTGAAGTGAGCCTCGCAAATTGTCGGAGCCTTAGCGCTCACAAACGAGATCGCGGATGCATTGCTGAGGTAATCTTTGAACTGGCACTACTCGTCATCACCAGAGCGGTTTGGAGATTGATCATCGCTGTTTTGTTCGACGCCTGACTGTTCTAAACGGTCGAATTCGGCGACATATTTCTCAAGGAGCAGCCGGTACTCCTCTACCAAGAGCTTGCTGTTCTTCTCATACCATTCTCGGAAAGCCTTTTCCATGTACTCGCTGTTCTGGCGAGTCCATTCCGCTCGATTCTTCAAGACTTTTTGACCAAGCGCGGACTCGTAAAAGTCGATCAACGCCTTCAATTCACTTTCATCAAACTGCTCCGAAGAGAATTCGATGTAACGCTGCTTATGGGTCGACTTCCGTTGGGAGGAAAGGAAGTGCTTCAACATGAGTTCCTCATATTCATCAAAAAAGCCGTCCGGAGCTTCAGGATACAATGTGCGGAATTGAGATACTGTGTGAGACACGTATGCCTTGTAAGCGGCGTCGTTTGACTTTGCGCTTTCCTTCAGATCTTCGGTGTTGATTATGCCGTACAACTTAGTTGCGAGAGCATTTTTCTCGTCCTCAGCTTGCAAGCTGAGAGGAGTTATGATGGTGGCCAACAGGCAAATGACTGTCTTCATGATTTCTATACTAAGTTCCGAGGTGTGGCACGGAGCGAAGCGGTGTTGTCGGCACCGTCTTGTCTTGCTCCGTTTTTTCATCGGCATTTCTCGGCAGCTCTTGATCACGGTTTCGTGGGATCAACCCAGGGTAATTGATCGAAGGCGTCTTTGAGACGGGGATCGCCGGTGGTGTTCATCACCTGATCCACCTGACCGCGCAGACTCTTGAGGACGGTGGCTAACTCTGGGTCGTCGGCCAGGTTGACCAACTGGTCGGGATCTTTTTTAAGGTCGTAGAGTTCCTCATCGGGTCGGGGGTGCATCGTCAGAAGAAACAACTCTTTGTCGCCGGGTTCTTCGCGGCGTGACATCATCCACGCCTTGGTGAGGCTGCCGTCAAGATCCCGGTAAGCCGGTGTTGTCCGCAGGCCCATCTTGTACAATGCCTCCGGCTCCGCGAGTTTGGCCGCGTCGTACGGATCGCCCATTGGCCAGCGTTCGGGCTTGAAGTTGCGAATGTAGAGATAGTCCTTGGTGCGGATCGCACGCATCGGATAAGGCACATTGCCGGGCCGGGAATTGTGGAAGTGCAGCTCGCGACCGATGATCACGGAGTCTCGCTCGGGATCGATCCAACCGCTCTTTTGGCTGCTAAGTTGAGGAAAAAAACTACGGCCATCCATCGAGGCAGGCACTTCGGCGCCCGCGACCTCGAGTAGCGTCGGCCCCACGTCCATGACGCTGACAAAATCCTCGACGCGTCGCCCCGCGGGAATTCCTTTCGGCCAGCGAACCAGCAGAGGCACGCGAGTAGCGAGATCATAACAGTTAGTCTTGCCGCGGGGTATGCCAGGAATGCCGTGGTCCCCGGAGAGGATGACAACCGTGTTGTCGAGTTCACCAGCAGTCTCCAGTTCCTCGATCATTGCGCCGAGCATGAGATCGAGGGCCAACACCTCGCCGAGGTAATCCGAAAAATCGCGCCGGACATCGTGGGCATCGGGCAGGAACTTCGGCAACAACCCTTTTAACGAATCAGGCTCAATGCCCCAGAGATCCTTCCCGGAGTCGGGGGTGTAGGGGCGATGGATGTTGATGCTTCCGAAGACGAAAAAGAAGGGCTGCGTTTCGGTTCTTCCGGCAAGCACTTGCCGAATCTCCTGACGGCAGTTTTCGACGATCTCGTCGTGCCTGCTTTTGCGCTCGGCCTCACTCTTCGCCGCCCCCACATAGAGCCCGTAACGTTCATACCCGACTTGCCCCAGGGCATCCAGACCCTTGGGACGCGGGCTCGAGTCGAAGTCAAAAGTCTTCCTCGATTTCTGCGCGTAGTACCCGCTTTCGCGGATGAGATCGCCAAACTTCGGCAAGCTGTGCATGGGATTCTCGTACCCCTGCCAACTGCTTGCTTTACCATTGAGAAAAGCACGTGAACCACAATTCCAAAAGTAACGACCCGTCGCTAGCGAAGCACGACAGGGCCCGCAGGACGCGACCGGAACAAAAGCGTTCTCAAAAACCACACCTTCCCGACCTATGCGATCGATATTGGGCGTCGCGATAACATCGTTGAGCGAAGGCTCATCCGCATCCGCATAAATGCTCGCATAACGCCCCCAATCATCTGCAAAGAAGAACAGAATATTCGGTCGTCGCTCAGCAGCCTGTGCAAGGCTACCGCTTGCCAGAAAGATCAGGAAAAGGGCCGTGCGTCGAAGACCGAAGAGAGATGCATCGGCTGAAAGCAGGGTTGGTTTTCGCGTCATTTGGTTTTTATGCAGAGGGTCGGAGGTCTGGCACGGGCTACCGGCGGCGCGCGCTAAGTGCAGGACTGGGATTGAGATTTAGGTTCATCTTTCGACTCGGGGCAGGCTTCTCTGCTTTCGGTCTACAGCTCTAGCACAAACCGAAGAGCCTTCCGAACTCGCTCGAAAGGTTCGCCGTAGATCGTCCCAATGGGTCCCTGCATTTCGTGATGCTGAATCGCCTGGAGGCCTTGGACGTTCGCATAACTCTTCACCCGAAAGAACGGTCTCGAAGGCAATTCAACCTCGTAGTCGGATTCGCGATACGCGGACGTAACTGGAACGCAGAGGGAAAGCGCTCGCGGTGGATCGGTGTCTTCGCGGGAAACAACAAGCATCATGCGGACCTTCCCTCCAGCACCCAAATCGATCCGATAAACCTCTCCGGGTTTAGTCGTCATAAACGGAATCAAGGGCCGCCTGCCGGGTTTCGGAAGTCCGCAGCAAATCATCATTGTCCGAGGGAAGTCCTACCGAAAAAGGAAGACCGCGACGCAGCTTGACCTGCGCCAGAAACATCCGAATTGCGTCAGTTGTGGAGATCCCGAGTTCGGAAAATATCTTGTCGGTCTCGTCCTTGAGTTCCGGATCCACTCGGGCCCTGACCATTGTGTCGCTCATGGCACAAAATTGCCACAAATGGGCCACGGGCGCAATCGCTTATTTTCACAGAGAACGTCCAAGGCCTCTCGCTCGCTACCGGGAGCGCGAACGCGAATGGATGGTAAGGACGGGATTCTCAATCATCTTCGCTTCTCCACCCAATGAAGCGGAAAGTGTCTCTACGTCTTCCTGAGCGTACACGGTGGAAAGAAAGAGACTTCCGCCCGAGAATGCATCGTGATGGCTCATAAGCGGAATCCGTTGATCGTCGAGCCGATATGCAACAAAATGGTCGTAGAACTCTGGGTTGTCGTTCTGGCGCAGAATCGCGGGCTCTAAACTCAGGATCTGTGAAAAACCGATTGATCCGATCGGCATAGCAAAAACACAGCCATCCGGATGCTCCGAACGGTTAATATCGAAGCAAGTGTAAAAGCCCTCGAGATGGTTGTGTGCCTTACATCCCAGCTCCAGTAAGGCTTCAGACAATTCTCTCGTTGGCTCGTAAGCGCCGAACAACGCCACATCTCCTTCAGAAAGCAGAGATTCCGCTGCTGAAAGAAAAGTGCGAGACGACCACTCACCATCGATCTGCCAGACTGATGACGTATCAAGAGGCTGATCCATTTTTTTGCGAACGTTCAAGGCCACTCGCTCGATAAGCGGGTTCGATGAAAAACATTTTTCTCGCACGTCGAAGGCCTGCCACCAGCTACTGGGAGCGCTCCTCCGAATCTACTTGAGGTTTCGAATTACTATCCGGCTTCAGTCCGGAAGCGGTAGTGGATTGGTCAGTGCCGCTTTGTTCGCCAAAATCTCGCACAAACGCCTGAATAATTGGCCCCAGCCGCCGGTTATAGGTTCCTTCGATTCCACTCAGCGCAACTAGCTTTCCCTCTGGAGTTTCGAATGCCCAGTCGAAAGTCCCCCAGTCTTTTTCCCGAATCCTCACCCATAATCGCTTCATCAAGAATTGTTTTGATTCGACAGTGATCGGCGTCGGCGTCGAGAACTCCATCTCTAGATAGTTCTGACGTTTCACGCGTTCAATCAAATCCCTGATCTGCTTCTGGCTCGGTTTCCAGTGTGACTCACTGCCTTCTTGGCAATGGTGTTCGGCTATATCAAAGACAAACACGAGGTGCGTCCTGAGCCAGTCAACCTCATCAGGATCCGCCAACTCCACGACGGACTGACCCTTCATTGCGATCAGCAACTCGTCCGCTCTTGCACTGATCTCGGAGTGAAATATTGCGATGGCAGCAAGAAGGAGCGTTTTCATAGTTCTAATTGGCGAACGTCGAAGGCATCTCAAACCTGACCGGAAGGCGAGTGTTGATTGCGAAATTGAGGTTCGAGGGCTCACTGCGTTTCCGTCGCGGGGCGGGTCAGGTCTTGGGGTCCAGCGCCTTGTTCGGCTACTGCGGCAGAAGCATGGACTCGCGCTTCACCAAATCAATGGTGTTCGCCACGTGTAGTTGCCAACGCCTTAGTTCCTCGTGAGCACCATCACTAAACTCCGAATGATACCAGATCACGCCATTGTGATCAGCTCCGAGCAGCATTCTGGAGTTATCGTTGTCGTCGGAAACCTCGTAGGCGACCATGCCATCGGCTTCGTCATGCGGATGAGAATTCAACAATGGGTCATTGAATTCCGCACCTGGTATCGAGCGAATCCCGAGATCCTTTAGAGCATCCAGAGTTGCAACTCCGTCAATTCCGCTAGCGAGAATAATCGCCCCCGTATTGCTTTGAGATGCGCGACTATCGTTCCCGCTATTGGGACTGTTGGGAGGAATTATCCAAGCTATCAGGCAGCATAGCCCGACTAGGAAAAATATGATGAGCTTCTTTTTCATGATGTCTCCTTAAGCCAACAGTTCATATTGACCCACCGAGCCTAAGCGAGGTTGGCGGCCAATTGAAACTTTACCGAAAACCGCGAATATCGGTCAAGACCAAAACCTGGGAGTAGCCTGCAGAAATTGAGGAACTGGGCGACTCTGGCATTGGTCCTCGAAGAATGTCCATCGTTTGACCATGGTCAAGCACCGCCCGTTGTGTGTAGTATGCCAACCTGCAGATCAATTCGATACCCCAATCCTCTCCCTCTGTGTGGCAAACCGCCAATTCGTACGTTCCGTGCTCGTTCGGCTGCTGCTCATCTGATCCAGCCAAATCGCAAGTGACGTATAGGGTTCCAAGGTCAGAGTATCGTGAAAATGGAATCACGTCAGGAGATCCACCTAAATCCTGACCAACGAAAAATGGGATAGTAGCATGCAAATGAGTGTCATCGGACTTTCCTAGAAAAGACTCCAAGCCAGCCAAACGCACATCTAGGTCTGACGCTTCTTCATTCATGTTTGTCGCCGTGCCAGCCTGATCGACGCCGGCAACTCAGTTCCGGGAGAATATCGAACTTGCGGGAAGTCATCAACCCGGAACGTGATCAGTCTTGGCATCCGTGACTTCTTCGGCCCGGCATTCCTGTGGACGCCACTCGAATACCGGCAACATCCTCCCTGCCGGTTGGCTAGGGGCTTCACCAACTCTGACGGCACCCATTCTGAGATAGAATCCTGCCGCTGATGGGTCGGATACGATTCGCAGGCTGATCCATTCATTCTGCTTCATTCGCAGTTCAATATCCTGAAAGATTGCCCTGCCAAGTCCGGTTCCCATGAGTTTGGGTTCGACCCAGCAATCTTCCAATTCACACGAGTTCCTCGATTGCTTTGACAGTGAATACAAAAGGACAAGTCTGTCAGAAAAGAACCCGACGAAGAATTGTCTCATTTCCAGGTCCGTTTCTGTCACGACTAAGTCCGGTGTCCACAACTCCATCAGATCGTCAGGATATCCCCACGATGCTTTTGAACGCAGGATGAGGTCGTTCATCTCAACTAATGATTCGCCATTGTATGGTGTGATCGAAGGAATCATTCTCTAGCCAACGTCAGAGTCCAGTCACGCCCTGCCGGGGGCGGACACTGATTTCGGGGTTGAAGTTTGAATAGTCATGGTGCTTTCGATTCGCGGCGGGCAGGGTGTTGATCTGCCCTGCCCTGTTTGCGCCTAGTGGGTGTGATTGTGACTGCGGTCTTGGCGGCGATACCTTCTTTCCAGATCACCCGAGACGGGTGTGCGCGTTTCGGATCCTCATACTCCAATTCAATGACTCCCGTGATGAAATATCTTCCGCTAGATTCGAACGAGAACAATTTCGATAGGTCAATCTTCTCGCGATAGAATTCGCGGGGCGAGAGGGTGATCGTGCGGGCCATCCCTCCAAAATTGCGCTCAGAACCGACGTCTGGAACCGTTCTTCCTTCGAGCTTGGCGAAAAATGAATATTGATTGTCTCGGTTGCTTCCCCGCTGTCGACCGCCACGACGGAATTTGATAGGCTCGTTTCCTACGTTTCTGTATGTGATGACCAGTTCAACAGTGCCATTCGTTTCGAATTCCTCTCTTGCAGGGGATATTGAGAATTGTAATTGATGGTTCGGATGACGTCGTTGAAGGATCTCGACTTCAACATACTTGGCAACCTGCTTTGCGTTGTCTTCGCCAGTGATACGGAAGTAGAGGATCGACCCTGCGGAACTCTCGCGATAAGTCGTCCCATCCAGAACCAACGCTCTCGTTCTCTTCACATCCAAAGAGGATCCTTCAGCCGTTCGGATCAAAAGGTGGAATTCGGTATTATCATTCGTAACGGAAAATATTTCCGCAAATTCGATGTCCACTTCAACACGTCCATCGAGACCGTCCGTGTTCCCGTTCTGGTATTCGACTAGTGCTGGTTTGTCAGATCGCTTTTGATAGTAAAAGCCGTCTTCAATTGCCTTCGCCGACTGAAGAGCGAAGGAGACAACAAGGGGAGTAACGACATAGAGCCTCATTTTTCTGCGCCAACGTCAAAGATCACAGAATCCCTGACCGGGAGCGAACGTTGACTTCTGGGTTGAGGGTTGATTGGCCATAAAAAATTCGACTCGAAGCGGGTCAGGGATTCTGTGCATCGACTTGTTCTGTGTCTTTGATTTCGAGTGTGGATCGCTCGATCTCACCAACTTTGTCGATGTGATAAAGAGTCTTCAGGACGATGTCCTCAGAAATCCTTGAAACAACAATCATGTGAGAAGCTCCAAAATGGATTCGAACTGAGTGATCGCTGTCGAGGAAGTCACCATAATTCGGGATTCCTTCGGGGGTCACGAAGAAGCACCATCGGCGAGTTCCGTCTTTCATTGTAATGGTCACCTCGATTGCTTGCCGCTCATGCGACTCGACAGGATCATCGATTGCAATGCTGGCGATCGTCTCGCTCATTTCTTCACATAAAGTTCATATTGACCCACCGAGCCTAAGCGAGATTGGCATCCAATTGAAATCTTACCGAATATCGCAAATACCGGTCAAGACCAAAACCGGGGAGTAGCCTGCAGAAATTGATGAACTGGGCGACTCTGGCATTGGTCCTCGAAGAATCGGGATCGTTGGCGAGGCTTAGTGAGTTAGTGAGCCGCACAGAGTATTTGTCCCTCAATGCCCAGAGCCTATTCTTCCAAAATGGTGATGCCGTATTTTTCGGAAAGCTGCTTCATTTCGTTGATGGAGGCCGGGGCGGTAGAGACAGCCTGATCGATCTCATCGAAGAAGTTCTCCAAGCCGGGCGGGTGGATGAGCATTAGCAGTTTCGCTTCGTCGCTAATGCAGAGGAGCCGATGCTTGAGGCCTCGAGGGAGGAAGACGGAGTCCCCTTCGTTGAGGGTGTGATGCTCATCGCCGACGCGGGCATCGAGGCTTCCGGAGATGACATAAAAGGTCTCGTCTTCTCGACTGTGCACGTGGAGCGGCGCCTCAGATCCCTTCTTGAGCACCGACACCGACAAGGAGAGCGACCCCGCCGTTTCATGGCCGTAGAGAAGGCAGTGGCCGGCCTGGCCGGGATTGTGCCCGGCATCGAATGGCTTTGCTCTTCCGATGCCTGGAGGATGTTCTTCGTGGTAGCTCATAGGTGGATCATGGTGATGGAAAAGACACGAGAGGTTCCGAGTTTTCCCCACCTCTAGAAGAAGCTTCTCTTTTTTGAAGGAACTATTTCTTCTTCTTCTAGATGTGAGCAAACCGGCGAAATCGTGTTCCCCGGTTGAGGATCAACGGTTCCGCGTTCCCAGAGCGTTGTGGGGAGCGGTGGACTACCGGCGGAGACTAAAATTTTCCAGAGTGAAGAACGGTGAATTGCGCCAAACGTTCCCAAATATTCACAGGGTGTTCGCAACAGTTTCCGCATTTTCATCGGCGGTCTCTTCGACACGGTTTTCGGTCTCAGCGGTCGCTGGCGTGGGAGCGGATTTGCGCGGCTTCATTTCGCCGGGGGCTCTCCAGAGTTTAGCCTGGAGGGCATCGAGGGCGGCGTTGGCTTCGGCTTCCTTTTTGCTCGCGCCGCGGCCCTGGCCGAGGACCGTTTCCTGCCACTCGACGGCGGAGATGAAGGTCTTGCAATGGTCGGGGCCTTCTTGGGAGACGAGTTTGTAGCAGGGGCTTTCGTTGGCGAGGGCCTGGAGGATTTCCTGGAGTTCGCCCTTGGGATTGTCGTCGCCGGGTTCTTCGAGAATGTGATCGAGGCGGTCGGCGCAGGCGCGAAGGACGAAGCAGCGGGCGTTGTCGAGACCGGAGTCGAGGTAGATGGCGCCGATGAGGGCTTCGAAGGCGTCGGCGAGGATGGATGGACGTTCGCGGCCGCCGTTGGCTTCTTCGCCTTTGCCGATCATGAGGAACTGGCCGAGCGAGATATTGCTGGCGTAGCTGTGGAGGGCTTCGCGGGAGACGAGTCGGGAGCGGAGCTTGGTGAGGCGACCTTCGGCGAAGCGGGGGAAGCGTTCGTAGAGATTGTCGGTGAGGACGAGCTGGAGGACGGCGTCGCCGAGGAACTCGAGGCGTTGATTGTCGAAGTGTGGCTTCTGCGTCTCGTAGGCGAGCGAGGGATGCGTGAGGGCCTCGGCCAGGAAGAGCGAGTTGCGGAATTTGTAATTGATGTGCTCTTCGAGCGGATTCATAAAAAAGTGGTGGGGTGACTGACGGGGATCGAACCCGCGACAACCGGAACCACAAACCGGGGCTCTACCACTGAGCTACAGTCACCATTTTGCCGCCAATTGGGGGCAGAACGACACCGAATTCTAGGGGAAAAAGCGCTGGAACGCAAGGGGGTGGAGAGTTTTCAATGGTGGAGTTTTCGGTTTTCAGTTTTCAGGGGAGAGGGCGTACTTGGGGATTTTCTGGCGGCGTAAGGTGTCCGGCTTTCTTTTGGACGGGCGAGCGAGGTCGCTCGCGCTTCAGCATGATCCGCGCTTTGTTATCCTGAAAACTGAAAACTGCATGACTGAAAACAAGGCGACAGCCTTCAAAGAATGGGTGCAAGTCTGTGAGGCTCTCGGGAGCGGGCGGCAGATCGTGATTTTGCGCAAGGGAGGAATCGCCGAAGGACGCGAGGGATTCCAGTTCAAGCACTCGGAGTTCTTTTTGTTCCCGACGGTGTTTCACGCTGCAGCGGATCAATTGAAGCCGGATTGGCAGGGCGAACCGGTCGAGGAAGGTGCGGCGGATGCGGAGCGGACGGAAGTGTGCGTGGACTACTTTGCGGAGATCGCGAAGTCGCGGGTGCTGACGGATTGGGAAGAGGTGAAAATGTTAGACAAGTATCACGGTTGGACCGAGGAAACGATTCGGGCACGGTTTGATTATGACGAAGCGCCTGGCGTCAGTCTCGCCGTCGTGAGGGTTTACCGATTGCCGGAGACGTGGGTTTTTCCTTTTGAGAATAAGCACGGCGGCTGCCGGTCGTGAGTATCGGTGCCGGAGTGCCCGGTGGAATTGTTCGCAGGGAAAGTGCCGGTGCTAGGGGATGAGGAGTTCGAGGAACAGGCGGGGACGATTTGAAAAAGACATCGGCGGATAGGGGTGTTAGCCGTCCCGGCTGCCATGGCCGGTAGGCTTCCAGCCTGCCCGAAACCGCAAGCCCTTTGATAAGACAGGCTGGAAGCCCGTCGGCCGTGGCAGGCAAAGATGCCTACCCCCCTATGGGAGTTCCCGTTCCTTGAAGATAAGGTGGTTTTATCCAATGTAAGAAGCCGCTACTGACACGGCTCACGCCGCCTTCTTTTTCGCGGATTTCAGCAGGTCGCCGACGAGGGGATTGGGAAATCGTCGCGCGGGGGTGATGGCGTAGAAATTCTCGCGGATATCGAGGAAGCGATGGCGAATCACCAGTTGTCCGCGTTCCAGTTCCCCGGCCACGACGACGGGTGGAACAAGGGCCAGTCCCGCGCCTTCGCGCGCGAGGAGTCGCAACATCGCCATGTCGTCGACTTCGGCCGCGATGAGGGGACGTATCCCGGCGTTCTCCATGACCAGATCGAAGGCCACCCGCACCGCGCTGTCGAGGGTGGGCAAGACCATCGGCATCCCCGCGAGGCCTTCGGGGACGACGAGCTTCTTGCGACTTCTCGACTTTCGACCCACGAGCGCGACCGGTTGTTCCTCGAGCAAGTGACTGTGCCAGCCGGTCTCGGCATCGCGTCGCGCCGGCAGGTTCGAGAGGACCACGTCGAGGAGGTGTGCTTTCAACTGCGAAAGCAAATCCCGCAGACTGCCCGAACGCAAAACCAACTCGACGTCGTCCCGCCCGATGAACGGCCGCAGGCAATCGGTTTGGAAGTTACGGGACATGGTCGCGACCGCACCCACTCGCAAGACGCCGCGGCGCTCCCCGGACCGGTGGCTGAGCACGCTCATCATTTCGTCGCCGGAGCGAAAAATCTCGTCCGCGTAGTCGAGTGTGATGCGGCCCGCCTCGGTGAGAACGAGGGATTTATGTTCGCGATCAAAGAGCGGGTGACCCAGTGCCCCCTCCAGTTGGCGCAGCTGCACGCTGAGCGAAGACTGCGCCACACCGAGCTTCACCGCCGCCCCGGTTAACGTCCCTTCGTGGGCGATGGCGCGGAAATAACGGAGGTGGTGGTAGTTCAGGAAGGCCATGGCGTTGTTCTGATTTTCAGAACTAAACTATTTCTTTGTTCTATTGGAAAGAACGAATTTGAAGACGGTAATTCGGCGCGTCCGGACACCTAACCAACCGGCCTCACCAGAACATCCCATGGAAAACCTAGCGACCATCTTCAATCCCGGCGTTCTCTTCTTCCTCCTTGGCTTCCTCGCCGTCCTCTTCAAGTCGAACCTCTCCATCCCCGACTCGGTGGTGAAGTTCCTCAGCCTCTACCTCATGCTGTCGATCGGCTTCAAGGGGGGCGTCAGTCTCCATCAATCCGGTCTCTTTGGCGACGGGCTCCTCATCATTGCCATCATCATCGGCATGAGCGCGTTCGTTCCCCTGTATTCCTATTTGCTGCTTCGCAAAACGCTGGGGGTGGCCGATGCCGCGGCCATCGGAGCCACTTACGGATCCAACAGCACCTTGACCTACATCACGGCGGCGGGATTCCTAACTTCCATCGGGGTCGCTTACGAAGGTTACATGACGGTGGCCCTCGTCGTCATGGAAACCCCCGCCATCATCATCGCCGTTGTCATGGCGCAGCTTTCCATGAAGGCCACCGGGCGCAAGCCGACAGGGACCGTCATCCGCGAATGCCTTACCGACGGCACTTTGCTCGTCCTCCTCGGCAGCATGGGAATCGGCTATCTGCTCACCGCTCTTGGCACGGAAGCCTCACCGCTCGCCACGTTCATCGGCGGCGACATGTTCACCGGCATGCTCGTGTTCTTCCTGCTCTACATGGGCACCGTGGTCGGGCATCGGCTTCGCCAGATAGAATCGTTTCCGCCGCTTCTCGTCGTCTTTGCCGTGGTGGCGCCCGTGGTCAACGCGGTGATTGCCATCCTTCTAAGTCGTCTTTTCGGATTCCAGCCCGGTGACGCCTTTCTCCTAACGATACTCTGTGCCTCGGCGTCCTACATTGTCGCCCCCGCGATTCTCAAGGACACGCTCCCCGAGGCCAACCCCGCGAAGTTTCTCACCATGAGCATGGGAATCACCTTCCCGCTCAACATCGTCGTCGGTATCCCCGCCTACTGGTGGGCGGTGCAGACCTTTGTGTGATGGCCGCTGCAGAGTTCGCAGAAACGATCCTTTCCTGATCGTTAAACCCGACGCCTTCGGGAAATGACGAAGCCAAAGGACCCAACGAGTAAAAGCGCGGGAAGCGTCGGTTCGGGAATAGCCCCGACCTGAAAAGTGTAGGCATCGCTGGATCCGAACAGGAAAGGGGCGGTTCGGGAGAGCGTAATCGAGGACACCGCTCCGCTGAATCCGACGGTTCCATCTGCCGAGGTAAAAAGGTCACCAGACAATATGCGCAAAGAATTTCCATCCACGTCCCAAGCGGCGGTACCGGAGAGTTTCGTCGGTGTCAGGTCGAACGTGTAGATGTTTTGAGGAAGCGCATTGTTATTCAAAGTCTGGGCATTGCTGCTGTGCATGACCAAACCCGAAACCGGGCTGGAAAACTGGATGGTCACTGAGTCGCCTAGGTCAAAAAATCGAGCCCTCAAAGCGTCGCCGTTAACTTGAGCTGGCGAATAGGTCGGCCCGCCGAACGAAATGGTTTCCTCGGTAAACGCGGTTTCAATGACCGCGGAGCCTCCGGTGACGACGGTGACGGTGATTCCGCCCGGCAGTGTTCCCTCGGTCGTGCTCGTCCAGTCGACGAACGAAACTGAAGCGAGGCTGGACTGGATCAGCAAGCCGAAGCAAACGGCGGCTACCGCTTTAGGCGGGAGAATGCTGGCTGAGGTCGTCATGCGGGTCAGGCTACTGAGATTTCCGAAGTAAGTTATTAAACATAAAGCCTCAAGATCAAACCCAGTAAAATCATTAAATCTCCTCATGAAGCCTGAAACCCCTATCCATCCTATTTGGGAATTCCTTGATTTGACAGGCGCGGCTCAAAAGTTTAGACATCAAAAACATTAAGATATACGAATTAAATGATGCTCCGTTTAGCCACCTTGTTTTTCCCGCTCATCGTCTGCGTCCCCTCGTCGATGGCGACCGTCATCACGTTCACCTTCGAAGGTACGATTGATGGCGAAATTGATAGCAATGCGTTCCTTGGCGAGTCATTCGTGCTCACTGCGACAGCCGATACGGACGACATCGTTCCCTTTAGCGCCGGACCTGATTTCGGATTCGATCTACAGCCCACCACAGTGGTCATTGGCCTGCCGAATCTGAATGGCGGAACAATCCTGAACGTGACTGACCCCACGTTCCTGAGCGTGAATAACGGCAACAATACCTTTGGGTTCGGAGACCAGAATTTTTTCTTCGGAGCTTTCCTGACAGATGCTGTGTTCGCAAGTTATGACATGCAAAGTTCGCTCGGACCGGTTACTTCGCCGGGCACAACAAACTCGTTCCCTGTTTTCGCGACCGACGGAGGAGATTTTGTCTTTGCGAATGGTTCTCCGAGTCTCACCCTCACTGCAGTCCTGATTCCAGAACCCACTTCCGTTGGACTTCTGGCAGTCGCCGTCCTCGGAACGGCTCTCCGCCGCCGCCGCGACTGAGCGCGCTACAGGGATAGTTCGATTGGCGGGAGTCTTTCTCGCTCACCCGATCTTCTTAAACTTCGCCCCGAGGTTGGCTTTGGAGTCTGGACCAGCGTAGGTCGACGACTTGGCTACTTTGTAGAGCTCAGGTCAGTTACGGCGACTCCTCCCAGAGTCCGGTCTCGATTCCTCCCTGAATGAAGATCGCAAATCGACCTTTTCCAGGAAGTTCAGTCGGTCCCATGGCGATTTCGGCCCCGGCTTTGGCGGCGGTCGCCACCGCTTCTTCGATATCGTCAACTAGGTAGTAAGAGCGAACCACGGGCTCCTCCGTGTCGCGCAGCGGTGCCCGGATGCCTAACATTCCTCCGCCATCCAGTTTCGCCGTCCTCGCACCTCCAAGGATCATTTCGGGCTCGCTGAATGAAACGCCATGAAGCTTCGAGTGAAGCGCCACCGCCGCATCCACGTCCGGGGTGACAATCTCCAGGTAATAAACCTTCATCGTTCCGGATTCAGGGCTTTCCGTGCCCTCTTCTGTTTCCGCAGCCTCGCTCAAGAAGCTTGAACTCAATAGCGTTACGACGATGGCCATGGATACGCCCAGCGCAGTGCGTCGTTTCATCGATAAGGTCTTCATTTTGTGTGTTGTTATGTGCTTTTCGGAGTGGGAAACGTCAATGAAGAACTTCATTTATTCCTGCTGCGACGATTCCGAATGGACGGCGCAATCACGACAAATACTAAGAACGCACAACACCCAAAACCCACCCCGACAAAATACAGGCACTCCGAAATGAATATGGCCACCTGTTCGGGCTGAGGGCCTCCCGCACCACTTATCTGAATGAAGAAATTGGCTCCGTAAAGAGACGTGGCACAAGCGGTTGTAAATCCGATCAAGCCGACATACTTGCGCAAAACGATGTCCGGGAATCTGCGCCAGATAAGAACCGTGCAAAAGATGGTAACACCAAGAATCCACCAAACCTCGGGGTATCCAAGCAGAGGGCGCATATTCCAAAAGCGTACGTTAGAGTGCACGCACGCGCGTAGCGCGTCGCCGTGCCACGACTTGTTCTGTCTTGCTTGGTTTCACTTTAGAGCTGTCACCAAATACGATCCGGCTGCTTGGATATAGGCTACGCTAGGCCCCTTCGCTCCAGAAATGATCCGAATGCCCTTCTTCTCTGGGACTGTGAAATACTCGCCCGGAACGAGCGTTTCCGAATCGTCGCTGGTTGGCTCCGAGTAATTAACCTGCCCTTTGACAACGATAACTCTTAGAGACCCTGAGTTGGACTTGAGTTCACCCTTGTACTCTTCCGGTAGCCTGAGGAAAGAACCGCTCTTCGAGCCGGAGTCCGGCGTTCCCCACAAAAACGCGATTTCAGGCGAAGTGCCTCCTTGGTCTTCTCCTCCATCCGCGATCCAACCTGTCTGAGATCGGGAAAGCCAAACAAGATTGGATGGCACAACGCTCACGGGGCGCTCCCCATTGTCGAATGCGTCTTCCTTGGGGTGGACCAAGTAAGGACCACTGTCGATCTCGATGTAGGCCATCGCGTCCTGACCCTTCGCTGACGTAATGTGAACTTCTCCGGCAGGCTGCGTCCAGAACGAGCCAGCGGGCATCCACATCTCTGCTGCCTCTGGGTCATCGTTGTGAATCAGACCACTGATGACCACTCCCCGATAGGTCACATTGTGGATATGAGGAGGCGATGAGAACCCATCGGCGAAGCGCACTAAAAAGCCTGAAGCGTCCTTGGCTGCTCGGTCATTCCACAGTGCACAAGCCCTTGGGCCCTTATCGCCTCTCGCTGGATTCAGCGCTCCCCACGGCACATCCGATGTTCGAACCACACTCCGATCTTTCGAATCACTCTTCTCCGTAGCCACTTGAGCAATCACTGCGGTAGCCGCCAAGGTCGCCGCTACAAGTGGGATGTGTCTCTTCATGGGTTTTGGAAAACGTTTGAGCTGACCCACACCTGACCGGAAGCGAGCGCAAGATGCCAGACAGACGTTTAAGCGTACCTTGCCGCTCGTGCTCGGAGCGGGTCAGGTGTTGGTGTCCAGCGCCTTGTTAGCCCTCGTTCGCGCTGAGCCTCGCGCAAGGGATATCGAAGTCGCCAATGGATGGGTGAGGCGATAATCGGCGCCCTTCTTTGTGCGGCGCAAGTCGCCTAACGACCGCTGCAAGCGATCGAAATCTTCAACGACCGTGCGATCGATCTTAGGATTACTTTCGATCATAATTGATTCGTCGGTGTCCATTAGAAGTATTCGCGGGTATGGATGAAGTTCTGGAGAGCTTCTCTCGCCATGTAATCTTTCAGTAAACCGAAATACTCGTCAAGCGCAGGGTTCAGCCCGTCTACGCCCTCCAGATTGTCGATCTTCAGGCGAATTTCGTTCACAAGGGTGTCGCGGAAGATGCTCCGCCCATGCGAGTGCCAGCGCTCGTTGTTGTTGAGGTCGGAGGCCACCGCGTTAGCTCTCTCGCGCTTCTCCTCGTCAGTCACAGGGTCGCCGGTGCTTGAGTGGGTCATCCAATCCTTAAACTTGTAGTTCGAAAGCCACTCGACGAGGAGGTCGTGGGACAACTCTTTCGCCTGCTCGAACTGGTGCAATTCTCCCAAGTCCAATTTACCAAGAAGAGTGTATTCGGCTGTGTTTAGGTTTCCTGCGTCAGCCTTTTCCGAGAGCCTCCGAAACTGGACGAGGTAGGCTAGCGCCGGAACAAGCTTCCCGTCCTTCTCAATCTGCGGATCGATCGGCCCAAGGCACGAAAAGTAGTTCATGTATATTTTGTCTCCGGACATCGCGAACACAGTTCCCGCCGACATCGCCCGATCAGGGATCACAAAATATACTTCATCGTAATGATGTCTCATACTGACCACCATTCTCTCAACCACCTCAACAACGCCTCCGAGTGTATCCAGGATCACTATTAGACGCGGCCGCTTGTTCTCAAAAAGCTCAAGACCCCGCTTAACTAGCAGATCGAGTCCGTGAACCATCGGGGCGATTATTGTGATCACATCTCCCTCAAGCGCCTGCTCGATCTGCGCGAGGTGGTCGTTCAGCTGCTGTCGGGTGTGATGATCTACTGGCTTGAGTGTTGACATAGGCGAGTTCTATTTCTTGGGCTAACAGTGTTAATATAGCATCCAGTTAGTGATATGCGCTGCCAAGAAGAAACATAAATTCATCAAGTCTAGTGATCTAACTTATTTAGGGGTAACGATTTATAGATTCGATATGCTTGTCCCAAGCGCTTCGGGAATCCGTCCTATCAACAAGTTAAGACTAAACCGATATTCCTTTCGAAATATGGTTATATTTGCTGGAGAAATATTTTTAGATTAATAAAACTTATTACAAGTAATCCTCTCTTTCCACGCGTAGTGAGAGGCCGCGCCCATTCGACCTTTTGATTTTGGAATCATTCCCCGCCAACAAGCGGGCTCAGGGATTCCCCACAAATCGGGTCTTGCTCCGTCCCAAGGTTTTCACTTGGCCGTCGGTGGAAAGGATCATCTGGGTGGACGATGAAGCGGCGACTTGTTCCTTGCCGCCGTAGCGGATGCGGGGCCAGCCGCTGAGCATGATGTTGTCCTGATCGGGTCGGTAAATGGCGTGACGTGCGTATCCGGTGTGACCGGTGGCCTTGCCGTCTTTGACCGTGGTGATGACGACATTGCCTTTGGCCTCGCCGTAAGCCATCCCTTTCATGTCCTTGCGCAAGTGGACGATGAACTCGTCGCAGCTCATTTGGAAATCCGGCGACTCGCAGAAGACGTCGCCGCTGAAAACCATTTCCGAGTCTTCGAGGTTGAAGTCCGTTTGGTGGAGGGAAGTGATCGTGAATCCGTTGAGCGGGTCGGCAGATTCATCGAAGGAGGGCGGCGGGGCGTTCTTTTGAGAGGCTGGTTCGGTGTCGCTGGAAACTTCCGGTTCACCCGGTGGTGGGGTGTCTGTTGACGGAGGGTTTTCTGCCACCGTCGTGCCGGACGGGGCTTTGACCGGTTCGGTCCCATCACCGGAGGCGCTCACGGGCACGCGGACGAAGTGTTTGATCGCAAAGTCGAAGAGGTTCGAAGTCGCACGCATGAGGGGGGCGGCTTGGACATATTCCATTTCCACTTCGGGCTTCTGGTAATGCACCGGCACAAATCCGGGGAGCATGGACTCGATCTTTTCCTCGTGATCGGCCATCTCTTCGGCGCCGAAGGATTCCATGTCGGAGGGAAGCAACAAGTCCTCGATCTCCGGCGGTGAGATGCGGAGGGGTTTCGAGACCTCTTCGATGAGTTCATCGGTGGATGTCGGCGCGTTGGCTTTGACGAATTCCAGACCACGATGGACGGACTCGGGCAAGTCAGCAGCTGAGGATGATGTCTTCGGCTTTGGCGGGGAAACCGCGGTGGATGAGGGATTCGAGGGGCCGGCCTTTTTCCCCGACGTGGAAGTGGAGGCGATGACGGGTTTCGGTGCTGGCTTCGGCGGAGTGGTGATGCGTTCTGAGGCATCGACATAGCCGCCCGCCTGTTCAGTACGAGGCAGTTCCCTCATGCGATCGGCGAACCCGCGAAGGCGATCGAGCACTGGTGTCTCCGCCTCGCGAGCCGCGATCGCCGATGGGGTGGGTGGGGGTTTCTCCGCTTGAGAACGAAAGAGGCGATTCGAAGACGTCGAGGAAGACGATGGCCGGGAGGAGCTACGGGGTGGCGACGGCGTGTAGCGTTTTGAAGGAGCAGCGGTCGGGGGTCGGGAAGGTGCTGTATTCGTGCGCGGCGATCTGGATGCAGTGGAAGGAGGCCGCGATGCTGGCGGAGCATGGCGTGAAGAGGAATTGGTAGGATTGTTAGGGCGTGCAACAGGGACTGCCGGACGCGGAGCGGAGCGGGGAGGGGTTGAGCCTTGGTAACCATAGCGGGAACCGCCGCTTGAAGAGGGACTGGCGGACGGGCGTGACGATTCGGAAGTCGTCGGACGGGTGCGGGTCACCTTCGGGGCCGTGGTCGCCTGAGGTGCGCGCTGACTCCGGAGAAATTCTTCTCGCAGTCGCTGCTCTTGCTCCGAGATTTGGCCAAGGCCAAAGTTCACGGTGCCACCCAGAATCGCCGCAATGAGTAGCCGCTTGGAAATTTGAAATTGAGACACTTGAATGAAAGGTAATCTCAAAACTTTTAAGCAACAAGGAGATATTGATAATCAAGATAACTAAAATAATAGAACGGGGGCGAAATTGAGCTTCGCCGCTGCATTTTTTGACCGGGACGGCGTTATAAATCGCTCACCAGGAGATGGTTACGTTCTAAAATTGGAGGACTTCCATCTGAACGCCGGACTCGTCGAGGCGCTCCGCCTTCTGAAGGCCAAAGGGTTTTTGACCGCTGTCGTGACCAGCCAGCGTTGTGTCGGGCGTGGGCTGAACACTCGCCAGGAGCTGGACGCCATTCACGAAAAAATGCAGTCGGAGCTGGCTCGAGAGGGCGTCGCCTTCGACGCGATTTATGTGTTCACCGGCGAGCCCGGAACGGAAGACTGGGAGAAACCGAAGCCGGGAATGATTGAAGCCGCCGTTGCCGAACACGACATCGACCTCACAAAATCCCTCCTCATCGGCGACGCCGACCGCGACATCCAGATGGCGAAAAACGCGAACATCCCCACCACCATCCGCGTCCGCACCGACAAACCCATCGGCATCGCCGCGGATCACACCATCAGCGATCTCCGCGAACTCGCGCCGCTTCTGGAGTCGATCCTTTGATAAAAGGTCTCGCACAGAGGCACGGAGAGCACAGAGGGTTGACTTGGATTTATTGACACGAATGGGCGCGAATGAGCACGAAGAAACACGAATGCATTGGAGATGTGTCTCTCTTTTGGATTCGTGAAGATTCTTATTCAAGAAAAGGAATCTTCAGGCACAGGACCATCCAAACTTAAAAACCCTCCGTGCTCTCCGTGCCTCTGTGCGAGACCCTCAAGATCGTTCCCGCGCAAACGCCAACGCTTCTGGGTAAAATGTTAGGAAATCTTTTTCGTATCCGCCGAAGTTCTTCTCGAGTTCGGCGACTGTTCCCGCAATGGGAGTAACACGGGGGGAACGCCGGGAGATGCGGTCGAGGGTGAGGCCGATACCTTCGAGGTGCGCGTAGCCGGAGAGCCACTTTTCTCCGATCATCGCTTCGAGAAACGGATGCCACCGGGGGTCCGCCAAAGGGCGGGCAGAGAGGAGGTTTTCGTGACAAACCCCGATGAAATCGTCGAGGAGTTCATTTGCAAATTGTTGATAATGAACAGATAATAGATGGTCATAAAATACGTCGACGATAATGCCGGCGTATCGGCGGAGAGGTTCTGGAAGGCGATATTTGCTTCTTTTCCAATGCTCGTTGTCATCGGTGAAGGCATCGATCGCGCGGTGGAGTCGAATGCTTTCGAGGATCGCCGGCGTGAACTTTGCGGTCAGTTCAGGATCATCAAGACGACCGCGCACAAAATCTCCTAACAAACTACCAAGCATCCCCTCCGGCGTGTGCGGACCAAGATGGAGATGGGCGAGGAAGTTCATGCGTTGCGTAAAGACTCCATCAGAGTTCTCACACAGAGGCACGGAGGGCACGGAGAATTTTTGGGCATAGATGAACGCGATCCGGAAGGTTGATCTGAAGACCGGGCGGATGTCAGAAGGTGATGTGTTTTTTTCGAACACGAATGAGCACGGATAGACACGAATTTTCACGAATGGAGAAGGGCGGAACAGCTCCAAGTCATTCGTGTTTCTTCGTGTTCATTCGCGTCTATTCGTGTTAAAAAATCCAAATCAAAACCTCTGTGCCCTCCGTGTCTCTGTGTAAGAACTCAACTTTAAGCCCCGGCCAATTCTTCCCGTCGGCGCTTCTCCAGCCAGATTTCTTAGAACACGAATGGACACAGATGGACACGAATTTTCACGAATAAAGAATGGCGTAACAGCTTCAATTCATTCGCGTCAAAATACCTAAAGAAAAACTCCGTGCCCTCCGTGCCTCTGTGCGAGACCCCAAAATCGGCTCAAGCTCTCGCCAGCTCCTCCCGGCGTCGCTTCTCCAGCCAGATGGAAAGCACTGAAATATCCGCCGGGGTCACGCCGCTGATGCGTGAGGCTTGGCCCAAAGTGGCCGGTCGAATCTGATCCAGCTTCGCTTGCGCTTCCTTCTTCAGGCTAGGGACAGAGAAGTAATCGAGTTCGGCGGGGATGGCTCGAGATTCCATTTTTGCGGCGCGGGCGATTTGCTCTTCCTGGCGGGAAATGTAGCCCTCGTATTTCAATTCCGTCTCCGCCAGCGACCAGACTTCCTCCGAGAATTTCGCGCAGTGATCTTCCGGCAAATCCCGCCAAGTCGAGTCCTGCGCCGTGCGACGAAACCACTTGTCGATCTTGTCGCCATCGAAGACCGTTTCGCGGCAGTAGCGAATGGCTCGCTCAAGTTCCGCTTTTTTCGCCAACGCTCGCTCGCCACGATCGCCCCCGACAATTCCCAATTCATAAGCGCGCGGAGTGAGCCGGAGATCGGAGTTGTCCTGACGAAGGAGGAGTCGGTATTCGGCGCGGCTCGTGAACATGCGGTAGGGCTCGGTGGTGCCCTTCGTGACGAGGTCGTCGATGAGAACGCCAACGTAAGAATCCGAGCGCGAGAGGGCGAAGGGTTCCTTGCCGTCGATTTTGAAAGCGGCGTTGATCCCGGCGATCATCCCCTGCCCTGCCGCTTCTTCGTAGCCGGAAGTCCCGTTAATCTGACCGGCGAAATAGAGGCCGCCGACCTGCTTCGTTTCGAGGGTGTTCTTCAGCTGCGTCGGCGGGCAGTAGTCGTACTCGACGGCATATCCCGGGCGAATGATCTCGGCGTTTTCCAAACCTGGGACAGACCGAATGAAATCGTATTGCACGGAAAATGGGAGGCTCGTGCTCACGCCATTCACGTAAAGCTCGGTCGTTTGCCGACCCTCCGGCTCGAGAAAAACCTGGTGCCGTTCGCGCTCGGCGAAGCGCACAACCTTGTCCTCGATGGACGGGCAATACCGCGGACCCACCCCTTCGATCTCGCCGACGAACATGGGCGATTGGTCGAGGTTTTCGCGAATGATGTCGTGTGTGCCGGGGTTCGTGTAGGTGATCCAGCAGGGCAATTGTTCCACGTGGAACGTGGGATCCGCCCACCGATTCAACGTGTGCACTTCGTCCGGTCCCCCGCCAATCGTGTCAGCCATGAAGCTGAAAAGCGGTGGCGGATCGTCGCCGCCTTGCGCCTCGCACTTCGAAAAATCCACGGACCGGCCATTGATCCGGCAGGGCGTGCCAGTCTTGAATCGCTCAATCTCGAATCCCAAATCGACCAGACTTTGACTCACCGTCGAGGTAGCATCCCCCATCCGGCCACCCTTTTGATTTTGCATTCCGACGTGCATCAATCCGCGCATAAACGTCCCGGCGCTCAGGATGACGGCCTTGGCCCGGATCTCCAATTCCAGCGCCGTGCGCACGCCGCGGACCTCGTCGTTCTCGACCAAAAGCTCTGCGACATTCCCCTGATGAAGCTCGATCCGCTCCGCATTTTCCAGGATCCACTTCATGCGGAATTGGTAGGCCTTCTTGTCGCATTGGGCTCGTGGGGCCCGCACGCTGGGACCCTTTTTTGCGTTGAGCATGCGAAACTGAAGCGCGGTCGCGTCGGTGTTCCGCCCCATCTCTCCGCCCAGCGCGTCGATCTCGCGGACCATGTGGCCCTTGGCCAATCCGCCGATCGCCGGGTTGCAGGACATCTGCCCGATGGTGTCGAGATTCTGGGTCAAAACCGCGACCTCCGCTCCTACCCTCGCCGCCGCGAGCGCCGCCTCGACCCCGGCATGACCGGCGCCGATAACGAGGACATCGTAGCTTTTCGGGTAAATAAACATCGCTGGGAATTTCGCCTCTTCTGGTCGTCGCATCAACTCCGCGGCGGACGCGATTTTCCGACCATGAAGAGCATGAAGAACGCGAAGAAATGAAACGAAAACCAGCGCCCGGCAGCTGCGACCAATTCCAAAAACAACGCGAACGGCGTTAACGTCCAAAGCCCGGGGTATTCGCGAAGTCGAATACCCCGGGATCTGTCAAAAAAGCAGGATCGAACCGCAACGCGGTTCAATCACTCGTCTCAGAAAACATCGAAACTCGCCGGAATTTGGGGCGATGAATTCGTGGAATTGTCTTGAAGCAGCGCCGCTCCATCGGCACCATCCCTTGAAAAAGGCCACTGTGAAATCCCTACTTTTGACCCTTCTTGTTGTAGCCGTCCATGGTGCCATCCTGTCGAGGACTTTGGGTGGGGAACACCTCGATATCCAGTTTGCGGAGGTCAATGGCCACTCGCTCAAACTCGACCTGACCGTTCCCGATGATGTCGCAAACCCACCGCTCGTCATCTACATCCATGGAGGCGGATGGCAAAAAGGGAGCTACAAACGAAACCACTTGTCGGTGCTCCCCGAGCACGGATTTGCCGTTGCCAGCATCGGGTATCGCCTGACCGACGTGGCGAGTTTTCCCGCCCAGATCCACGACTGCAAAGGTGCCGTTCGCTGGCTGCGGGCGAACGCGGAGAAGTATGGCTACAACGCGGAAAAGATCGGCGTGGTCGGAACCTCCGCCGGTGGACATCTCGCGCTCCTGCTAGGAACATCCGGAGATCTGAAACCGCTTGAGGGAACAGTCGGCGGGAATGCGGACCAGAGTTCCCGCGTCCAGGCGATCATCAACTACTACGGTCCGAGCGACTTCCTTCTCCGGTCAAAAACCCAGCCGGCTAAAACCGAGAACCCGGCAGGTTCCGTCTACAAACTGCTCGGTGGGAAAGCCTCTGAGAATCCTACGATGGCCAAGCTTGCTTCCGGCGCCTGGCACGTGACGGAGGACGATCCTCCCCTGTTAAACATCCACGGGAAAAAGGACAAGACCGTCCTTTTCGACCAAGCCGAGCGCATCAAGGAAGTTTACGAAGCGGCAGAACTCCCTCTTGAATTCATCGCCCCCGAAGACAGCGGCCACGGCGGGAAGGAATTCTTCTCCGGTGAATTGTTGGAGAAGGTCGTCGCATTCCTTCGGAAAAATTTGAAGTAAAGACATGTTCCACGTGGAACATGCTGCGGTCTAAAGAGCGTGCTTCTCGATGCAGGCTTTGAGCTTTTCGAGGCTGCTCGTCTTGCTCACAAACGTCAGTCCGCCGCGCTCGGTTTCGCCGGTCGGACTATCCGGGTTTTCCTCAACGAGCGCCGTCAGCATGACGATGGGGATCTTGCTCAGCTCCGGATCCTCGGCGAACTCGCTGGCCAGGTCGCCACCGTCTTGGCCGGGCATGACGACGTCGAGAAAAATCAGATGCGGTTCGAACTCACGCGCCTTCATCGCTGCGTGGCAGGAGGCGTTGACCGTGGTGATCGAGTATTCGTCGCCGGCTCCTTGCAGGGAGTCTTTGAGCAAGGCGGTAAAATCGGGCTCATCGTCGATGAGGAGTATTCGTTTCATGGTGTGCGGGGGTTTGGATGATTCATGCTTTCTAGGTCTCAGTGGTTTCCGCTTTTAGGATAATGGTCGCGCAGGCACCTCCGTCCTCGTGGTTTCCTAGAGTGAAGAGTCCGTCGTGCAGTTCGATGATTTTCCGTGCGACCGAGAGACCAAGACCGGTTCCGACGCCGGTCGGTTTGGTCGTGAAAAACGGGTCAAAAATCTTGCCCAACTTATCCTCAGGAATGCCCTCTCCAGAGTCGATGACTTCAATCACCACCACCGGATCCCCCACGCGCAGGTGCCCTTTCGTGCGTACCCCTTCGTCCCGGACCACCCCGCGCAGCTTTTCGAACCGCGTCCGAATGCGCAACGTCCCGCCACCCTCCATGGCGTGGGTGGCATTGATGAAAAGGTTGACGAGGACCTGCTCGATCTTGGTCGCATCGACCTGCACCGGAGGGAGTTCATCGGCGTATTCCCTCACGACCTCGATGTTCCCTTTCCGGAATTCGTACTTTGTTAGGGTTAAGGATTCATTGATTAACTTGTGCACATCGCGGACTTGTTTTTGAAGTTGGTGGGCCGAGGAAAAATCGACCATCCCCCGGATGATCTCCTTCGCTCTGTCCACCGCGCGCCGCATGCGTTCGATGGCGCCCTTGCCCTTTTCGCTGTCGCCGGGAATTTCCTGGTCGAGGATCTCAAGTCCCATCCCCAACATCGCGAGCGGGTTCTTCACTTCGTGCGCCACCCCTGCCGCGAGGCGTCCCACCGACTCCATTTTCTCCGCCTGGATCAACTGCTCCTGCGCGGCCCGCAAATGCTGGTTCGCCTCCACAAGGTCGTTGTTCAGTTTCATCATCTCTTCCTCGTCTCGCTTCCGCTCCGTGATGTCGGTGGAAATTCCCCCAACCGCGTAAACTCCACCGCTCCAATCCCGCACGGGAAACTTCACCGAGAGATAAATCCGGTCCGTGTCATCGACCGGCACGACCTCCTCGACTTGGAGCGACTCGCCCTTTTCAACGACGGAAAGATCGTTCGCCCGAAAGGCATCGGCGACATTCTTATCGAACAACTCGTGGTCGGTTTTTCCCTTCACGTCCTTGCGATCGACACCGAACAAGGATTCGTATTTCTTGTTGACCATCAGATACTTACCGTCACTCGCCTTCAGGTAAACGACTGCCGGGGAGTTGTCGAGAATCGACTCCATGACGCGCTCGCTCTTGCGCAATGCTTCCCGCGCGCGGCGGCTTTCCGTCACGTCGCGGTTCATTCCGACGATCCCGTAGGCCCGGCCCTTTTCGTCTCGTAGCGGAACTTTCGTGGTGACGACGACGCGCGTTCCTTCGTGCGGCGATTGTCGGAAACCTTCGCGGTTGGTGAGCGGTTCGCCGGACTCGATCACCTTTCGGTCCTCCGCTTGAAATTCCTCGGCCGTGTCCTCGGAAAAGTAGTCGTGGTCGGTCTTCCCAAGCATCTCGTCCGGATCGCCCTCGGCCACAAAATCGGCAAAGGCTTGATTCACGACCAGGAACTTCCCGGACTCGTCCTTGATGTAAATGTGGTCGGGAAAGCTGTCGATCAAAGCCCGAAGAATGTTCCGCTCGCGCTCCAGTGAATTCTGCGTCTTCACCAGTTCACTAACATTGTTAGAAATCCCGAAGGTGCCGATGATCTTCCCCGCCTTGTCGCGGAAAGGCAGCTTCGTCGTCAAAACCCAGCTTTCCTCCCCGTCTGGCAGCGTTTCCCGTTCGATAAAGCCCACGATGGGCTTGCCTGTCTCGAGGATCTTTTTTTCATCCGCGAGCGCTCGGTCCGCGTGCTTCTTGTCAAAGAAATCGTGGTCGGTCTTCCCCACCATGTCCGACGGGTGGTCAAGATCCAGCCACTCCGCCTGCGACCGATTCACTCGGAGAAAGCGTGATTTCAAATCCTTGAAATACACGTTCGCCGGCATGTTCTCCATCAGCGCCTCGATGTATCGCTCGGTCCCCTCGTGGTCATGCTTCAGCGCCTCAATCTCCGATTTCAACCGGTCGTTGTCATCGAGCACCTGTTCCGCAAGAGCCGTCGCATCGTCGCCCGAAAAAGTTTCCGCGACGCGCAGGAAATACAAAGAAACCACTCCCGCCGCGCCGACTACCGCCGTCAGAACCTTGCCTGCCATCGCCGATTCCGGAAACCACGCGATCCCTCCAAGGGCGCCGAGCGACACCAGCAGCAATCCAACCTGAAGCGGCGTATGGTTCATGATTCGGGGGAATCATCATCATGTCAGGATTCCGCCGACGTGAATAGAAAAATCTCACCGCGTGCAAAACCCGGCTTCGCCGACAAAAACACCCGACATTTTGGCGGGTTCGAGCGATGGTTTTCGAACGGACGGTCCAAGGCATAAGCAGAATGATTTACCTCGACAACAACGCCACAACTCCCGTCGCGCGGGAGGTCCGGGAAGCGATGCTCCCGTGGCTGGGCACTGTCGACGGTTTTGGGAATCCCTCGTCGATCTGCTCGAACGGCAAAAAAACGCGCGCGGTGATTGACGAAGCGCGAACCCACGTCGCACAACTCATCGGCGCGACACCGGAGGAAATCGTCTTCACGAGTGGCGGCACCGAATCGAACAACACCGCCATTCATTCCGCGCTCGCCACTCAACCCGGCAAGAACCACATCGTCGCCAGCGCCGTCGAACACTCGGCCATTCTCGATTACCTCCGCGCGCTCGAACGTCGCGGGCTCGCCACCTTCACGCTCGTCGGCGTCGATGCCGCTGGCCAACTCGATCAAGAGGCTCTCGACGCAGCGATCCGACCAGAAACTGCCCTCGTTTCCGTCATGACGGCGAACAATGAGACAGGCGTGCTCTTTCCGATCAATGAGATCGCCAAAGTCGTTGCTGACAAGGGAGTTCCATTCCACACCGACGCCGTCAATGCCGCCGGGAAGATCGATATCAAAACTGCCGATTTCCCCGTCCATTTTTCCAGCCTTAGCGGCCATAAGTTCCACGCTGTCAAAGGTATTGGGGCGCTGCATGTCCGCCGTGGTCTCCAATTTGAGCCACTCCTCATCGGCGGTGGCCAGGAGGGCGGGCGACGCTCCGGCACCGAGTCCGTCTCACTCATCGCCGGCCTCGGCGAAGCCGCCCGACTCGCCCGCGAATTCGTCGATTCCGATGGCCCCACCCGCCTCGCCGCCCTCCGCGACGACCTACAAACGCGACTCGTCGAATCGGTGGACGGCCTCCAGATCACGACCTCCGGCCCGCGCCTTCCCAATACCCTCCACCTTTCCATCGATGGAATCCGCGCCGATGAATTATTGCTCTTGTTAGACGACCGCGGCCTCTGCGCCAGCGCCGGCTCCGCCTGCAGCACCGGCCAAAAAGACCCCTCTCACGTCCTCACCGCCATGGGCATCGAAGCTGACCGGGCCAACTGGTCAATTCGGCTGAGTCTGAGCCGCTACACGACCGAAGAGGCCGTGGAGAATGCGGCGGCGATTTTCAAAAAATCCATCGACCGCCTGCGCTCTCTCTGAATAAACTCGACTGGACCCTGTCCAACGACCCGAGTCACTCATGCGGACCCGAATCTTGATCTGTCTGGCCAGCCTCGTTTCCGGCTACTTTGCCCCGGCGGCATTCTC
The DNA here is from genome assembly GCA_039192745.1 of Verrucomicrobiota bacterium. Classification (GTDB taxonomy): domain Bacteria; phylum Verrucomicrobiota; class Verrucomicrobiia; order Verrucomicrobiales; family DEV007; genus JBCCWV01. Next base: position 5,595 of record JBCCWV010000001.1, on the reverse strand, counting down.
GCCTTCGCGCGAAACCACCGTCACCGAGCAGAAGAGTTTCGGACAGGAAACATCGGCCCCGACGGCGGATCATCCCTCCGTCGTCCGCAACCCCATTGGCACGACATCCGCCGCACCCTCGGAACAGCAAATTCCTTCCCCGCGAATTCTGGATCTGGAGGACAGTTTCGTGGAGAAGGTCATTTCGCTAAGACTCAACTCTGACAGGGCTCTTGAGCGCATTGGCATCGAGCCTGAGCATCACGAATGGTTCCGAGCGAGGGAAAAGGCCTTCCTTGGAAGAATCATGGAACTGGAGGCCGAACATGCGGAAGTCGTTGAAAACGAGAAGGGCCGGGTGGTCACCATCGCGCCATTCCCCGCGTTACTTGAAGAGGCACTGCTCGATCTTGAGAAGGAACTAAGACAAATCCTCCCGGATGACCGCGCCGCTGTTGCCGCCAAATTGGTCGCATACACGGACAGCTGGAAGTTTCCTGGTCGTCATAAACGGGAAGTATTTTTCGAAGATAGAATCAATCAAAGAAAGTTTGTCGCAGAGAAGTTCTTCAAAGAATCGGGACAGCATTTTGCGTGCTAATACACCTCCACGCCCGCCGAGCAAGAATGGCGATGGGGTCACCTCCTTGATTTCACCGAACTCCAGGAACCGTGAACTCACACACGCTCACTGCCCTGCTTGCCATCATTTGCTTCCTTCTTGGGGTTGCGATCAGTCTTCTCGGCCGCGAACCTGCGCACACTTACATTGCAGTAAATCCGAAGGCTGTCCACTCACAAGGAACCGGATATTCAGCGTCCACTGAATTCCGGGCCGCCGACACGGATGGGGTTAGCCAGCCGAAACTTCCAGAAAAAGAGCCCCGATCCGGACGAGTTCTCGCGCTCCCCGAAGACTTCATTGGGGAGGTCATCGAGTACCACGATTTGCTCAAACCATACACAGCGGAAAGTTTGGGAATTCCGGAAGATCTCACTGACCAGTTCCAAAAGATCGAGGTAGAACTCTTTGAGAAAATCCAATCCTTGGAGGAAAAACACGCCCAGAAGATTACAGGAGACGATGGAAAATTCGTTCAGGTTGAGGCATTTGCGGAGGAAATGGAGGCAATAATCAAGGAGACAGAGGAAAAACTCCAACCCATAGCCCCCGGTGACCAAGCCGCCGTCATCGCCAAATCGATCATCCACACGGCTCCAGGCGAATACCCCGGAAAATACCGACGCGAGTTCTCCTTCGTCCAACGCGACGACGGAGTCACCCTCCTCGAAAAAAGAGATTTCAACCAGCCCGATGGGACCTACGACGCGGACTACGCCACCTGGGATTCCAAGTTGGCCAGACAGAGATGGGGGCATTTGCTTGCGTTTCCGAAACAAGGTAAAGATTAAATGTCCAAACCTTTCGCGCCTTTTCGCGTCCTTTCGCGGTTCCCTAAAAAATGAAATACCACACCCTCCCCCGCACTGACCTGAACGTCTCCCTTATCTGTCTCGGGACGATGACTTGGGGTGAGCAGAACACGGAAGCGGAGGCGCATGAGCAGCTCGACTACGCGCTCGATCAGGGCGTCAATTTCATCGACACGGCTGAGATGTATCCGGTGCCGCCGAAGGAAGAAACTTACGGGTTTACCGAGGACTACATCGGGACGTGGCTGGCTTCGCGGAAGTGCCGGGACAAGGTGATATTGGCGAGCAAAATCGCCGGTCCCTTCATGCGGGCGCCCTACATCCGGAATGGCGAGAACCGGTTGAACAGGAGTAACATAGAGGCGGCCATCGAAGAGAGTTTGCGGCGGTTGCAGACCGATTATCTCGACATTTACCAGCTTCACTGGCCAGACCGGCACACGATGTTTTTCGGCGAGCGCGAGTATGATTGGAATGCCCACCGTGACGATGCTGTCCCTCTTCAGGAGTCGCTCGAAGCGCTCGCCGATCTTGTGAAGGCTGGCAAGGTCCGTTACGTCGGACTCTCCAATGAAACACCCTGGGGGACGATGCGCTTCCTCGAACTCGCCAAGGAACTCGATCTCCCTCGCGTCGTTACCATTCAAAATCCCTACAGTCTGCTCAACCGGATTTTCGACGGCGCGATGTCGGAGGTTTGTCGCTTCGAAGAACTTCGACTCCTTGCCTACTCGCCACTCGCTTTTGGAAGATTGTCAGGAAAATATCATGGCGGAGCCATGCCGGAGAAGGGGCGCATCACGCTCTTTCCTCGCTTTGATCGTTACAACAGCGAGGTTGCCATCACCGCCGTCGACGCCTATGCGGAACTCGCGCGTGGGCATGGGCTCGACCCCGCGCAAATGGCTCTTGCCTGGGTTAACGCCCGACCTCATCTGGGCGCCAATATCATCGGTGCAACGACGATGGAGCAGTTGAAAACGAACATCGCGAGCATCGACATCGAACTTTCACCGGAGGTGATCGCAGGCATTCAGGAAATCCACGCCCGCATCCCGAACCCCTGCCCGTGAGCCTGAGAGACTCGCTCATTTCCAATGAGTTGACCTCGAATCGATTCGAGGAGTTTCTCATCCATTTTCGGCTTGGTTGGACCGAGGGCACGCTTGCCGCGGAGTGTGCCCGTGTACTCGAAATCGAATACAAACGCCGCGCCCGTCGCGAGGAATTGCTGGACTTTCGAAACGTGGGATCGCTTCCGTTGACGAAGCGCATCGACGGCATGGTTCCGCTCTGGCTTCCCATTGCGCAAAACGTTTCGCGCTACGCGGACGAGATTCTCGAAGACGCCTTCCGCCTCGAATTGTCGCTTCCCCCTAACAATGAACTCAATGAGCTGCGCCGTCAGCTTTCGATGGGGTTCCTCGCGTTCTTCCACAGACGTCACGTCCGCATCGACCTCGGAATGAAAATGGAACTCGTTCTCGCCTGCCCGTCTACACCGACTGCCGGGACGCGACACTATCCGCTCCTTCTCGCCCGCCTCCCTTTTGGCGGCACAGCCACAATCCTCAAGTGCGAATGGTCGGCGAAAGAGGTGCTCGCAGGAAAAGAAGCGGACACGGAATTCGCTCCACGTTTCGTCGTTGAGCCGCGCGATAATAGCAAACTTCTGCTCAGGGAAGCTCCGGCGACTACCTTCGGTTCGAGAGTGGAGCCGGTTTGATTTCAGTGGTTGCAGCATCCTGCTGCAGATGGAGGCGCGACCCGTGCAGCTGGAAGCTGCAACCACTCCTTCGACCTCCGACCACTGACCTCCGATCTCTGACGTCCGAAAAAATTCCCCTTCCTTTCGCGCCTTTTCGCGTATTTCGTGGTTGGAGAAATGCCCTCGGCCGTCACCATCGAATCGATGACCAAGCTCTTCCGCGTTCCCTTTCGCAAAGAACGAGTTACGGCGGTTCGAGACCTCTCCCTCGAGGTCGAAGCTGGCCACGTTTACGGGCTCATCGGCCCCAATGGCTCGGGGAAATCGACGACGATGAAGGTCATCCTCGGCCTCATCAATCCTACCCACGGACGCACCACCATCTTCGGTCGCGACAGCTTGAAGGTCGATAGCCGGATGTCGGTCGGGTTCCTCCCGGAGAATCCTTACTTCTACAAATTCCTCACCGGCGCGGAAACGCTCCGCTTCTTCGGGAAGCTCTGCGGGCTTTCGAAACAACGCATCAACGAGCGAACCGAGGAACTGCTCTCGTTCGTCGGCTTGGAAGACGCGCGGAACCGCCGGCTTGGTGGGTACTCCAAAGGAATGCTCCAGCGCATCGGTCTCGCACAGGCGCTCGTGCAGGAACCACAACTCGTCATCCTCGATGAACCCACCGCCGGCGTCGATCCCTCCGGCTCGCGCCGAATCCGTGACCTCATCCTCGATCTCAAGAACCGCGGCATGACGGTCATTCTCGCCTCGCACCTGCTCGAACAAGTCCAGGAAGTTTGCGATCGCATCGCCATCATGTATCAGGGCGACCTCGTCCGCGAAGGACCAATTGAAGAGTTGATCTCGATTGAGAACCAAACGGAAATCATTCTCGAAGATGCCTCGCCCGAAGTGCTGGCACGCATCGAAACGATGGTTGCAGAAGACGCGAAGGCGAAGCTCATCCGTCGCGGAAATCCGCGCACGACCCTCGAACGCATCTTCCTCAGCGAAACATCCGGAGAGGAGGCGGACGACAAATCATGAGCGACGCCGAGCCGAAAACGGGCACTCCTTCCGCACCACAAGTCCCTGAGCTGCAACAAATGCCGCTTTTCTCGCCCGCTCGTGCCTGGGCCATCGCGCGGAACACCTTCACCCAGATGGTGCGGATGAAGGTCTTCTATTTCGTCCTCATTTTCGCCCTCTTCATCATCGGCGCGATCTTCATTTTCGGGCGTATTTCCCTCGACCACGAGCTTCGCCAAATCAAAGACGTCTCCATCGGATCCATGCGCCTTTTCGCCGGACTCTTCGCGATCGTTGGCACTGCCCTGCTCATTCCGCGCGACGTCGAAGACCGGACGCTCTACACGATTCTTTCGAAACCCGTCCCGCGTTTTGAGTATTTGTTAGGAAAACTGCTCGGCATGATCTTGCTCATTGGCGTGAGCCTCATCATCATGACGGCGTTCTTCTTTGCCATCCTCTACCTGCGACAGGTCGGGCTCATGGAAGAGCAAATCGCCGAAGCCATCGAACGACGCGGCAACATCACGCCGGAGATTCGCGAATCGATCGAAGCCGACATCCGCGCCAACGGCGTTTCCATCCACCTCCTCGGCGCCGTCCTCGCTGTCTTCCTCCAAGGCTCCATCACCGCCGCCATCGCTCTCCTCGTCTCGACGATCGCCAGCTCGACCCTCTTTACCGTTATCGTCTCAACAGCCATCCTCTTCATCGGCCACGTCCAGCAAACGGCCCGCGAATTCTATTTCGAAGGCGCAGAATTGAACATCGGTCTGGAGCGTTTTCTCTCCGCCATTGTATCGATATTATTCCCTGATTATCAGATATTTAACATCTACGACGGCGTCATCTCCGGCGAGCCCGTGACGACCGGATTGATGGGCAAACTGCTCGGCTTCGCTGTAGCGTATGTCGCGGTGTACCTGTTCGCCGCCTATCTGTTTTTTGCGAAGAAGGAACTGTGAAATGAAGGGGCCGGTAAAAAAGAAGCGAAGAAAGTGGATCATCGCGCTTCTCATCTTGCTAGTTGCGACGTGGCGAGTCTGGCCATTCAGCGTCGCATACTTTGGATTGAACTCTCGAGTAGCCACGAATTTTACTAAACTGAATCGGTTGCTTCCGGAGGCCATGGAGCCGGAAATTGTATATCAAGGAATGTCTCATCCTTACTTCGAAACAAGTCGTCTCCTTTTTGAAGTTCTCTTCACGCCACGCAAAGTAAAACATGGCCACATTTTCCATCCCGGTCGATTGGACGAAGAACTCACTTCACAAGTTAGTCGATTGCTTCTGTCTTCCAGAGAAAACTTCGAACCTTGGGCAGGATACAAACTTTGCGGTGGGTTCCGCGCAGACTATTACTTGAGTTGGAAAGAAGCATCGAAACAATGGGAGGCTGTTGTTTGCCTCGGCTGCGGAGAAGTTATCTTTTACCATGATGGAGATACCCT